>NZ_CP040284.1:0-64430 GCF_013393925.1 Nostoc sp. C057 | reverse complement strand
AACAAAAATTATCTGACATCAAATGTATTCAAATTAGCTACTGGCATTTCAGTGGTATTATTTAATAGTAGCAGAAATTCAATGTTACTTTCTTCTATCACCATGCCTAACTCTGCTAATGTCGCACAAGTTTTTAGTACATTTGCTAACCTAACGAAGGAACTTAAGCCATTTATAAAAACAGATGACTTGAGAATCGCGTTTGATAGTGAAGGTAAGGTTTATCTTATTGGGGATGACTTTCAGGAGCAAATCCATGCCAATTTTTCATTGTGGCGTGAAGTTAAGAACGAAATAAGAATCTTGATTGCAAAACACCGTTCTCAGTATAAACCGGATGAAAAAACTAACCCTTAAATTCATGACCCGTATCATATCGATTTTGGTGTGATGCAGAGTTGAGTGATAGCGCTCAAGATAGGGTTAATCTGAGGCTGAATGCTTTGCAACAAGCTGGTTTGCCTTGATGTCGTTTAAACCCCTTTTCCCGCCAACGGACGCAATCGCTCTCGCGGGTTCATCTGGGGCTGAATAATTTACGGTAAGCTGGTTTGTCCAGCTAAACCTTTAGGTTTTTGGTAATGCAAAAACAAGCTTTTTTAATAACTTCGGGCTAAAGATAATTAATTTTTTCTCATCTCAATCCATCTAACTCTGTTGGCTTGGATTGCTTCTTTAATATATCTCTGACGCTTGTTTAAAGAAGAAGATCCTGTTTTTACCTCTATAAATAGAATTTCCCGTAGGTTATCTTCATCTAATCCATCAAAAACTACAAAAACTACAAAATCTACTGGACTACCTATAAATCTGGCATCTTTGGGATTGAAGGTAAATTCTGGAAGAAAAGGAATAAAGTGTTCCGTGACTTTTCCAGTAATTACAGATTGACTTCTCTGTATAGCATCTTGCCTAATAGTTTTGCTATTCTCATCTATCCATTGTTGAAGTAAAACTTGTGCTTCGCGTGTTGCAATTTCTATTTGCTGTTTTTTGATAGAGTCTACATCTTTAGAGCGCCACGACTCGTATTGCTCTCGTGCTACTCTTTGTGCCCGTTCATTTACAAGTATCTCTATTTCTTGTTGGGCAATATCTCGCTGTTCTCGCTTTATATACTCGTAATCTCTTTTTTTCCAGGTTTCATAATATTCTTTTGCTTTGTCCGGTACGCTAGCATTTACTCGGAAGAGTTGGTAGCCCAACCCGAAAATTATAATTATGAGAAAGAAGACAAGCCACTCCATTTGAAATACCAACTAATTTTAGTTAGATATTTTAAGTGCATTTATCATATTTTTGTTAAAAAAAATACATAATATTCAGATTTTAATCCATATTTCTCGACATTTTACAAATCACCCCAATCAAAATTCAGGAAGCGTCGAGCATTCAGCTTGGTATATTTTTCAGTGTGTTTGATATCGCGGTGTCCCAAAAAGTCTTGAATCTCTCTAGTGTTGTAACCCTGATTCACCAGATAGTAGCCGCAGGCATGGCGCATCATGTGACAGTGAACTTTGATATCAAGCCCCGCCTGTGCCGCCAGCCGCCCAATTAGTTTTCGCACCGCATCAGTAGACATCACCTCACCGCGCTCAGAAACGAATATATATTTACTATCAGGCAACATCTCTCTGAGTTGTTTGAGCAAAGTTATTTCATCATCTCTCAAGGGATGCACCCCAGAGTCACTGCCCTTTTCCCTGGTGATGAAAATCTGACGTTCGGCCCACATCAGTGCATCCCAGCGCAACCCGCACTTAGCCCCTACAGCTTCCCCCACCCTCAGACCGTGGCGAAACATGAGCAACATCAGTGTATAATCACGGTGAGAATAACGAGCTTTACGATCGAGCGCAGCATCGAGTAGCGATCGCACTTCACTTGGTGTAAGGTATTCTCTAGACCTGTAATGTTTGTTGGGTAGACGAGTTGGGGGTGGCAACCTCATTTATTATTGGTGGTAGTGTCCGGTGTACGCGTTCTATTATGGACAGTCTACTACGCCACGATCCCCATTACTCCGTTGAAAGTCGCGCCACAGCACAATTATTGCGAATAGTTATCAATACAGAATTAGCCAACGGGCCACGCTCAGTGACCCGATCCGCGAGGGGCCACACTTGCAACCACAGCGCGATGGTCGGGTTCGCTGCTGTGCTTCTTTAAGCGTTAACTTTGGACTTGCCAGCCGCAAGCGCCTGCACATCGTCGGTGGTGAGAGGAGCGCCACCCACTCCCCAGTCACCGCTCTTGACCTCTTCAATCACAACCCACGTCACTGGACGCAGGTTCTCGCCTTCGATCGACACCATCGTGTCAGTGAGCTTGCGGATCATCTCCTGTTTTTGGGCTGACGTGAAAACGCCTTCGATCAATTTTACATTCACTAATGGCATAAGTTTTCTCCAGTTTGTAATTAAGAGTAGCTATAAAGAAGAGTCTATAAAAGACGAACGTTCGTTCTTTTTCTTCTTTTGATTATGACGACCGTTCGTGCTATTGTCAAGTAATAAGTTTTGCATCAAGTCATGAGCGTTGCTTTATCATCAACAGCCAGTTCGTCAGACGGTGAACCCCGCCGCTTGAAAGGTCAGTCCAGTCGCGCTACTATTCTGCTCGCTGCGGCGAAGCTGGCAACAACGAAGGGGCTAACTGGCTTGTCACTTGGAGACTTGGCCTCTGAGGTTGGCATGAGCAAGAGTGGACTCTACGCGCACTTCAAATCCAAAGAAGAACTGGAGTTGGCGACGATCGAAACGGCAGCCGAGATTCTTGATCGTGAAGTGCTTCAGCCTGCAATGAGAGCGCAAGAGGGAACTTATCGGCTCAACGCACTGGTTGATTCATTTCTTTCGCATCTCGAACGCAAAGTTTTTCCGGGTGGATGTTTTTTTGCCTCGGTCGCCGCGGAACTCGACACGCGCCCCGGCCCGGCCCGCGATCGAGTCGTCGAGGTGCTAGGCAAGTGGCTTACATTATTGAGGCAGTGCATCCAAGAGGCGCAGGATTTGGGAGAGATAGATCCCAATGTGGAAGTTGCTCAAGTGGTTTTTGAAATTGAGGCTATGCTTTTGGCTGCGAATTTTCTTTTTGTCATGATGAACGACCCGATTCATCTGACACAAGCACGCAAGGGAGTGGAAAATGTATTAGCCCGACTCACGGTTAGTGCGGAGTCGAAGAAGAAACGAGCGGCGCACGGGATGCCATAATTCTGCCCCGATTAGAATCGCACAGCTAAATTAGTAGTGCTATAAAGTTTTTCAAGGTTAGGTTTTGTCAATAAAACAATGTAAACGTCTAGAAGCCTATATATTTCGTGACCGGGTTGAACCCACTCGACTCCGTTAATCTCTGCTTATCAATCCCAACCGCTACAACCGCGATTCTGGCGTTGGCTGATAAAATCTGCTTATAGTTGCAACGCTATTCCCACCATCAGGTGTAATCCGCTCTTAGTATTCATACCTCACTTCATATTCGCTAGCTTCATTGATGCTCCCTACTTGTTGGTAGATATCGCTTTGACTCAAGTAGATATCTTTTTGTTTTTCAACAGAAGATTCTAGCTTATAAAAATGTAAACGTATTTCTTTATTGACTGGGTTGAAAACTGTTTCTACGTATTTCAATCGCCAGGACACTCGAAAATTGTCGATCTGTGCAAACTCATAAATCTTATCTGGCTCAAAAATTAATTCACTCATAACAACTCTGATACAGTTTACAGTTCATTTTCGGCTGACGGAAATCCTCAAGGGCCTATTGTTACTTAGCTCACTTGTTCATCAAAAATCGTCAAGACATCAGGACGGCAGCGTTTAACGACGACTTTTATCCCCAAGGCTCCCTCGCTTTTAAGGTCATCAACGTATCCGGGGCAGGCAGCTTTCGCTTCAACAAAACTTTGAAAAGGCCCAAAATAGTAGATGCAGTCAGGGCATTGGGTGGTAACTTCTGCCCAGTAATCACTCTTCAGTCCTTGGATAAATCCTCGAAGTAAAAATTTGATTCTGTTAAACACAAAGGAAAAGGTGAGAATAATAGTTGCTATTAAACAGCATGACTATTGCTGTGATAGCTATCCTCTGCCGAAAGGATGAGGATATATAAAGTCAAATCGCCACTTACTTCTAGTCGAGTCACAAAGAATAAATTGAGAAATTTCTAGATTCTACGAACGCTAATATTCGGCTGTTTTCTCCCGAAGAAGCTTACGAGCAGATTAAGTCATTCTGGAAACAGTTAAAGCACAGCAAAAAAGGATTGAGGATTGATAACGACCTACCCGCATCCCTATGATGTTACTCTAATTCCGAGTGGCATCAAGAGAAACTCATTTTCGGCTAAAGGATACCACAATTTTTTTAATTAAAATCCTTCAATTACTGGTAATAAATTGCTAAATTCTCCAAAAGGGAGCAGATTCTTTTTGGCGCTTAAGTTTGTAAATTCTCACAGGTAAATCGTCATTACTCCATCCTGGTTCAATCTCTTCTGCATCAATGAGGGTTCGTAAGGCTTTATCAAGGATGCTGTAACTACAATCAGACGCATCCTTTAATTCTCCAGCAGTTTTTCCCCCAGAATGCAGATTTTCTAAGATGATTTTGTTGATATTATCCATAATTACTCACACTCGAAATTATTTTTCAATTTATGTCTGAGAACCCAGACCAAAATCAAGCCATAAAAAATATTTTGGTGTGCGATGATATTCCTGATAATACCGAATTAATCCAAATGATACTAGAGCAAGAAGGTTATAGGGTAAATGTTGCACATCGTGGGGCAGAGGCAATCAATCAAATCAAAAGTAATTCTTATGATTTATTAATTTTAAATATAATTATGCCAGATATGACTGGACATGATGTGATTCGTTACATTCGGCAAGAGTTACATTTAGATATTCCTGTTTTGTTTTTCACCGGTTTCTCCGAAGGATTATCTACAGATGAAAATGTAGTAGGAATTATCCTCAAGCCTATTGATTATGAGATGTTTGTGCAGCAAGTTAAATCAGTTTTTTCATCAAATTTGGGATGAAGCCAAATGCGCTTTATGTCTGGTAATTTGGTTATAAAAGTTTTGCTCAGTTAGTTTTCATGTTTTTCCCAAAAAATTGTGTTCAAAACTCATGACTCTATCATCAGGCAGAGTTAACAGTGTCATTGGAAAGACAAAAATTTATCCCCAAAAAATCTGGATTACATCTCATAGTAGAAGTTTCGCTACGAGCCAAGGGAAGTATCTTTAAAAAACAACTATTTTACATAGCTGTTATTGATAAAAACATCTGCTGAGATACAACTTTTATGCAATTTCTAGTATTTATCAGAACTGAATTCGGAGAGAGACACTGGAAAGGACAAGCCAACTCACTTCAGGAAGCAGAAGAACAAGCCATCGCCTCAATTAATACACGCATCAAAACAATAAGTGATACATCTTTACGCTGCAATTGGCACTGGCAAAATAATTCCGGATATAGCGATACTGAGTATTGCAATAGTTGCGGTAATCCTGTCTACTGGGATGGCGAAGAGTATTATTGCTCTTATTGCGCTCGCCAGTTGCGGTACTCCGAGGACTCTGGACAACTCTACTCACATGAGAAATCTGTCTAGACACCTTATAGAGGAACGCTAATGTACAGCTGATTATTTCGTGACTTCCTTGATAAGAGCCTTCAGCTTCTGTTTTCGGCAATATTTTATAAGTTGGGATAGATAAGCGCGAAGCGTTCACTAGCCTGAAAGCCAAACTAGGCATACTTTTATCTCATATAGACAAAGGCGATCACGTTGAATTTGTTACAAAAACTTTACATGGTGATAAATTTTGCGCGTATCTTGTCTTTACCCCTAATTGCGCTGAAATCACATAGAGCCTGACATTAGCTCCTGGCTTGACTCAGGCAATCACGAAGGCTTCACAGAAAGATGCATCTCTGTTCCCCTGCTCAGTTGCCACAGTAATAATCCCATTCTTTGAGTTGCAGTTAATCATTTCACCTGCGAACTTGACAGTGCCACTAAGCGATCGCACTTCAACTTGACAACCAACAAACCTTGCGATGTCCCCGCCGTCCTTTTCAATCTGCAACAGTGAGTATGAGTTCTCGTCCTCATTGGGCAATTCACCCGACCCACTTTCTAAGTCATCCGACCCAGTTACGACCCACTCACCGGGGCAATAATCATTACTGGGTAAGACTTCCGACCCACCCGACCCAGTTATGGGGGGGTATTCCTCCTTTTGCACTGGAAGAGAAGGCAATTCAATTTTCATATCTTCCTTTTCAACGTTACTTTCATGAAAGTTAGAAAAAGTGGGTCGGGTGGGTCGGGATGCTTGCTGTAGCTGGTTTTCTGGGTCGGTAACTGGGTCGTAACTGGGTCGGGTTTCGGTCAAACTGGGTCGGGTAACTTCAGTAATTCCAATTCCTTTGAGTATAGGAATATCTTTTTTCGCAATGTTGCAGTACTTAGTACCTCTAATGGCTTTGGGGAAAAGTTGCATAAATCTTGGAGCAACTTGGTTCGCCCCTTTAACATTCTTGTCACTGGGTCGGGCTTGGTCTATCCAGCTTCTCCTGTTGCCGTCAGAGTCCATAGTTAATGTCCCGTTTTGGATATACCATTGCTCCAACCTTGACCACAAAGCGCTTACCGCTATTTCTCCACCCTCTACGTAACCTATATTGTTGGATTCAATGAATTCAAAAAGATGATTATTTTCTTTCTGGAGATTGCGAAAAGCATCAGAAGTACAGCTATAATCTATGCCTTGTTCTATTAAATCCCTCAGCCCTTTTATCATCCTGTTTAGAAATGCTGGGGCTACGTTAGATTTAATGAAATCCAAGTCATAAACAAATCGAGAGTCAGCTTTTAACTCGTTTGGATTATTGGGGTCAGGGTTATCGGTGAAAGTCTTTCTAAACTCTAAAACTGCAATTCTATCTTCAATTGCTTTTAGTACTCCTTGAATTGCTGGAGTTTCATTTAAGTTAAAGATACCTATTCCATTCGGCGTAAATTCTGTATGGTCTTTCCCCTTGCGTTCATAATGTAATTTGTCTCCAGTAATGAAAAGCTTTAAACTTTGAATTCTATCAATTCTGCAAGTTTGGGCATTTTCTGAAGCCCAATTAACACGGCTACCCATTAATGAATGTAAATTAAATTTTCGACCTTCATCGTATAGCTGGAAGTCAGTCAGGGGAACAGATGTAAAGGCTTTCTCTTCCCCATAAATAGAGGACAAACACCTACGTAAAGCATCTTTACCATTAGAACCCAGACCAACTGCTAATAATGCCCTTACCTGTCTACCCTTAAATTTTCTGACAGTTTCTAAATCAAGAGATGCGGCTACGATCCTTATAAATATCTCTTGTTGTGGCTTATCCAAACATGATAGTAATTGCTCACAATAGGTATCATCTGCGTTAGGGTTATACTCAACTAATGGCTTGTAAGTGTAGTAATCCTCTGGTGTGTGCGGCTTTATTTCAACAGTAAAATCTTCTTTATCCCAAATAATTTTTAGGACTCCATTAGTGCAGTTCGTTCCGGGAGGGTTAACTAATTCTGGGTCGATTTCTGTTCGCAATTTTGCCCATTCAAGAACCTTTTTAACCCAGTTTGGTGTTGCATAAGGATATTCCTGCTTACCATTTCCATCTTCAATTGAATAAGAATCGCAAAAGTCAGTAATGCGCTTCCGTTCTTTGGAGTCTGGAGATAATTTGTAGTAGCTTCCAGTGTGAAAATAAAGTTCGTTGTTAATGGTAATCCAGTGCTTATCTGTGTACAAAGCGTGAAAAGCTTGCTGGGTGAAGTTTGTCCCTACAGAGTCATTATTTTGGACACTGGACACACTAGCTTCTATCTTTTGCCGTTCTGCCACGGCTGCATGAATTTCTTGCTCTAGCCTACGGATAAACTCTGGTACTTCCATCTGCCCCAAAATTTCTTTAATATCTGATGACTTATATGGTAAGCCAGGGCAGATATCATGGGGGTTAATTCCGATCAATGCGATTCCCACCTCGGCTGCACAGTCCTGGCAGGTTTGGAGTTTCTTTAAGCCAGTGTCATCGGCATCGTGCAGAAAAATGATTAATCCTATGCCTGAATCTTTCAGGAGTTGGTATTCTGGGGTGATGGTTTTTTTGTCCCATGCACTGCCTTGAAACGTAATCCCAGCAAGCCCATGCTCTCGACCAACTTCTACGCATCCCTCACCTTCATGCTGGAGTAGTGCCGGGGTTCCCGTCACAGATTTAGCGGCGGCGATCGCTTCATCAATGCGGTAAGCTTTCCAGGGTTCATCCCCTTTTCTCATCTCTGGTGTGCCGTCCGGGAGCCTGTGCCATTGGCGGAAGGATTTATCTTTTCCCTTCTCTTTGATGTAATCCGCCCATTCATAGCGAATTACCCATTGGGTTTGTGAGTAAGGATAGATCGTTTGTGTTGCATTCCCTGGTATTCCCTTTGGTAGCTTACAAGTTATGTTTTGAGTTTGGGGTATGTCAGTCGCCGCTTGGGTCAACATCACCAGCGCTAATTCACCATCTGGAATTGGCGCACTTTTGGGCAAGATTCTCTTGGGCTTCGCAGCCAAACGGTTTAGGGATGGAGTGTAATTAGCCCCTGCCCTTTCTGCCACTACTTCAGCCCAAGGTTTAATCGCCTCTCTGATGTCCTTACACTCACAATTATTGAAGCATCTGTACTTCCCGGTTTCTGGGACAATAGATAAGTCATTCCCGCCACAAACTGGGCAGATGTATTTATTTTTCTCTCTGGCTGGTTCTAACTTGTCTACAAAATTGCGAATATCAAAGGAGGCGAGTGCTTGCTGATTGGAGAATTGTGCAACCATTACGCGATACCTCCTTGAACATTATTTAATTTTTGACAATTGCTTAATACATAAGTTGGCGATTGTTTCGGTTGAGCCAGTGCATAGTTAGGCTGATGAAAGCGATCGCGATCGCAGACTGTAAATTCTTCTATTGAATAGCACCAGTCTGGTTTACCGCAGTGGGGGCAAGCGTTAGCAATAGTTGTGAATAGCAGCTTGCTGGTAGTATCAGTATGAAATAGCTGTTTTTTTGACACTTTACAAATCCTCCAGTATGTGTATGTAGTGGAGGAATTGGAGCTATCCCGTGGCAGTAATTTTCTAGTACAAACGTTCAAAAATCTAATTTGCTAAAATTCTTGAAACACTCTTTACATCTGGTGAGCCAGTATTACATTGGCTTTACACCTGATCGTGTAAGATAAAATTACTATTAGGGATACTAATTAGGCTGCGAAACCCAATCCCCAATTCCAATGGAATTAATTTTGAAAGCCCCGTTGTCCACACTGGACGAAGGGGTTTTCAACTTTTAGCCTATTTGTATTGGGCTAACCAAGCCCTAACAAACTCGATTACTTCCCCCTCTTGAATCACAAACATAGTACCTTTTCTCCTAAGAGCCAGAATTCTCATACTTCCCACGGACGAATATAAATGTTCATTGAGATTTGAAGCCGCTCTAGTAGGAGGCCATAGGGCTAAAACTTTTGCTGTTGGCGTTTTTGTAGCTTCACGAGAAGACATTGCGAACAAGTCTCTGTTTTTGTTAAGCCACTTTTCGTAATCAGCCAACTCAAGTAGTGGACAAGGTTTCCAGGTTGTCAAACCATTCTTATCCTTCTTTCTGAGTTGTAAAGCTTCCCTGGCTTCGTTGTAGACTACCTCCCTATCTCCTATCGAACGAATGGAGATAAACAGGTGAGTTGTTCGTGGAAATCTAATAAACAAGTCAATAGGGTTTTTCTCTCCTCCCGGAAATGGAAAGATTTCTATCCCCTGGCTTTTAAACTCTTGTAAAAGTAGGTCGGTTAATTTTTCCAACCGTGCAAGTTTTTGAATGATCACCAACGGTTTGTAAGCCAATGCAAAAGCAGCCCAGGCAGCCGGATTAATGAAGCTGCCAGATACCAGCGCAGTACCACCAACTGCTAGAGCAACAGTGGAGTAGTAATTTTTCGTCTCCCTAATCCACTTTAATGCTGCTTCGTTATGCAGCGGGAGTTGAAAATCGGTATGTGGGTCTTTCACGGCTAACATTGGCAGCATCAAAATTAATGATGTGAAATTAATACGGACTGTATTGATACTAATGCTTGACACTGCATTTCTGAACCAATAGCCATTTGTTAGACTCTTTATCCAGTGCAGGCAGTATCAAACGTTTTATATAGTCATCGTCATACTGGTTTGTTTTGATTAGTCTGTTTGTGTTCTGCGATCGCTTTTCAGCTTCACAGCGATTTTAGCGCAATGTTGCAACATCAAGTTAGTGAGACACCTCTTTTACTCAGATACTCTTTGATTGCTTCTTCAACCGCGTCTGTAATCTGAATTTCCTGATCCGTGCAGTAGAGGCGAAACTTTTTAGCTATATCTTTTGATATTAAAGCGGTTATTTGTGAATAGTCTGGATTATTACGTCTCCCCATGCCATTACTCATAAGATTTATTGCTTCATTTTACTGTTGCAATAACAAAACATCATTTAACACGCTGTTGCAACAACACAATATTGCGTTAACATGACATTAGCAAGCCAAAAAACGACGCAGAACAGAGGTGATAGAAGCCGGAAAGCGAAGTGAGGGCTAACCGCTAACTGGATATTTGGACTTAAGGCGATTCAGTCTCTAAATTCTCCAAAGCCAGAAAAATCAAGACTTTAACAATCATCTGAACCATGACAGCTATATATTCCAATGCCAAAAACTGGCTAGTTCAAGCAGACTTGTTAGCCAAATCCGGGCTAACTGACCTCATCGCCGGAAAAGATTCAGGTGCAGGGTATGGCAAGGCAATCATCGGTGATTTTTCTATCATGATGCCAGCCGCATACTCACTTGTTCGCAACCGCAACATCATGCACCACGAAACCATCTCAAAAGATGGGGCATGGCTTCGATATGTAGAAGGAACGCGCCTTGACTTAAAAGACGTTCAATTCTTCTGGGGCAGTGCGGCTCTAGCTCAAAGTGACCACACACTGTTACACGAGGACAAAGCCAAAAAAGCAGAACTGGCATTAGAAAGCATCCTTGCAGACTTAGCAGTTCTGAATATTCCCGATGGGTTCAAGCTAGAAATTAGTTTGAGCAACCATAACCCAGAACGCTGGGGCCAAGAGATTAAACGCAGAGTAGAAGGGACTCACACTTTTGAGCATCTGCACCCACTTACCCGTTCCATTGTCAGCAAGACAGTTGAAATCGCGGTTACAGGCATTTATCCCGAAGGATTTGGAAGCATTGCCCACTGCTTATTCGGTGAAGCATCCCTGGTACTTGACCCCTCAGAATTAGCGATCGCACTCGATATCGGTTCATCCACTTGGTTGATTACCGTGTTTAACGGGAGTGGTGCAGTTATAGACCGTCACTTGATTGAAGGTGGAGCGGGTGAACTGCATTCGATGATTGCAGAGGCACTAGACAAGCGAAACGACCGAGTAAGTCTGCTGTCCAAGGATGTGAAGCACTCACCCAGTTTGGTGAACCAGGGGATTATCGAAGGCACTTTTACTTATGGAGGCAACCATCTCACGGGCAAGAAGTTTGAAACCGAGTACAGCCAATGTCTAGATCAGTGGTGGAGTAACCGGATTGAGAAATTCGCCAACTTTGTGACTGCTGGCAATTATCTAGACCGCGCTAAATACCTTGTCGCCTGGGGTGGGGGTGTTTCCTTGCCAGTGGTGGATCAAAACTTAGCCGGTTTAGGCTTTGTGGTCTTGAATAATCCCCAATTCATCAATGCCTTGGGGTTGAAGCTATTAACTCAAATTTCAATTGGAGCTTAATCAATGAATTACGAATCTCGGCGTATAACCATCTCCTACTTAGCAGTAATTGAATTGTGCAAGATTTTTGATTTACCCCAAGATGCACCGACACAAGCATTATCAGCAGGTGTAGAGAAGTTAGTTTTTCAACACGGCAATGTGCAAGCATCGCCCAAAGTTGAAACTTCACTTTCTACACAGCCCAATAAATCGGCACTTAGCGCAATGGTCACTAATTTCAAAGGGGCAGCATGAACAGAACCACATTCAGAAATACGGTTTTAGGCATTGGAGCAACAGCAGCAGCGTTAGCCCTTGGCTATTTTGGAGTCCAGCAGTTTGGCAGAAACAATATGTTCACCATTGCCGCAGCTGTCGGGGGTGGAGGTGCAATCAGCTATGTACTTCAAAAGCCGAACCAGCCACAATCCCCAAGTAATCAGCCAGAACCCCAACCCACACCGATGAAAACCCAAAGAAAAGGAAGGAAGTCATGAGCGACCAAGACACCCAAAAGACACAACCAAGCCTAACAACAACCGAAATCATGACCATCATCCTCGGTTGCGAACAGACTCTAAGGTTCGTGCAAGCATCGCCAAATTACAAGCAAATCGAAGCCTCCGAACGGTTCAGTACATCGAATGACTTAAAGATGGGTGATGCCGTTCAAGCCTTGATGGAGATTCACGAAGCGATTCTAAATATCGAGTTTTATTCGCAAGTTTGAGGGAGCAAATGTTAGAAACGACAGCCCTACAACGTAACCACTTGTATGAATTCCGTGGTCAACAATTGCGCTACAGCCACCGTTCTAATTGTCGAGTCAATGCCCCTTTCATATTCATTGACTCGAAAGGCAAACGAAAAGAATTAAGTCAAAACCAAGTGCAGAGGGAGGTTTTTGAACTTGTTGAGTTTTGTGAAAACTGATGATGAAGCGATTGCCTCCACCGACCAAAGTAAGTGCAATCGCCTCACCCGAAAGTGCATCAAGTACACATCGTTACAAGGATCTTAACAAATGACACTTGACTACAGAAATCCCCACGATTGGGGCAAATCGCCGCTAACTGACCGCGCCCTGAGATTAGTTCAATTCAAAGCCGAAAATCCTGAAGAATGGGCAGCAATGATCTCAGCAGATATTCAGGCACTCTCCACACCGTTAGAAGAAAGTGAAGATTACCCACCTTTCACCGGAACTGAATTTCTAGCAACTCATTCAACCATCGATGACCATCCATACTCTGCTGCATTTGGTCAATTCTTGGGTAATGGGATTGACCCTGACATTGCAAATACTTTGGCATTTGGTGAGAACCGATTTGATTTAATCTCTGAAGATTTTGATGATCCAATACGGCAACTAGCAACGAGAATTTATAGCCGATTTGAAGAGATGGGTTACTGGGATAAGTTGCCCCAATCATCCAGCAATATCGACTATGACTACATCCCTTATTAGGAGATAAAATGGCACGTAATTTTGGAGCAGCAAAACTCAAAAACCATATACCCACCACTGCCCCAGGTACTTTAGGAGCAATGGGGAGACTGTTTGATGTCTCAGAATCGGACTTCAACAAAGCCCTCCTTGGCGACCAAACGGTAATCACCAAAATTGCAGATATGGCGCGACTGTCTGACACAGCTAAGGCTAATCTGCCTAAAGCTTTGGAGGCATACCGCAAAATTATCGAAACAACTGGGGATGTAAACCAAGCCTACGCTGAACTGGTGCAATTGACCCAGAAGCACGGTACGCAAACCCTGAAAGCTATCAACACCAGTAAAACAGGAGAGCAGCGTTTCAAAAACGAGATGACCGAGATGCAGGCAGAACACGTCAACGCCACCACTGCCGAGGCAACCCGTCACGCGCAACGCTCATCCTTGATTCAGATATCTGGGGCTACTGCGGATTTGATGGCGATCGCAAAATATGAGGCTGATTTAATCAAAGCTTCTAACAAGCTGCCTGAGACACAAGACGCGGCGGATCGCGCTTATGAAACTGCGGTTACTAGCGCACTGTGGACTAATGGCAGTGAAGCGAAAACCGACCGCATACCAAAGCCTAATTACTCGCGCACTGCTGGCATTAGCCGAGTAGGGCAGTGGTTTCGCAATTTTATGGGCATCTAACCCATAAGTAAGTCGGAAAGCCAGTTGTTAGCAAAAACTCTGGCTTTTTCTGTTTCACCCACGCGAGGTAAACATGAATGAAATTGATTCCCTATTATCGCAGTTCCAAAATACCAGCGAACAGTCCACACCGTTAATGTGGGGTGAAACTACTTCAGAAAAACCGACCCCGGAGAGCGAAGACGGCGAACGGTTAGAGCAATCCATTCGTGATGTCTTCAGTAACAAACAACTGCTAAACAAAGCACTGGCTACATTCTTGGGAGTGTTCACTGCCAATGCTGGAGTCAGCCTACTAACGAGTTTGGGAATTGGGGCAATGGCTTCTGGCACATTGGGCAGCATTGTACTGGGGCTATTCTTCGCCAATACCCTGACCAAGCTTCACTACGACGGACAAATCCACATTGACAAAGATTTTTTGGTAGCGACCGCCCAAACCGCAAGTGTAGGAGCTTCGCTGTGGATTGCCTTTGATGAATATAGGGCAGTGTCAGAAGCAACTAATACAGGTAAGACACGGTTCTATCAGGAGGTTAAAACCTACGAAGTTAAGCCAACTCCCAAGAGTGAAATACCTTGGGGCTTGATTGGGGTAGGTGCTTTTGTGTTGTTGGTGATTGCAGCAATCGTCAGGGGAACAAACCAATGAAACGCAAACAATTTGAAGAATACTTGCGTTCAGGAACAGCCAACAATATTACTGTGGGGGTGCTGGCAACCATTGGGTTAATTTGTGGGGCAAAGTCATTTACAGGAACTCAAATTAGTTTGGTTGAATATTGCTTCATCCCCTCAACGCTCACCAAGCCGGTTAACCGTCAAAGGTACTGCACTCCCAACAAGCGTTACATAATGCCAGAGTCGGAATTTTATGCTGAAGCTTACACACCAGCTAACCCAGAGTTTCAACGTGATAACTTCCTGCCAACCAAAGCAACTAGATTAAGAATAATCCCCCCAAGTAACCCTGATAAGGCTTTGTGGGGATTAGCTTCAGTGTTTTTTCTAGGAGGAGCCTATGGGTTATCCAAAGCTAGGGAATGGCGATTAGTCCAACTAATGCCTTCAGTTAGGGAAGAAATTCGTAGCAACTGGTTAATTTCTAAACTTTGGTACGGGTTAAGGCTTCATAAGGAAGCATATAGCGCACAACTAGATTACGAATTCCACCAATGGACGGAGAATCGACGGGTCAGAGCAGCACAGTTGTCAAAAATGACACCGCAAGAGTTAGCCATCTTTCAAGAGCAGGTACGTTTGAGGGCGGAGGCAGAGGCACGGGTGCAACTGCAACAGGCGACTGGTCAACCCGCCGGGGCATTACCAGGGCAATCAATGCAGGATATCGCCAGGGGTGACGATAAAGTTACTGGGGAGGAACAGCAGGCGTTACAGCAGAATACTGCCCATAGTCTTCACCCATCAGAAGCTCTTGCCCTGAATACTTTGCAAGCTCTAGCCAGAGCAGATAGTTCCACTGCTTTAGTTGCCGCACCGGGAAGCGGTAAATCAGTAACCCTCAATTACTTAATTGGGCGGATTTTGGCTGATTCCCCAGGGGCGGACATCTGGGTAATTAGTGCTAAGAATGATAGTTTTTGCGGTTTACGAGAGAAGGAGAGAGTAATTGTCTTTGACGGGGAAAACCCAGACCTAGCCAAAGAGGTAATTGACAACTTTTACACCGACTACAAAAAGCGTAAACAGCTACCAGAATCAAAGCGCGAATCCTTACCACCACTGATTCTAATTCTGGATGACTGGTTAGTGATTGCTGATCAATTAAGTAAGCATTACTCTGACTGGAATTATGGGGGTAAATTACTTGATGTTCTGCTGATTGGTAGAGAGTTTAATACTAAGTTTATTGCTTCCCTACAGTCTTTTAATCTGGCAGCATTGGGCATTGAAAAAATGGATGCTCAAACGAGAATGTGCTTGAATTTATTGCTGTTAGGTAATAGGTATATCAAGAATGGAAGGGAGCAAGAATCTTATGGGGTGCTGGAGTTGATTTTAAATAGAGGTGACATTATCCCAGGTAAGCAAGAACGGGAGCAAATTAAATCTAAATACTTGGATATTAAAGCAGTCTCTTATAAAAACTTGCGCCCAGTTATGATTGCTTCCGTTGGGGGTTTTATTGTGGCATTAATGCCCCAATTATCTAATCAAGTCAAGCCGATTGCTTCGGAGCAGGAATATCTAGATAGAGTATTTAACCTGGAATTTAATTTAAGTCCGGCTCACCAGATACATCCCAAACCATTATCTGAAGTAGCGAAAAAGATTTATGAATACTTCCAGAATGTCAAGACTAAAACCCCAAAAACATTACGTGATTTGAAGAAGGCAGACAGGTTATCTGGTTATTCAGAGCAAGAATTAATTGATGGATTAGCTGAATTAGTTAAGACTGATCAGGTAAATTCTGACGCTCCTGATAGCTACTCCCTACCTGATTGGTGAAAGTCATGCCGTGATGCCGTGGTAACACTAACAGATGTTTTACTGGCTTTTATGGCTGTCTACGGCATACGGCAGTAATCACGGCAATCCATGCCCTGTATAGGTCGTAGCCTACGGCACTGCTACGGCAGCACGGACACCCACGGCAGAAGCATCAATAATAAGTCCGCCAATAAACAGCCATTTATTATTAGAGGATTAATAAAATCATGCTGAAAATAGTAATTGTTGAACCAGAAACATTCACACTCTTAGGCATCAAAAGCGCTATTGAAAAATCTCCAGATATAGAAGTAACTGGTGATGCCTCCAGTGGAAAGCTAGGTTTTAAATTAATTGAACAGACCAACCCTGATGTTGTGTTAGTTGATTTACTCTTACCCGACATGAGTGGTTTAGAACTGACTAGCTCAATCAAAAGGAAAACTAATAGTAAAGTGGTGATTTTTACTAATCAGACTCATTCAGACTTTATTAAGTCAGCTTTTCGTCATGGTGCTGATTCTTATATGCTCAAAAGTGCTGATATAGAATTGATTGAACTAGCCATCAAGAGAGCTTACTCTGATGAATGTCTACTCGACCCCAAGCTGGCTAAAAAACTGTTAAAAAACCTTGATAAAAATAGATATATTGACCCTAGTTTTGCTGACAAAAACTTGCTTGACTCTCCCACCGAACGACAAATACAAGTCCTGCGTTTACTGGCTCAGGGTTTAGCTTTTGAACAGATTGCCAAAGAAATGTTTCTCTCTGTTAGTACAGTCAAACGTTATGCCAGTGATTTGTACAGTAAATGGCACGTCAAGAACAGTTATGAGGCGATAAAAAGAGGGGCGATGCTCGGTTATATTGACTATAACTTGATTGTGAATGAATGATGTATTGGTGGGGAGAGCGAAAGGATTAAGTCGGGGATTGAAGCATAAAAACTGGCGTTAAGAAAAAAGAATCGCTTTAAAACGTTAAAATTCTGGAATTGTTCATAATATATCTGTATCCAAAAAGAAATTTGTATACTGTTTTTAACCATGCCCCAGGACTTCTCCGGTCAAAATCTCAGAGGGCGCTCTTTCAAAGGTCAAAACCTTGAGGGGGCAAACTTTAGTGGTGCAGATATCAAGAGTGCAGATTTTACGGGGGCTAATCTAACAGATGCAAACTTTAGCCATGCCAAAGCGGGACTGCAAAAGCGTTGGGCTATCCTTTTGACCTGTACTTCCTGGCTATTGGTGGGAATATCGGGGTTTTTCTCAGCTTTTGCTGGTAATTTAGTGCAATCCCCATCTCACAGTAATTTAGATAGCTGGATTGGAAGTTTGATTTTTAGTTCGATTGTAAGTTTGACTGCCTGGATCGTACTAATCTTTTTCTTTAAAGTCATAATTAGTAAAGGAATAAATGAAGCTTTCACCATCGCCGTCCCCTTCGCCATCACTACAGTCGTCGTCGTAGTTATCACCGGAGCCACAGCTGCAAGTCAAATGCTGTCCAGATTAAAGGCTATCCCCAAAAACGAAGTTTTAAGCACACCCTCCCTCGAATTCTTTAAGAGGATTCTATCCGTCATGAACAGTAACGCCGTCGCTGTACCCTACGGCGTTGCTATTGCCGCAGTCTTTGCTCTTGTCGCAGTCGCTCTGGCACTCCTCATCGCCATCACCGGAGCTACAGCCGTAGCCAAAGCTAAAGCCATCACTGGAACTACAGCCGTAGCCAAAGCTAAAGCCGTAGCCGTCCCTGAAGTCCTTGCTCTTGCCTTTGCCGTAGCCGGAGCCACAGTCGGAGCTTGCTTCATGGTCATTGCCGGAAGTACAGACGTAGCCGCAATTGAAGTTAAAGCCGTAGCCGCAGCCGTTATACTTTCTTTGTTTAATATCTGTATTGCTCGTCAAGCATTTGAAGGAGATAAAAATGCCATTATCCGCACCACAGCAATCACACTCGCGGCATTTGGCGGTACAAGCTTTCGCAAGGCTAACTTAACCGATGCTAATTTTATAAGAAGCTCATTTAAAAGTACAGATTTTAGAGAGGCTAATCTGACTCGCACTTGTTTCAACAAAACGGAAAAACTTGACTGTGTTCGCCCTGGTACAACTTACTTGCAAAAAAGGCAAGTGGTAAACGTGTTAATAACAGGAAAGGGACAAGAAAAAAACTTTGACCGTGAAGACTTGCGAGGAGTAAATTTTACTGGAGCTAATTTAGTAGATGCCAGTTTTATTGGTGCAGACCTCAGTCAAGCGAATTTACAAGACGCAGATTTATCCAGGGCAAAGCTAGTCCAAACACAACTTAATGGAACTGATTTAACAGGGGCTACTCTCACCGGGGCATACATTCAAGATTGGGGCATTACCACCGACACCAAATTTGATGGGGTGAGATGTGAATACGTTTATATGCGACTTCCTACAAAAGAAAACCCTGATCCACTTCGCAAACCTGATAATAACAAAGAAGTATTTGCAGATGGGGAGTTCGGAGAATTTATTCAACCAATATTTGACACCCTTGACCTCTACCACAACCAAGGTGTTGACCCCAGAGCGATCGCAATTTCCTTTAAGCAATTAGCAGAGAATCACCCTGATGCGGAGCTAGAGATTGTAGCAATGGAAAAACGGGGGGAGGATAAATTTCTGCTTCGTGCCAAAACAGCGATCGCGGCTGATAAGTCCCAACTAAGTGCAGAATATGTTGCTACTTATAATGAGATAAAAAGCTTGCCAGAGCGAGAAATTAGATTACTCTTATCAGAAAAAGATAATCAAATCCGCAGATTAGAGAATATGGTAATGACGGCGTTAGAGCGCCCTAGTTTTTATTCAAATGTAGAACAGGTAGGTTTTATGAGTAACAATCCCGGTGGCTTTTCAGTTGGTGGTTCAGTTGGCGGCAACGTCAACAACGTTCAAGGTAATAACAACCGCGCAGTGCAAGGGGACAATAATCAGGCTGTCCTTGGTGACAATAATCAAGTAACTCAACAAAATCAAGTGGGTGCAGACACCGGAGAATCACTCACTAAAGAGGATGTTATAAAGTTATTGGCTCAACTGGAAACTTTGATTAAAGGGGCAGAGCTACCAGCCGACACCAAAGAAGAATTAGTTGAAGACTTAAGTGCTGCTAAGAAAGCCACAGACAAAGAAGAACCAAATAAGCAACGAGCTTTAGAGCGTTTGGGAACTGTGGCAGAAACACTTGAAAAAACTAGCAAGAGTGTAGAGGCAGGTCAGAAAATCTGGACAACAGCCAAGCCGATTATTGTGAAAGTTGCAACTTGGTTAGGTGTTGCTGCTGGTTCTCACCTGTTGGGATTGTAGAACTGAATTATGAGTCAGCAGCTACCAGAAAACTCTGATTCGCAACAGCCTGATGTAAATTCAACGCAACAGGCTGATAATTCTACACCTCAAAATGTAGTTCAAGGAAATCAAAATCGAGTAGTTCAAGGTGATAATAACAAATCTGTTTTAGGTGACAACAATACAGTAGTTCAAGGTAACAATAACTGGCTAGGTAATACCTGGAATATTTTCTTTGGTCAGCAGACAACAGCACCAGTAGGCGACCCTGCCAGACCAAAGAACGAGCGGTTACTACTAGCAGCAGTTAAGGAAGAAATTACAGCACGGTTAAGGCAATCTCTACACAATGCCGTGCTAATTAATTTGGGGAAGGAATCACAACCCCAGCAGGTAAAACGCCCTTGGGATGCTGAGATAAAAATTGGCTTAAAGCCGGCTGAACCTCTTCCAGATACCACAACTATTTTGTCAGTTTTTGAGTCAGAAGAAATTGCAGGGAAACTGTTAATATTGGGTGCGCCAGGATCAGGAAAGACAACTACACAGTTAGAATTGGCTCAAGCTTTAGTCAGTCGTGCGGAAGAACAGCCTGAGTATCCCGTTCCTGTTTTATTCAATTTATCGTCTTGGAAAAATGACCGACAATCTATAACTGATTGGTTGGTGGCAGAACTGAAATCAAAATATGGTGTCTCAAATAAACTTGGTAAAGAGTGGGTAAACAATCACCAATTACTGCCGTTGCTTGATGGTTTGGATGAACTTGAACCACAACGTCAAGAACTTTGCGTCCAGGCAATTAATCAGTTTTTAACAGGCGAAACTAGACCGTTTTCTCTAGTCGTTTGTAGTCGAAGTGAAGAATATAGTAACTACTCAACTCAATTGCAACTTAACGGTGCTATTTACTTACAGTCTTTAACCAACAATCAAATTTGTGATTATCTAACGTCTATAAATTATATAGAACTTTGGTCAACTATCAGTAACGATTTAGATTTACTAGAGTTAGTTAAAACTCCCTTACTACTCAGCATTACTGTTTTAGCGTCTCAAGAAATATCTGTTGAACAATGGCAGCATTTGAACTCTACAGCAGACCGGATTCAGTATTTGCTAGATGCCTATGTAGGGCGGATGTTGACACGGGATACTAACAGTAGTGCCTATTTGAAGAACAAAATTCCTAATGCTAGACAAACGCGAATTTGGCTTGTTTGGTTAGCTCAACAAATGCAGCGAGAATCAAAAACGGAGTTCTTTATTGAAGAAATGCAGCCTAGTTTATTAAAGAAAAAATTTTATAAAGTTATTTACAATATCATTTTTTTTGAAGTTATACAAATCCTGATTATAGGATTATTTTCGGGAGTAATTATTGTAATTAGTATACTGTATACAGGACTAAGTTATGTTTCTTCTAATCTACTTTATTATACAGAAATAATGATTTATGGACTGATTTCTGGAATAGTTTATGGACTGATTTCTGGGCTAATTAATGGATTATTTGGTGAGAGAATAGAGTATAGGCTGGAAAGAGTTATTTTAAATAAATCTAAAAATATTTTGAACATAAAAATGATAAAATGGTTGATTTTAGAGTTATTTGCTGGACTAATTTTACTGATAAATAATGGGCTGATTAATGGGCTTGCTCATGGGCTTGCTAGTGAGATGCTTAATCAGACGGTTAATATTATTATGTCTGACAATCTGGTTTATGGGATAGTTTCTGGGATTGGTAATGGGTTAGATGATGGGCTAATTGATGGATTATCGATTAGTGGTGGAATTACTCCTTTATATCAAAGTCTATTTCTGGAAATAATCAAATGGTTGTTTTTTGGATTATTCTTCGGGTTATTCTTTGGGCTTACCGGAGATAAAATTGTGACAATAGATACCCTAAAATTTTCTTTTAAGAAGTTTTTATTTTCCATTTTTGGAGGCTTGTCTTTAGGGTTAATCTTTGGGGTATATATTGTCATCAATTGTTTATTTATTGAATCTTTTGTTTCGATGGAGATTCTAGTTTTTTTTCTGTTTTATGGTCTATTTTTAGGGTTAATTTTGGGATTTTTTGTATGGCTAATATTTGGTTTTGAAAATATAGAATTTGCCACTAAACGTATTTCTAACCAAAGCATTTGGAACTCAGCTAAGAATACACTAAACTTATTAGTGTTGACATGTCTATCGACATGTTTATTCTTCACAACATTACTCTATTTTATTCAACAAATTCAACATACTAAGAATAGTTTGAATGAAAGTTTAATTTTAAGCTTAGTGCTTGGATTATTTTTAGGATTATTAATAGGTATACCTAGAAGCGGCACAGCCGTTATTCAACACTTCACCCTACGCCTCATCCTCTACCGCAACGGCTACATCCCCTGGAACTACGCCCGTTTCCTTGACTACTGCACCGAGCGATTATTCCTCCAGCGTGTTGGTGGCCGCTACCGCTTCATCCACAAACTGCTGCAAGACCACTTCGCCCAAATGGAGTTCAAACGGGATTAGGAAGATACTACCAATTCACGCGGGGAGAGTCATAGTCAATTCCTTCTCAAAATGCGTAGAGATTTAATTACCAGTTAACTGTACACCGACATATTCCTAACGCTAGGAATTCATCGCTATCCATCAATAACGCCTAGCTTCATTCGTATTAAAGGTGAATCATGCAAGCTTCCTGAGCAATAGTAAAGGTGGGAATATCCTGCCCTGAGTTGTTCCAAGGAAAATCCTAAATAGCTTGCTACTTCTTCTTCTCTAGCAAAATATGAATTTCGTTCTTTATTTATAGATTGAATGGCTCCTGCCAAAATTAAACGTTTTCTTTGTTTTCCGTTAATAGTGTGGAGAATTAGAGTATTTTTTACATCATTACTATGCTTTGTCTCTTTTCTTTTAAGCTTCTCTTCATCCCAATAATTTTCCCAACAAGGATGTTTTCTCCACGGAGAGCCTAAGCTATCAAATAAAACTGAATCACCAAACCCATTAGTGTGGTAAATAACTTCCTCTCCACACCACCAGCATGTTGTCGGGTAAGTCTCAGCACCTTTAATTTCTTCAGCTATTTTCTTAGCTAAGACCCTATCACGTATTGGAATGTTATCTAAGGCTGTACCAGCCCCAGAAGACCCACCTGGGAAACCACAGTTACAATCTGATGAGTGATTCCATGCATTACACATAATTTTGGGATTTTGCTGTTGACAAATATTATGTTAAAAATTTTCAACATACAGTTTCAAGTCACTGCGCTTAAATTGCCATCACGAACCATCACTAGATAGATATGATTTGCTTCCATACTTTCTTCTTCTACATGAAAACCAAGACGTACATAGAAATCATAAGCATTTTTGTTTTCTTTATAAACTGCTAGGCTGTATGGTGCTTTGCATTCAGAGAATACTTTGTTAAGTAATTTTTTGCCGTAGCCTTTCCCTTGATATGCTGCTGAAACATAAAGAGAAACTATTTTCGTTTTGGTGGGATATTCACGGACGGACGTAAAACCAACTATTTTTTGGTCTTCAAAAATAACCCATGCTTTAATAGCATATTCTGTAGTTCGATCTTTGCATAATTCTTTTTTTACATTATTAATATCTTTGATAAGTTCTTTATCTGATAAAAATGTATGAGAATTGGGAATTTCTTCTTCTGAAATACATGAAACTGAATTAAAGTTTTCACGTTTGTATTTTCTGACTTGTCCAGCCATAAGTAACTTCTGCTCTCTAGCACTTTTAATAATGGGTTCATCAGGGGTACGTAGAAAAATGGAACACGTTGCAAAGCGTTGTAGCCAATGCTCAAAACCATTGACTACTTTGCACCACCGTAATCTTGTCCTTCTGTTAGTACCATTACCAATTAACATCTGATATAACTTTAAATATTGTAACCAGAGGGGGCAGATGTGATGTAGCGATTGCTTAAAAAATCAATTTAGCGAAACTTTAACGTATTAACACCATCCTGCAAATCCTCATCAGTGACCTCCAAATACCGATCCAGCGCTGCCAATGTTTTATGACCAGAGATTTTCTTAATTACTTTTGTCGGAACGTGGGACAAGTGCATTTTGGTCAAGCAAGTTCGACGAAAACTATGGGTACTTGCACCTTCAATATCAAGTTCATCAAAAGCAGCCCTTAAAATCTTGTCAGCAGAATCGGGGTGAATGTGTCCGCGGCCCCAGCGTCCAGGAAATAAAAACTCTTTGGGAGAGGAATAAGCCTCTAGTATTTCCCGAAGCTCATCACAGACAGGGATAGAGCGCGTATCAGCTTTGCCCTTGGTATTCTCTTTGCGTACCGTTATCCGTCCCCGCACACCGCCAGAGATACGGTAAGCGCCTCTGGTGTGCATTGAGCAAGCTTCAGAGATTCGCAAACCGCAGTAAAGGCACAGTCCGAATAAAGCGCGATCGCGTTGGGTTTTAAATCCGTGGGTAAATAGTTGAACGATCTCGCTTGATGATAAAATTTTAGCTTGATCGTGACGGTCGATTTTCATAGCCTGGAATAGTTACTATTACTATCTTAGGGGTACACCGACAAACTTGAATATTCCGGCGTATAAGACCAAAAGCCTGATTCTCTCGTGACGGTTTGCTGGAAAGCTTGGGAATTATGTTTTGCTTATAAATCTACATGGCGATGCAGAGATGGTTGATTACCAGAGAATCAGCGTTTGAAGCTTTAATCATAAACTGAGCTTATGACAGCGCTGATATCAGGGTTACAGTCACAGGATGTTAGCACATCATCGCCACGGTGTCAGAGGCGTGTTAGTGCTACGCAGCGTGAACACCAAAGGCAAGCGGGACACCAGGGAAATTCAAGTGCATCCGAAGCTCAAGCAGTATGGGGTAGTGTTACGGAAGCTGTCACCAGGGGCAAAGTAGTACAGCAGTATTAAACTGGAAACTTTCCCATCACCCCGTCGTATTGGCATTGAGCCGAGATCCTTGCAAAAATATGCAAGATGGCTTGAAAAGACTTGATTTTTCGTTGTAAATAACGGCTTTTTTGACTATACTGTAACAAATTCTCAAACCTAGATAGGACAAGGGTTTTCAGACCATCTTGCAGGTTTTTACACGTATCTCGGCTCAATGCCTAGATGAAACGAACTGAACATCGAGGTAGTGTCTGATATCTTCTATTTTTTTGGTTGAGAGTGCTTTCTTTCTCAAAGATGCAACAACATTATTAGCTCTAACCAACGCCAGCCAAATATCTAGGCTGTCTGCAATTTTTGTAAGAGTTTCTTCTTGAGACGTTATCTCTTCTTCGAGGTGATCTGGGTAAAATATCCCCCCAATTAATCCCCAATCTGGGCGCTCTGCTTCTAAATCTAAACTTATGTAGCAGCTATCAATTGCTGTTATGCCGGATTGACGAGCAAGCTGTCTTACCTTTTCCTTTATCCTCAAATATTCTACTGGAATCATAATCTTTCCGTAACTTCTTTCTTGTCAGCATTCTGCTTCCCTGATTCGGGCATCATCAAAAGCTAATTCATCATCAGTTAGTTTCTCCATGCTTGCAAATTCAAATATTCCTATTTTTAATCATTCTTCATCCTCTACTTCTACAGATAAATTTTCCAGTTCTGCCTCCAACTGCTCAATAGTTGGTAACTTGGTTTGTAACTCTTTTGGTAATGACTTAGTAAGTTGAGTTTGCCATTCAGCAATCCCAATTGGTTTATTGACATCACGCAGTGCATACTCAGCAATAACATTATCCTTACTTGCACATAAAATTAAACCAATTGAAGGACTATCTACAGGAGATTTGAGCAAATCATCGACTGCTGAAAGATAAAAATTTATTTTTCCTGCATATTCAGGTTTAAATTTACCAGTTTTCAGTTCAATCACTATAAAACAATGTAGTTTAACATGATAGAAAAGCAAGTCTATATAAAAATCATCATTTCCTACTTTTAAATTATATTGTTGACCAACAAAAGCAAATCCTACACCCAATTCTAAAAGAAATTGGGTAATATGTTTAACAAGTTCTTTTTCTACTTCTCGTTCTTGTGCTGCTTCTCCTAAACTTAAAAAATCAAAAACATAAGGGTCTTTTAAAGTTTCTCTGGCAATGTCTGATTGAGGAGAGGGTAATATAACATCAAAGTTATTAACAGCTTTACCCTGACGCTCAAAAAGTCTATTGTTAATTTGTAGAGTTAAAATATTTCGACTCCAACCATTTTCTCTGGTTTTTTGGATGTACCATTCACGCTCCAAATTATTTTTAACTTTATCTAAAATTACACAGTTATGAAACCAAGGAATTAGTGCAGCAGCCTGCTGCACAATTTGCTCATCTGGGTAAGCTTCAGCAAAAGCCCGCATATACTTAAGATTACGTGCTGAGAATCCCTTCATGTCTGGGAAAGCTGCTTTTAAATCTCTAGCGAGACGTTCGATAACTTTTGCACCCCATCCCTGCTGCTGCTGTCTGATGATAATTTCGCGCCCGATTTGCCAATAAAGTAACACTAACTCACTGTTAACAGACAAAGCTGCTCTTACTTGGGCGTTGCGTATGCGTTCTTTTAACTCTCGTAAAAAGTCATCATAGCCATCCATTGGTGATAAGTTATCCGCCATACCCCAACCCGTGTAAATTCTCTTTAATTATTGCCTCTTGTGCTGTACAATCCGCCATCATGACTGGAATATGACGAAACTGCAATGATTATTACTATCGCATCGTTCAAAGGGGGTGTAGGAAAATCTACCACAGCAATACATCTGGCAGCTTACCTTGCTATCAAAGGTAAAACTGTACTAGCTGATGGTGATCTTAATCGCTCTGTATTGCATTGGTCAGAGCGTGGTAAAAGTCCTTTCGATGTTTATGATCAGAGCGAAATAGACCAAGCCAAAGATTTTGAGCATCTTGTGATTGACACTCCCGCCCGTCCTGCCAGTAATGAGTTGAAAGCATTAGCAAGCTCTAGTGATTTACTGATCATTCCCACCCATCCCAGCACTTTCGCTCTAGAAGCATTGATTGAAACTGTGGGAGAACTGAATGAATTGCCGCCTGGAAGGTTTAAAGTTTTACTGACTTGTGTTCCTCCTTCCCCCAGCCGTGATGGATATAAAGCTAAAGAAAGTCTTGAAAAATTTGGCTTACCCTTGTTTAAAACTTGGATTAGAAGAATGGCTGTTTACCTGAAAGCTGAAAATTTTGGAGTTCCAGTTTATATGGTAAAAGATCCTCGTGCTTCTGATGCCTGGAGCGATTACCAGGCAGTGGGTAAGGAAATTCTCTCATGACCAATTTTGATAAAATTCTGGAGGTCGCTCAAAAACGGCAGGGGCAATCTCAACCCCTAAAGCTCCAAGATTCTACAGTTTTACTGGAGCAGATTAAAGACCGTGAGCAGGATACGCGACCTTTAAATCCAAAGCACGTTGAGTCTCTGGCAGAGTCAATTGCTATTCTGGGACTGATAGAACCACTGGTAATAGATAATAAGGGTAAATTGCTGGCTGGAGGGCATCGGTTAGCAGCAATCCGATTGCTAAAGGAGCAGCAGGCTCCTAAGTATCTTCATCAGTTCCCTGACAATCGCATTCCTATCAGGATGTTGCCTTTTGATGTAGAAGAAAATCCAGATTTGGCATTGCAAGTAGAGATAGCAGAGAACGAACAGCGTAGAGACTATACGCCAAATGAAGTGAAAGCTATCGCCGAGCGTTTACGCATTGCTGGATTTATTGACGTAAAGGGAAGACCCAAGAAAGGACAAAAGCCTTTAATGCCTGCTCTAGCAGTCGTAGTAAGCAAAAACCTCCGTACAGTACAAAGGTATCTTGAACCTAACCAAAATACTGACCCCCGAAAAAGTACGACACCTGTCGTACTTTTAAAGCAAGCGTCAACTAAGCTGAAACAGTGGCAAAAAATTGAGCCGAAAACACCGCAAGAGGAAGCTTTCGCCAAGCGGCTGCCAGAACTCCTGAATTTGATTGAGGATGTTTTGAGTGGTGAGAAATAAACAGATGTATCTGGTTTTGAGCCAAGATACTGACCAAGAAAAAAGTACGACATCTGTCGTACTTTTAAAAATATCTTTTATGATGAAAATTTTACAGATTCAGAAGATAAATTTACAAAAGTAATGCTTAAAAACTTCTAAATAGGTTTTGAAATATTATACTAAATAGTGAAATTTATACAGAAACTAAAAAAATGAAAATAGTCAAAATAAGGTTAAGTAATATAAGAGGCTATGAAAATGCAGAAGTTGAACTGTCTCCAAGAATAAATTTATTAGTAGGAGAAAATAATAGTGGTAAAACAACAATATTAAGAACATTACTTTTTTTACAAGATAGAGCTTTATTTCAGACAAATGATATAAGAAAAAATCACAATCAAGGAAGTATTCAACTAGAGTTTGAGGGGAATCTTAAAAAATACTTTGATGCCAATATCACTAACTTAATTCACGAGAATTACAACCGACTTAATATTGAATGTATCAATGAAAAATTATTTATTAACGGACAAGATATTAATACGTATAGTAACCAACATCTTATTTCAAGTGAAGAGCCGAAAAACTTCATTTATCCATTTCTTTCTAAAAGGAAAGTAATGACATTTAATGAAGATATAAGGTATCAGTTTGCAAATTCAGTTTCAGGAAATTTTTCTAATTTATTTGCAAAAGTAGATCGGATTACTACAGATGGTTTGCCTGCGAAAGATGAATACATTAAAGCTTGCAGTGAAATTTTAGGATTCCCCATAAGTTCTTTTACGTCCCATAATGGCAAGAAAGCTGTATACATTGTAGATAACTTTCAGAATATTCCATTGGAACTAATGGGAGAAGGAGTAGCAAATATTCTAGGATTAATCCTGGATCTGTGTATAGCTAAAGACAAGTTATTTTTAATAGAAGAGCCAGAGAACGATATTCATCCCAAAGCATTAAAAAAACTGTTAAATCTTATTGTTGCGAAATCAGAAACAAACCAGTTTGTCATTACTACTCATTCAAATATTGTTTTAAAGTATCTTGGCTCTGCTCAGATGAGTAAGATTTTTAAAGTAAATATGGAGTTTTTCAATAAAATTCCAACTTCTTCCATTGCTGAAGTTGATAATTCGCCCAAAGCTAGAAGAGAAATTCTCGAAGATTTAGGTTATGAGCTTTTCGATTTTGATGTTTGGGATACATGGTTAATTCTTGAAGAATCATCGGCAGAAATTATAATCAGAGATTTTCTAATCCCTAATTTTGTGCCAGAACTTAAAGAAAGACTAAGAACTTGCTCCAGCCTTGGTGTTGAGAAAGTATCAGCAAGGTTTGATGCTCTGCACAGTTTGTGTCTTTTCTTTCATTTACAACAACCCTTTAAGGATAGAATTTGGGTCTTGGTTGATGGAGGGGAGAATGAGGCACAAATCATCAACAATTTAAAGAATAAATATAAATCATGGACTCAAGAACGTTTTTGTCAATTGAAAAAACATGATTTTGAGAGATATTATCCTGAAGAGTTTCAGGTACAAGTAGATGATGTGTTAAATATAAAAGTTAAAGAAGATAAGATGAGAGCAAAAAAAGTTTTACTTGAAAAGGTGAAAAAATGGTGTATGGAAAATCCAGATTCAGCCAAAGAAGGTTTTAGGAAATCTGCTTATGAGGTGATTGATATTCTTAAGCACATTGAAAAATCATTGCAAAGCATTAGAGGATAACGTATCACTATAGCCTTTCAGTTAGTAACTGCGCTTAACATTTCTTGTTCAAAAACACATTTGTACTACAAAAGCTGTCTCACAGTTAAAAGCTCCAACTGGGCAGCATTGTGCCAAATTGTTAGCAATAAAGCCCTCAAATGGGGTTGAAAAACTTGACATCATACTAGATTGCCCCTGGTTGCACGAACCTTCTATTTACGCCTACATTCGGTCTACTACACTCCTTCAATATACAAGCGTAACTTTCTGTACGATTGCTCCTTTATCCCCGTAGTGAGCCACTAAATTTTATTGTCACTTCGCTTTTGACTTCCATCGCTTACCCCTGGCTCATCATCAATTTCATTTTTCCCGCTCCTGATTTTATCTTGGATTAGGTTGACCACAAGATGCGCGATCGCTTGGCTATTGTAATTGTTCACTTTGAAAGTGAACGTTGAGCATTCCCCTGGAAACAGAACCAAGACTCAACATTAAATCTACAAAAATTTACCCCGTTTTTGACCCCTTGTTAATAATCATTCCTAAAAGGCTAAAACGCCTATACCGTAATCCCTTCAGCCTTTGTAAATAAATCTTGTGAAAGATTACAATTGTGCTTTGATTTTGCTGTTTTGTGCATGACACCGAAAATCGCCCAAATTCCCGATTTTCACCAATTCTCACCAATTCTTACCAATTAAACTCAATATATCCCAATTCTACAGAACGCAAATTCAAATTCATCCCTGATTTTTTTACCTCTTCAACATCTTCCAGTCACCAAATTCTCATTAGCTCAATAATTCCCAATAATTCCCAAAAGTCACCCGATTTATCCCCATATTTGCCAACGAGTTTTTAAACACGCTAATTAGCGCATAAACTCTGTAATCCATCTTTTGATGACGCACAGTACGCCATCTTTGGCGGAAAGTTTCTTAGTATATTTCTTGGACAATTCAAGAAAAAAGAACTCTTGGCGAATAAGCGGCGAAGCGGAGTGGCAATGAGCGGGCTTGCGTATCTAGCTGGCCTCACCAATATGACAACTGCCCGCTTATTGCCACCGCTAATTCGAGCGAAGCGGTCAAGAGTTCGTGCGGCTACGTTTTAGCTCAACGGCGCAAACCAAGAGATCGTGGTTTGTGTTCTAATTGCTCCCGTTCAAGTGTTGCCAAAAGCTGCTGATTCCAATCAGATTCATCAGGCATAACTATTTGTGCTTGTGGCAGCAACTCCTTGACAGCACGAGCCGCTTCATTCCCCAACTCATCATTATCAAAGGTCACTCCAATTCGCTTGATTGTTCGGAGAAACTCTAACGGTAAGGACTGGGGGCTATCCACTGCCATATACATGGTTCTGTCTGGGGGTTCTCCATTGTGTATCTCCATCTCCAGTGCCGCCACTGACAGGGTATCAATGGGGGATTTACACAAAATCACCCTCTTAATTTCATCGCTTTCATCGCTCGAGGCTTGGACACCCAGCCTGAGATAAAACCAGCAATCAGCCCGTTTTGTCCCTTTGGCGTAACCCATGAAGGTGTTGTCTTGTCCTACTGTGCCGCGCACAAATGCACCCATAACTTCCCCAGTCAGAGTACGCATCCCAAACACAGCATTTTTTCGCTCGTCAGCATAAACTAATCCCGACTCATAAACTGCTGTCACCAGCGACTCAGGCAGTCCCCTTTTTTGAGTTAAGTAGTTGTATACTGCAAGCCATTGGCTAGAATCTTCTGGTGGCGGTGTAAATTGGGGTATTGGTTGTTGCTGGATAGCCTTAATTACTTCTTCTTTAGTTCGGGCTATTGCTGCCCTCATCACCCCCGACTCTCCAAAACGGTCAGAAAGCCAAGCGATCGCTTTCTTAAAATCGCAATTGTTGACGTGCATCACCAAATCAATCGCACCGCCACCGCCCTTTTGAGAACCGGGGGCAAAGTCGTAGAATTTTGTCCCATCTATATTAATGATGTTACCGTGACCCTTCCATCTATTTGCTTGGTTGCGGTCGCGGTTTAATCCTAACTGCCATGCCACATCTTCTAATGCCAACTCACGCAACAAGGTTGCCTGCTGTAACCACTGATTTTTAGAAGCCTCTAATTCAAAAATTAGCTGCTGTAACCGTTCATTCTCTTGTGCCAGAGCTTTGGCAGTGCGTTCTAGTTCGTGTTTCCTAGTTTGTGCCCTGTCCCGATCGGCAGCTTTAGCCTGCATCTGTGACTGGCTGAGTTTGCTATTTGGTTCTATACCTGCGTTGACAATGCTGTAAAAGTCTTTGATGTCCTGGTGTTGTGCTTTACTCCCCTTGATACCGCGCTCTAACCCCAGATGCTCGGTCGCCGCAGAATAGGAATCTTGAAACTGCCTCATTTTCTGCCGACCGTCGAAGAAGTGTTTGGCTCTGAGTTGTCGTTGCTCATCCAAGGGGACAAAGTAAGCATGAATGTGTGGCGTTGCTTCGTCTAAATGCAGTTCTGCCCGCACAATACGATCGCTGTAATTTTCTTCTAACCACTGCTGAGATGCAGTAAGCCATGCTTGTACTTTGTCAGCTTCGTAATACCCTGCTTGTGTTGGGCAGTCGGGGCGGAAGTATTCTGGTGAGGCAGTTAGCAAAATCTCTACAGCATACACAGCATCAGGGCGAATCTTCCGCTTCTGTTCCCCAATTTTTTGAATCACCAGATTATCTAAAGTTTCATCCGAATTTTGATTTCCAATGAACCTGATATTTTTTTTGTTGCGGTCTGCGTTGGGAGTTTCTCTAAATCTAGCGGTATGCGCTTCACTTCCCCCCAAACTTGACCGCTTTAATTTTTTTATTCGGGCTATAGCGTAGGCCATGCTATCCCCCCTTAGTTGTGTGAAACAATCACAGCGTCGCAGGCCCCACAAGCCTTTTTGTCTCGACCTTCAGGAGAGATGGCGCAAGCCACCCGCAGGGCAAAAAGGTGTAGTGGGTACACTACAATATGGTACTTCACGTTTGAGCCTTTTGTAGTAGATCCGCCCCCAACACCCTACCCGAAATCTTTCACTCAACTAGTGCCAATATGTTAGTACTTTTTTGACACTTTATGTCATTTTTTTACATGATTTTGACATGGACTGTCACAATCATGTACTTTTTTGACAGAGGCAAGGTTTCTTGAGAAATCTATTCAATAAATCTTTTTTAGCTTGTCAGAATTTACTTTTATTCTGACATGATTTGTCAAAAATCTACCTGTTTTTTGACTCTTGTTGCCATCATTTTACTAATTTCTGACACTAATCTCTTTTACCCCTGTTTTCTTTCAAAAACCGTTGGGTTGATTTTTTCTCTCAAACGTTTACCAATAAGGCTTTCAGCTATTATTGATGCTTTTGAAATATCAGCCCGTTTTTACTGATTTTCACTCCTTCTCGAAAAAGCTTATTAGGAATAGATGAGAATTCAAACTTAGAAAAAGACTACAATCCTATCGATAAACCGGACTTTATTATGAGTGACTCTGAATCGGTTGACTTTTTTTTCCGCTATCGTCCTGCTGCTGATAGTCCCGATGGTGTTTTATTAAGCTATCTGCTCAGTTATAATCCTACTCAACGCAAGCAGATGATTTTAAAAGCTCTCCGTGCTTTCTATTTGGTCGCTGCTTACGGGCAAAAAGGTCAGTTTCAACAGTTCTCTGATGTTCAAAAACTTGTCGCACTCCTCGAACAAATTTATGGTCAGGGCGCTGATGGCCCTATCGACCATTCTTTGAGTCTTAATATTGATATCGGTGTTACTTATTCTGGTCTGAATACGTTTGCAGATGAGTCAGAAGATGAATGGGGTTAAAAATCAAATTAGCGGTAATTGGGCAGCAAATTGGAATCCATACTCTATTAATAAGACTCGCAAAGGGAAGTTTATGCTTAACTCCGTCAAAAACAATGATGTACAAGCTTTATTTCATCAAGTTCAGCAAAGAAAACTGACTCCATCCCCGGAAGATTGGCGAGATCACTGGATTTACTTTCTCATGGTGGATCGTTTCAACAATCCAGCATCAGATCCAAAACATCTACCCTACAATGATAAATTTGGTGGCTTTCAGGGTGGCACAATTGAGGGAGTTAGACAAAAGCTCGACTACCTTAAAGAACTTGGAGTCGGCGCAATCTGGTTCACACCTGTTTTAAAGAATTGTCAATTTCTTAACGGCAAGCCAAATGATGGCACCTATCATGGCTACGGCATTCAGGATTTTTTACACATAGACCCACGCTTTGCCTCAGATCCAAATAATGTAGAGCGGGAATTACGCACTTTCATTGACGAAGCTCACTCAAAGGGTATTTACATAATCTTCGATATCGTCCTCAATCACACTGGGGACGTTTTTGCTTATGAGTCTCAGGGTTCAGAAGCTCCTTTTAGCGATACTCCATACAATATTAATTGGCGAGATGAAAAAGGTATTGCACAATCAGATTGGAAAATAGGAGAGAATATCCCCAACCCACCTGCCGATGCCACAGTTTTTCCTCAAGAGCTACGTCGCAATGAGTTTTTCCGAAGGCAGGGTAGTCCTAAGCCTGGGGGAGCAGAAACCATTGGTGATTTCTCTTCCCTCAAGCAACTTCTCACAAGCGACCCAGAGTTAGGAAATGTCTTAATCCGCAGCTTTCAGTACTTGATTGCTAAATATGACATCGATGGATTTCGGATCGACACCTTAAAGTATCTCGATCCGAATTTTGCTCTGACTTTCGGTAATGCTATCCGCGAGTTTAGTCTCAGCGTTGGGAAAAAAAATTTTTTCACTTACGGTGAAGTCTACGACAACGAGCAAAAAATTTCACAATTCATCGGTCGTAATGTCTCAAAGTCTGGTGACTTAGTGGGTGTGGATGCATCACTTGATTTTCCTCTTTTCTTCAAGCTACCCGATGTAGTCAAAGGAATCCTGCCTCCCAGTGAATTAGTCAAGATGTATCAGGAACGCAAAGAAGTGGAACGTGGCATCATCAGTTCACATGGTGAAGCAACCGCTTTTTTTGTTACCTTCTTGGACAATCACGACCAACACCAACGCTTCTACTTCAGTCCTGATGGAAATCCTCATCAGTTCGACGATCAAGCAACTTTGGCCATTGGCTGTCTTTTCTCATTGCCTGGTATCCCCAGCCTGTATTACGGTACGGAACAAGGTCTACACGGTAATGGGGATAGCGACCAAAATGTGCGTGAAGCCTTATGGGGCAAACCAAACGCTTTTGATTCCACCCATCCTTTCTATAAAACTATCCAAAGGCTCACTAATGTCCGTAACATCGAGCCGACACTCCGTTATGGACGATTTTACTTCCGTCCAATTTCTGGAGATGGATTTCATTTTGGGATTTCCAATTTCTCTCAGGGTGTGCTGGCCTTCTCACGCATTCTCAATGACCAAGAAGTAGTTGTGATTGGTAACACTAATACCGAATCCCAGTTTTTTGGCTCAGTTCTAATCGACTCGAATCTCAATCCGGTAAATGTGCAGTTCCAAATCCTGTTCAGCAACAAAACTGACCCCACCGTACCTAACTCAGTTAGAGTGACTAGTACGGCAGAAATTCATGAGGTGGATGGCAGAGTTTCAAGCGGTCAGATACACGTACTTCCCGTCTCATTGAAGCCAATGGAGATACAGATATTGGGAAGGCAAAGCAGTCAAGGCTAATTTTTTAATTGAAGAGAGCAAACTGTACAGTCGCTTTTGTAGCACTAACGTAGTTGTTTAGTAGTTTATTTTTGATTCAAGTGAATTTCAAATCACTTGAATCATCACTTTTTTTCAAAAAAACTTTCAGCCAAAGATGGCGTACTGTGCGTCAGAAATTAATATTATTATTCCGTGAAAGCATAATGTCACTGTGATATTTAAAAATGCGGAATTTAAATGATTTACCGTAGGTTTGCCGTAGCCCTGCCATTGGTGTGCGATTATGGGAGCTAGTTTTAACCTTAATTCTCAATAGTAATAATTAGTTGAGAATTGAGGTTTCAAAATTCCATTGAGATGCCATTAGCGTGCCATAAATCAGCAATAATGGGAGCCAATTTTTGATTTTCCATTCTTTTGCCAAAATTGAGCCATTGGGGTAAGTTTTTAGTTCATATACTAAGTTTTTTGAAGATGAACTCTTTTGTGGCAGTCAAGAAGAATGACGATAAAATCAGTCAATAAAAAATGAAATTGATAATGAGCTAGGGGTGAGCTATGTCTACCCCAAAATCGGACATACTAGAAGATTCAAACGTGCAACTCTGGAGAAGCAGGGTAGAGAATTGGTATTTACCCATGATGAACGAGGTAAGATTTTTCGAGTGGCAGTCAACCGAAACCAGTCAGGTGAGCTTGAGTATTCACCGATTTATATTGGGTCAGTAGAAAGAGAAGACCTGATGCTGTGGCAAAAAGCAAAGCGTGTATTGCAACGACTGATAGAAGAGTCAGAGCGACAAGAAAGAAGACAGAGTAAAGGGATCTCCCTCTAGGCGATGGCGCAACTCAAAACCTAGCAAGCTCAAATAGTCGGTGTCTGCCACTGCCACAAATTCACTCGTTGAAAAATGAAACCACTACAGCTATGGCATCTCTGTCGTGTAGATGCCATATTGAGAAAAATATTCAGTCACTTCTGAGATTTCAGTATGTTGGAATGGTTGGTAACGATTGGTGCAACAGAACTAGGGAAAGCGATATTTGAGCAAGTCCTAAAGTTGGGGCAAGCTGCCGCAGAAGATTATGTAAAGGATTTCTTTAAAGCCTGTCTCAAGGAAGGGATCATAGTTGCAAAACCAGAAGTGACGAAGAAAGCGGTAGCTGAGGCATTGAAATCGTTCTTGTTGCTAGTGACAGATGAGCTAGAGGATCAGAATCTTTCCAAAGCTGAAATTCGAGATCGCTACGAGCCAAACCTAGTTCAATTTGTTCAAGATACATCGGTAAAAAGTATTCTCAGTAAAGCATTTGAGAAAGATTGCGGAGCTATTGAAGTTGCAGCATTAGCATCAATCTGGCAGCAGTCTACATTTAGGGGTACAGCCGGGATACGCGCAAATTGGGACACGTTGTAAAGTTATGTTACGCAAATGTTTGCAAATGCTTGATTTTGCGTTGTTTCAACACCAGTTTGAGCGTGCCACTCCCCGCGAAAACATCCCCTAAAAAGGTCATTTATGGGCAAGTTTGAGAGACGGAATCGCCTGAAGAGTTGATTTTAGTGTGCAAAAATTAGAATGTATTATTACCATTTTTGGGCAAGTTAGTAAATTGCAAAATTGGTTTCTGCAACATTTGTTTACAACGTGTCCCAAATTGCAGGTATCCCGGCTGTACCCCTCTTACGCTACCTGGAAAAACGCAGTACCTGGATTTTTGTTTTCTATCGTTTGGCGATGGGTGTATTTTTAATAGTTGCTGTAATGGCTGGCTGGTTGCAGAATTGACTTAACTGATTAAGCTGAAAAACATCTAACTTGCATAATCGAATTAAATCAAATTATTGTGGGGTGGGCAAAATAAACGCTTATCAATACTTAACTAATTTTGATGTGCATACCGCCCCACTCTCAATGAGTGAGGATTTAATTTAATGCACCCTTACCATCCAATTAATGTTTTTGATTTAGACTCATTGCTGTCCAAAATTATTGGGGCATAAGATATAAAAATGTCTAAATCAAAACAGGCTGGTCTGACATTTGCTTTACTTGTCCTGGCCGCAGGCAGTACAGCATCCAAAGCAGGTGCGATTTTTCCAGAATTTATTAAGGTGGGACGACAACCCAACGGTTCTGTGTTGGTGAACACAGGTCAGTTCATTATCCCTGCGGGTAAGCAGATTGAATTTAATGGTCGTCCTGTGGCCGTTACCCTTAGCCCTGATGGTAAGACCGCCGCCTTTCTGAACAATGTGGGTAGTAGTCAAGGCAAGTTTATTATTTTAGTAGACCTGTCTACAGGTAAGCTGAAGCAGGAGTTTAATCCAGCAAACGGCGGTGCTTCCTTTGATGGCATTGCCTACTCCAAAGATGGTAGTAAATTGTTTGCCTCTGATGCTAGCGGTAAGTTAGTTATTGCGAATGTCGCTGCTGATGGTACGCTTTCGCTGGATGTGTCTGTAAGTTTACCAGACAAAAAATCTTACCCTGGTGGTCTTGCACTCTCTGAAGATGGGAAAATACTCTACATCGCTCTTAATGGCAAAAACAGCCTTGGTGTTTTCAACCTAGCGTCTCGTCAACTGGTAAATGAAATCCCCGTTGGAAATGCTCCCCACGCAGTACTTATTGCTGGTGAAAAAGCTTATGTGAGTAACCAAGGTGGACGTAAAGCAGTTGAGGGAGACTTCACAAATGACTCTTACGGAACGTCGATTGTTGCTGACCGTGACACCGGGGGTTCTATTACAGGTACTGTTTCTGTAGTGGATTTGCAGACTCAGACTAAAGTGCAAGATATTACAGTGGGTCTACAACCAACTGGCTTGATGCAGAACGACAAGTATCTGTTTGTAGCGAATACCCATAGTGATAGTATCTCAGTAATTAATACGAAGACAGATAAAGTAGTTCAGACAATTGAAATTCAACCGTTTGGTGGTGATGTACCTGTTGGTAGTATGCCAAATTCATTGGCGATGGTGGGGAATCGGTTGTTTGTCAGTTTGGGAACAACCAACGCGATCGCTGTTTTTAATTGGAAAGGGATAGATCAATCCGCCCAATTACGGGGACTGATTCCAACAGGATGGTATCCTGGGGCTTTAGCAGTAGATAGCGATCGCCAACAACTTGTTGTTGCTAACGTTAAAGGGGTCGGCTCTTTGGGGCCCAACTATACCACGACCATCGGCGGTGTCCGCACAATTGGTAAAAGCACTTACGCTTTTCTGGGCAGTACTTCGCTGATTCCCTATCCCAACCCACAGGATCTTCCCTACTACAGTGCCCAGGTTCGCCAAAACAATAGTTTGGTTCAAGGTAGAATTTCTAACCAACTCGGCTCACCAAATGCACCTCTACAAGCGATTCCTCGGCGAATTGGCGATCCTTCACCCATTAAGCATGTTGTCTACATTATCAAAGAAAATCGCACCTACGATCAGGTATTTGCAGACGACCCCCGTGGCAATGGAGACCCTAATCTGCTTTTGTTTGGCAAAGAGGTAACGCCCAATCTCCACGCTTTGACCAAGCAATTTCCACTACTAGATAACTTCTACGATAGTGGTGTTCTGTCTGCTGACGGACACCAGTGGAGTGTGCAAGGAATTGCTCCTGATTACATTGAGAAGGCATTTGGTAACTTCTTCCGCAGCTATCCATTTAATGGTGGCGACAGTTTAACTTACGTGCCCACGGGATTTCTGTGGGATAATGCGCTTAAGCATGGTAAAAGTGTGCGTGTTTATGGCGAGTACGCTAACCAATTCTCCCTAGCAGAGGGTGCTAAGGGTGAACTTGGTAACTGGATTGACTGGTACAGAGATGCATTGATTTTAGAAGGCAAGCAGCTAGGTAATCTTCATCTCCCCATAGGAACCTACCAAACTAAGTCTGATGTACCTTCCCTCGATCGCCTTTTGGTGCGGAACTTCCCCAACTACACTAACCAAATTCCTGACATTTACCGTGCTGATATCTTCCTTAAAGAGTTCACACAAGCCCCCAAAGGTAGTTGCGGACTGGCAAATTTGACAGTTATGGCGCTCAATACTGACCACACTTCCGGCACCTCTGCCAATTACCCCACCCCTCGCGCACAGGTGGCAGATAATGACCTAGCTGTAGGTCGCATCGTTGATGCAATCAGCCATAGCCCCTGCTGGAAGCAAAGTGCCATATTTATTGTGGAAGACGATTCCCAGAATGGTGTTGACCACGTAGACGGTCATCGCACGGAGGCATTGGTGATCAGTCCCTATGCTAAACATGGCGTAGTAGATAGCACTTATTACACACAAGTGGATATGCGACGGACGATCGAACAAATCCTGGGACTACCACCGACTAATCAGATGACGCTGATTGCTACACCGATGTACAACGCCTTTACCAACAAGCCTGACTTTACTCCCTTTAATGCAGTACCCAATCAAATTGCCCTCGATCAACTCAATCCGGGGTCTACCACTGCCATGAATAAGGTACAAAAGGCTTGGTTTGAGGCATCAACTGAAATGTTTAATAAGCAAGGTTTGGTTCCTGATGAACAAGATGAAAACTTGCTCAATCGGGCGATTTGGTATGGGACAAGAGGCTTTGATCAGCCTTATCCAGGCGATGCAAAGGTGCTGTTCCCGGAGGAAGTTACCAAAATAACAGCTACTAACAAGTAATTGCAATTGTAGAAACCTTTTATTCATCAAGTAACACAAGCAATAAGATCCATGATCAATACCAAGAACTTCACTAGCAAGCTCGCACAGGTTACAACTTTAACGGGTATTATTGCTTGTTCCTTGGGAGCAGGAATATCCAATGCTTCAGTTATTACTTTTAATTCTCTATCAGGTGGCAATTTAGATCCTTTTACCGGAACTACTGAAGGGAATTTTACAGTTACTCCGACTAAAGGTAATTGGTTTGTAGGACAAGTTTTTGGCAATCCTACACCCTCTATTCTTGCAGGGCCTATTTCTCAGCCAACAACTTCTTCAGTCAATGTTACCGAAAATACAACTAGATTATTTACTTTCGATAGCGTTGATCTCACTAGTAATGCTAAAGGAGGAAGTGAATTTTCTGTCCAAGGTTTCTTGAACAATGGCTTGGTGCTATCTACTATTGGCAAAATTGATTTGAATAATTCCTTCACAACAATTCTGAGCCCCGATTCGCGCCAAATTTTAGATTTACTGCGAATTACTATCACTCCAGCCCCAGAGGTGTCGTCTCTGAACCTAGACAATATTAACGTTACGACAGCAGTTCCAGAGCCTTCCAACTTAGATTTCTTCTTAGGTTTGGCTACTGTTGGAGCTTTAGCTTTGCTTAAAAAGAAGGTAGCAAAAACCATCAAGGTGTAGTCAAATACTAATTAAAATCACTATCACCACTATGTAGGTTTTGAATATTTGTAGCGACTGTCTTAAAAGTCAAGCGTTCGTTAACAAAAAACCGGGACTGTGAACATTGACGCAACTGGGGAACGCTGCGCTAGATTCGGTGATTGTAACGCATTGCCACCACAGCACCCATATCTTAGTGGCACGAACATGGGCGCGACCGCCATTAATCATGCGCTTACCTTTGTGTTGCCCACTATCATGATTAATTGGTGCAACACCAACTAGACGCAAGATTTGTTTGGCGGGTGAGGAGAGGGAAGGCATTAAGCCGGGGAGTGGTGGTAGTTAACTTTTCTCTATCTTCCTTCTTAAGAGCGGCTGGCTACCTACCCATGTTCATTACCCTTCTTAAAAAAAAGCCTTTGGTGATGATAGACAGAGATTCTGTCGAACATCTTTAAGTTCTGCGTTTAGCTTGCTGTATATAAGTTTGAGCGTTTTTGAAGCGAAAGTAGGATTTTGCCTGAAGATACTTGCAGTCTGAGGGTCAATAATTGCTTTTCGCCTACCACAGGGAATTATAAATACTTTGTGGTAGAAGGCTAATATTTTGGGCTATAATCCTTTGCCTGTAGGAGTTACAGACAATTTATTGCGAAAGATACTCAAAGTCCTTGCTGTAAAACCTGTAAATAAAATTAATAAATACTCCAGTTTTTGTAGCGATACATACCCAAGATTTGCGTTATCCTGCCAATTTTACTTAAAAATGGCTGAACCCTATATATAGTAGGAGTTTCCAGACCATCTTGCAGGTTTTTACTCATATCTCGGCTCAATACCTATGTGGATCTAAATCTAGTCTTAACCTATCTGCTGTATCTCTCACAAATAAACAAAACTTGGCTATTGAGACGGTTAAACTTATTATTAAACAGACTGATAATGATAGAGAATATTGATTATTAATTAAATTTAGCAGATTTTGGGCAAGATTTATTATCCGATTCTGAATAGAGTAAGCAATAGTCTTTTTGTATTTCATCGTTTAATTTGATGATTTGCTCTTGAATTGCCTTTAATTGATTACTTAGTAAGACTAAATGGGACATAATCCGTTCACATTCATTAGGCAATCGGTTATTTTTTAGGCATGATTGCCTTTCATTCTTCACTCTATCTGCCTTGGATTCAACAAGTTCAGCTTGACTTTTAAGCAAATTAAATTTCTTTATATTATTATCAAATCTTTGCTGTACTTTCTCTAATTTTTTCGTTAAAAGCTGTGCTTGCTGGCAAGAATGTATTTCCTGAAAACAGATAAACATACTCAACAGGAGTAAAAACCAAGAGTCAAGTTTAAAGCGTTGAATAAAAGAAATATAACGTTGAGCAAAAAACTTAACTTTCATGGCTAAATCAATTAATGTGAGTTCGATATATGGTTAAGTACAATAGACGCAAGTATTATTTGGGGTTTGTTTGACAGGAATTGAAATGATAAATTCTGTGCCTTTACCTAGTTGGGAATGACATTCAATTTGACCTTGATGTTTTTCCACTACAATTTGATAACTAATAGATAATCCTAAACCAGTGCCTTTGCCAACAGCTTTAGTAGTGAAGAAAGGATCAAAAAGACGCTGACTGATTTCCTCACTGATACCAGGACCATTATCTGCAATGCGAATCAAGACTTGTTCAGACTCTGTGAGTTCAGTACGAATGCGAATTGCAGGATAGCTAGTGGTCAGTTGTCCGTTGTCCGTGGCTTTACTATGAACTACTAAACACTGACCCCAGGGCAAACGCATCTAAAGTATAAGAATCCTTTAATAGCAAGGGTTTTGGCGTTTTTTAATTTAGCCTATTTTTTCATCAAGATCCTTGCCCAGCAAGGGTTTCAGAAATCCCGTGCGTTCGCCCTGACACTGACCCCTTACCACGAACTCTTCTAAAGCATCAATTGCATTGGCAATAATGTTCATAAATACCTGATTCAATTGTCCTGCGTAGCATTCTACCAGTGGTAATTGACCATATTCTTTGATGACTCGAATTTCTGGACAATCAGATTTAACTTTGAGGCGACTATGTAAAATCATCAGAGTGCTATCAATACCCGCATGAATATCTACCTCTTTAAATTCAGCTTCATCCAGGCGGGAGAAATTACGCAGAGACAAGACAATTTCCCGAATTCGATTAGCACCAATATTCATAGAAGATAACAAATTGGGTAAATCTTCCTTCAGAAAGTCGAGTTCTACCGCCTCAATTTCTGCTTTGAGTTGAGGATTTGGGTTTGGATAGTGCTGCTGGTAGCATTGTAATAAGTGCAATAAGTCTTCGGTATATTCTCTAGCAGGAGTCAGATTGCCATAGATAAAGTTCACAGGATTATTAATTTCATGAGCAACACCAGCAACAAGTTGACCTAAGCTAGACATTTTTTCGCTTTGAATCAGGTGAAGTTGAGCCTTCTGCAACTGCTTTAAAGTTTGTTCTAATTTTTCTTTTTCTTGAGTTAAAGCGACAGTACGTTGCTGTACTCGAATTTCTAAGTGCTGATTTGTTTGTTCGAGATTATGCAGTGCTTCTTGTAAAGAAATTTCTGTTTGTTTGCCTTCACTAATATCTATCAAAAAGCCAAGTAATTGTGTATTATGGTCTGGTAATTTGACAACGTTTACAATATCTTTCAACCACACCCATCTCCCATCAGCAGTCAAAAAACGATACTCAACTATATAATCATCCTGCTCCTGTGAGACAGTATGATGATTTATAACTTGAGGTAAATCTTCTGGATGAATGTGTGAATACCAGAAGTTTGGTTCATACCACTGGGCTAAATCATAACCAAATAACTCAGTAGCTTGTGGACCTACATAAGTAAATTGGCGAGTAACACCTACAGCTTCCCAAGGCACTAAATTGACATTTTCTACTAAACGTTTGAGCCGTTGTCGAGTTTGCTCTAAATCTTCTTCTGTTAGCTTACGCAAAGTAATGTCAGTAGACATAACAGCATACTGGCTAGTTATTCCTTCTGCATTGTGTATAGGCTGTCCATCTACTAAAAGCCAACACATTCTCTCATCATGTGTTTGATAAGAAAGCTCAAACTTAAAACTTTCTCCCTTTAATAGTTGTTCCCGAATGTAAGCTTGTTGAACATTTAATTGAGAGTTATAACCAAGTACAGCAAAAAATTTTTGTCCCGTTAGCGAATCAGATGGTAAACCAGTGCGTTCAGCAAAGCCTGGATTCACCCACTCAATACGTCCTAATCTATCTGTCAATGCCATCAACAAATCTTTCCGCTCTGCCAAGGCTGTAAACATAGTTAACGGCAGACTGGATGAGTCAGCTAACATACCTCTGACTCCTATTTAGAGTATTCCAGGGCATCACGTCTTCCAGCTATGTATGCCAACAATAGCTTACTTATATCATCACGAATCCGTCGAAATATTTGCAATTTTTCTGCTTCAGTTCCTGTTGCTTCTGCTGGGTCAGGAAAGCTGAAGTGATGGCGTTTAACAGCCGAAGGTAAAGAAGGACAACTTTGATCCGCATGATCGCATACAGTAATCACAGTATCAATCTTTTTGTCTAAAAACAGGTTGAGATGCTTACAAGAGTTTTGGGAAATATCTATACCGATTTCTTCCATGACTTTAACAGCCAAAGGATGAACTTTTGCGGCTGGGTTCATTCCTGCACTCTGTGCTGTTAATAAATCATCAGCTAACTCTTTGAAAAACCCTTCTGCCATTTGACTTCGGCAAGAATTACCTGTGCAAAGAATTAAAAGCAGTGGTTTTTCCATACTGAAATTTTATATACAAAAACATAATATTTCCCCAAATTCTAGCTTTGAAAAAATCAACTGGCTTCAGGGGAAACACCACAAAAAATTTTTATGTGAAAAAGGCAGTTCATTAGCGGCTTGCTCCTGGCGTACCCGCCCGTGCTTAGGGCAAAACAACAATATCCAGACTCATACAGCATTATTACTTAGTCAAATCGTCAGCGCTTACACTTTCATCTAATTTAATTTCTCTTCATTGGCCTCTCGAAATGTCAATCATCTGACAATAACTCCCCAACCCCCTTCTCCATCTGCTCAATAGTCTGGCGGAGAATTTTACTAGAATGTTGTAACTGCTGTAATTCGGTTTGATTCAACGAGAGATTCAAAACTCTCGTAACGCCCTGACGGTTAACTACCGCAGGTAAACTCAAACACACATCTTGAATACCATGAATATCATTAATGAGGCTGCTGATAGTTAAAACTCGGTTTTGATTACGTAAAATTGACTGTGTAATTTGGGCTACTCCTTTACGGGGTTGGCGAATGATAGGCGAAATAAATTTCTCCTCTAATGAGGATGTAAATAAGTTTTCAAAAAACATACAAACAATTAACCTATGTAATTGTAGCGAACTGCAAACATAAACGCTTCAAACCGCAAACAAGGCGATTTTGAAACCACATTAAGGTTCTTGGCAACTTTTGGTGATGATGAAAGGTTACGCGCTTTAAGGCAGAAGGCAGGAGGCAGGAGGCAGAAGGGTTTTAAGATTTTGTTTGTCGTCGTAGAACTTGTGACAAAGATCCAGATCCAACCTGAAGACTTTTCTTGTGATGTAGAGATTCTGTAACCCTTATACCACATGGCTTTCTGTGATTTTATTCTTTCTTGCTTCTGCCCTCTGCCTCCTGCCTTCTGCCTAAACCAGCCCACTATTGATCACCAAAAGCTGACAAGAACCAAATTATCGTTCAAATCACATTAATGAGGCGATTCTCATTAAATAATACCATAAAGGTCTAATAGTTTTAAAGTATTATTACTTTAGACTTATATCTAATTCAATACCGTAAAAATGCTTTCAAAAACCACATAGTAAGAATCTCTAGGACTTAATTTATTACTTTAGTTGCCACAAGCTAGCTATATCAATGGTTTTGGAAGCCAGTGCTGCTAACCCTTCTTGCGAGGTCGGAGCTTGAAAATTGCGATCGCATAAACTAATATCCTCTTTCCATGATCACCAAAAGTGGACAAGACCCATAATCTTGCTTTGTAAATGTCTTAATTGCAGGTCTGAGCGATTAGCATTCCAGGTCGCTAAACTTAGTAGCATCGAAGCGTCCGAGAGGTATTTGCAATTTCGCTCATAAAGAAGCCAGAAGAATGACCGATTTCAACAAGAATTCCGCTAACCCATCCGGCTAACCTGGATTTGTTGCCAGCGCGGATTATCACAGTTAGAGATGCCAAGATGAACATGACAATGAACAGGGCCACACTTTTCACTCCCGTTCAGTTTGGAGCAATGCAATTGAAGCATCGCGTCGTGATGGCTCCATTGACTCGCTCACGGTCTATTCAGCCCGATTCCATTCCCGGCGATCTCATGGCTGAGTATTACGCTCAACGGGCTTCGGAGGGTGGATTCATTATCAGCGAAGCCACCAACATCTCGGTCACGAGCCGTGGATGGCTAGGTGCCCCAGGACTCTATTCCGACCAGCAGGTTGAAGGCTGGAAGAAGGTCGTCTCCGGCATCCATGCAAAGGGCGGGCATATGTTTGCACAGCTGTGGCATACCGGGCGTTCCTCGCATGTCGATCTGACTGGTGGCGAGATGCCTGTCTCCGCTTCCGTCGATCCGGCTTACTGGCAGAACCCGTCGCATTTGGTTTCAGCATCCAGCGGTTGGGTTCAGCCGTCACCGCATCGAGCGCTTGCCATCGCAGAGATATCACTCATCGTTGAGGACTACCGTAGGGCGGCAGAACGGGCTATGGATGCCGGTTTTGAAGGCGTAGAGCTACACGCTGCCAACGGGTACCTGATGGATCAGTTCTTGCAAGACGGCAGCAATAAGCGAAACGACGAGTATGGAGGCTCCATTGAGAACAGGTCGCGATTCCTACTTGAGGTGGTCAGAGCGATGACTTCAGTGTGGGGGAGCGATCGCGTTGGAGTTCGCGTCGGTCCGAGCGGCACATGGAATGGCATGTCTGACAGCAACCCGCAGGCGCTCTTCCAGTACGTCGCAGAACAACTAAACCAGATCGGACTTGCTTACCTCCACATCATAGAACCACGCGTGAAGGGCAATGTGGTCGTTCTGGAGCACCAAGGGGCAATCGCCGCCGAGCAAATGCGGACGATCTTCCAAGGCAAGATCGTCGCTGCTGGTGGATTTGAGCCAGACACTGCCGAGGCCATCTTGGAAAACGGAACCGCAGACGCGGTGGCTTTCGGCCGCCATTTCATCTCTAATCCCGATCTGCCTCGCCGTCTCAAGGAGGGGCTGCCACTTACGGCTTACGATCGCAACACCTTTTACACGTTCGACGCGCACGGCTACACGGACTACCCGTTCTATCACGAGAACGCCTTGGTGTAGCGCATCGAACACGAGAGAGTGAACGAATAACTTGTTTTCCAAATAGAGGAAGTATGAACAAAAGTATAAATGTGATGTTGGTACATGGTGCTTGGGCTGACGGCTCGTGCTGGAGCAAGGTAATCCCTTTGCTCCAGGCGAAGGGTTTAAGTGTGACAGCGGCGCAGATTCCGCTGACTTCGCTTGAGGATGACATTGCGGTCACGCGTCGTCTTCTCTCAATGCAGACAGGACCCACGGTTCTAGTTGGGCATTCTTACGGCGGCGCCGTGATCACTGGCGCGGCCACCGAGACTCCCGACGTGGAAGCCCTCGTCTATATCACAGCTTTCGGTCTTGACCAAGGTGAGAGCCTTGATTCCCTCAGCAAACAGGGTCCACCGTCGCCTGGCTCTACGGCGATATGGTCTGACAACAACGGTTTTCTTTGGATCAACCGAGACGGCTTTCATGAGGCGTTTGCCTCGGATGCCAGCCCAACTGAAGCTGCCGTCATGGCTGCGGTGCAGAGACCGTTGAGCGTCGCCAGCTTCACCGACAAAGAAGGTGTGCCGGCCTGGAAGATGATTCCTTCTTGGTATCTGGTGTGCACGGACGACCACATGATCCCACCGCCAGCCCAGGAGTTCATGGCTAAACGGATGGGTGCCACGGTGCAGTCTGTGTCGGCGAGCCATGCTCCCTTTGTTTCCCGCCCGCAAGATGTCGCCGACATCATCGCACTCGCGGCGGCTTCTCTCGCATAGTAAGCCCCACAACTCAGCACAGGTGAATCAACCCATGAAAAATTCCTATAAAGCAGTAGAAGTGACCTCTCCGGGTGTTTTCAACCTCGTCGAGCGAAGGATTACCGATCCTGGAGCCGGACAAGTCCGCATCCGAGTGGATTCTTGCGGTGTATGTCACAGCGACTCAGTTACCGTCGAAAACTCCTTGCCAGGAATTATCTATCCGCGCGTGCCAGGTCACGAAATCGCTGGTCGGATCGAAGCCGTTGGAAAGGGCGTCGTGAATTGGGAGGTCGGCCAGCGCGTGGGTGTTGGTTGGTTCGGTGGCGAGTGCGGCTACTGTGAACCCTGCCGACGCGGTGACATAGTTAATTGTGCCAACCTAATTATATCTGGTATTACGACAGATGGTGGCTATGCGGAAGTCGTCATCGCTGAGGCGCGGGCGCTTGCCTCCATTCCGCAAGAACTTTCCTCTGTAGACGTTGCTCCGCTTCTATGCGCGGGTCTCACTACCTTCAACGCACTCCGCAACTCAAAGCTTCGCGCTGGAGATTTGGTCGCCATACAAGGTATCGGGGGTTTGGGTCATCTGGCTTTGCAATTCGCATCCAGGATGGGATTTCACACCTTGGCGATTCAGAGGGGAAAGGGAAAAGAAAAACTGGCTCGCCAGTTGGGGGCGCATGAGTACATTGACAGCACAGAGCAGAATCCCGCAGAGGCCCTCCTCAAAATGGGTGGAGCGAATGCGATTCTCGCCACTGCGGCTAGTGGAAAGTCGATGGGTCCTCTTGTCGGGGGTCTTGCCGCACGTGGCAAGCTCGTTGTAGTCGGTGCTTCCTCGGAACCTATCGAAATTAATCCTACACAACTTATCTTTGGGTCGAAGACTATTCAAGGCGAAAACGTCGGCACACCCATCGAGGAGGAAGACACATTAAAATTCAGTGCTCTTCAGGGTATCCGTCCCACGATCGAGACCATGCCCCTTGAAAAGGCTCCTGAAGCCTACGCACGCATGATGTCCGGCAAAGCACGCTTTCGCATAGTGCTGACCATGTCCCAATAGCGCAAAGGAGTTCAGTTACCGTTTCTGGCCAAGTTTCCGACTGCTGAGGTGATTGCGATCGCTTACACAAGAAGGCGCAACACCTCGGCATTCCGGTACTACGGTCTAGTGTGCAGCATAAGTGGCGTGTTCAACTCCGATCAATAAATCCGAAGGAGTCGCAATGAATGAATTACTGAATCTGGCCGTAAAGGCGCACGGGGGTCTTGAGCGTTGGAACAAAGTGAAGTCGGTGAAAGTTGCCGCATCCATCACGGGAGCGATCTGGTTTGTGAAGAGCAAGGGTGACGCTCTCAAGAATGTCGTCATGACCGTCGAGACGAAGAAAGAGCAGCTCATCATGGACTTCCCTGGACAGGACAAGCGATCTATCTTCGAGCCGAACCGTATCGTTATCGAGAAGACGGATGGCACATTGAGCGATGCGCGCAATGACCCAGAGAAATCCTTTGAGGGGCATCAGAGGGAGACGCCGTGGGATGACATCCACGTAGCCTACTTCAGTGGCGAAGCATTGTGGACGTATCTTAATACTCCATTTCTTTATACCCATGAAGGCTTCGCTACTGAGGAGATTTCTTCGATTCAAGTCGAAGGCGAAACGTGGCGGCGCTTGAAGGTGACTTTTCCCGATACCGTGAAGAGCCACACACGCGAACAAATATCCTGCTTCGGACCGGACGGTCTGCTGCGCCGACACGACTATACGGTAGACATCCTCGGCGGAGCAACAGGATTGAATTACGCCTCGAATTATCGTGACATCGACGGAATCATTGTGCCGACAACGCGCCGAATCTATGCATACGAAGGGGACTACCAGCTTGTGAAGGAGCCTCTCCTAGTCGCAATCGATATGAGTGAGATCGCTCTCGCCTAGTGCTTTTTCAACATTCGGTACATAGAGTTTGGAAGAGAATCACGTCCAATGTTGAAGAATGTCGAACAGTTCGGCCATCTTTTTGCCGGCCGTTGATCTCGTCCGCTGGATATACGCCCGCGATCGCAACGGCAGCCAATGTCCTACGAGCAGGATTACGTACACGATCGCGCACAGACAAGGCTTCAGATATCTGTGAAGCCCAGAAATTGCTCTTTTGCGTCTTTATTGATTAGCTGCTTTGCCGGAGAGTGAACTTCAGCGACCGACTTGTTCTCGCCTCCAACGTCCAGGACTGTCGCCCACAACCTGATGGAAGGTTCGGGTGAATGCAGCTTGATCGGAGAAGCCCGATTGCAGTGCGACATCGATTAAAGGAGTGCGAGTCTGGATGAGAAGTTCCTTGGAACGATCAATGCGGCGTTCGATGAGCCAACGGTGAGCCGAAACACCAAAGCTCACTTTGAACGACCGTGCGAAATGGCTCACAGACATTTGGCATTCCTGAGCAACTCTAGTGAGATGGACATTCCCATCAAGGTGTTCCAGCAAAAGTTCGGTGGCCCGACGTTTTTGCCATGGGGCAAGCCCTCGCGGCGAGACTTCTGGTAGACGAGATAACCCGCCGTACTTCTGGAGCAGATGTGCACCGAAGATCAGACTGAACTGATCGAGAGCGAGGGAACTAGGCCAATCTTGCGACCCAATGAATGGCAGAACGTTCTTGGTCATCTGTGCGATGACCAGATCATCCTCACAAATCGCAAATTTATAGCTTCCAATCGGCTGGATGTTGTGATCTCGCGCGATTTCGTCGAGACCCTCTCGAGGTACGTGGTAGTGAACATAGTCGAAACCGCAATCAACGAAGCACACAGGTTTCGATTGCAGATCGATAATGCTTGTCCGGTACGCAGGTATGTATGGGACTGCAATCTCGCGGTCGTCTATACAAAGTTCATAGCTGTGTAAGGGAACAGGCTTGATCGCAACGGATACGTGAATTGCGGGCTCTTCAGGAATAGGGTTCGAGGTGCCAGGCAGCCCAACGTCCGAGTGGAGTCGTGTAATAGCGAACGTACTTTGCTGTGACCAAGCCAGGGTCGCAGTTTCGCTATCACTCTGATGGTAATAAGACGCAAGTGTTTCTCCAAAGGCCCCTTTAGCTTCGGCTCCATTCATCGAGACTCTCCTGACGGACTCATAATTCTCCAGACAAGATAACTGAATCGTCTCGTTTATAATAGGGTGTGTGAGGACTGCTGTCTAGTGAGGGGAGCAACGCGATTTTGTCAGGTCGGGGTAAACAAGGTGCAATTCCTTCTCTACGAGAGGCTTCGCCAAAGGCGAGCGTAGCTGTAGCGACTTGCAATTAATTCCACGTTGTTAGTCTTACGTGTAATCGGCAATTGAAACTGGCTCTACCTCAGCCAATGCTTCATGGCTCTTGTAACAGGACAAAGCGCGAGCGCTTTGCTGTTACTGATTGAGAATGCAAAACTGCTCTCAAGTTTTGACAAGAGAGCAGTTTTAGTAAAGCTAGAAATTTACATGGGGCTTGATAAATTCAATGCCCCGGTTACTGTATAAGTGGTTCGGTATGTAGGGATATACAGCCTTAGTGGTGGCAAGTTCCGAAAAAGATTCATGTTCTTTACAGAGAATTCATGAATCGCACCACCCATCTGGGGTTAACTTCATACCTATTGATAAAACCATTTTGGTCATTGAAAAATTCGGATTCTCATTTCATCCCTGTTTATAGAGGTGGGACAATAAGCTTTCTAACTCTTGGCGACTGAGATTACGTAAACCATCATTCGCTTCCTTAAGCAGCGGTAGCATCGCTTGAAAGCGAGAACAATCATGGCATTTAGCAAGCTTTCCTGGAAACCAACATCTACACCCATCAACCAACTCCATTGAGAAGTTGTGTTGACATTGGCGACAAATATGGGTATCGCCATCTTTGCGCTGCATCCTCTGGTAAACTAGCTGGGATTGGCAAAAGGGACAGCTAAACGAACCAATTACCTCTGGTTCCCGAAAATTCTCTTTTTTCAGCACAATAGCATAGGCAATCTGGGTTCTAAGTTTATTTAGTTGAAATTGTTCAAGAGGACTTATCATCTTTAATACGCTCCTAGAGATGAAACTAGACAAATTATTCAGATGGGGGTTGGAAGAAGGGTTAAAAGTATTAAATTTTCCCACAAACAGAGCAGTCCACGTACTTTTGCAAGAGAGTACATGGGTTGCTGCTCTTACAATCCTGGGTAAAAGTAGACTTTCAAGATACGTCTACTCATCGATGAAAACAACCGATTTCACTTCTCCATCGTTGATAAAGATTTGAGAAACCAATCGGGGAAAAAGTCCAACTTTCTCGTCGTTAGACAGCGTATGCCAGAAAGCTAAATTGTTTCCAGTCCGCAGAATTTCACTAGCTGTACAACTACTCAGGTAATCTGAACTAGATGAATCAACTGCCGATGCAATCTGCTGACGTAGCTTCTGCTTAAATTTCTCCAAATCTGGATCTGAGTCAGAAATTTCTGATATCGTTTTTAACTTGGCTTGTAATGCGCTTACTCGGTCTGAGTTGGATGAAATATAGTCATCATCAAAGTCCGAGCCTATAGCAAACTTCTGAGACTTCTGAACTAAAGATTTAATCAAATTATCTTCAATTTTTTTTCGGATAACTGAGCGAGAATTACTACAACCTAGTTGGGAATATCTACAGGCATAGTAAGAATACTGTTTGTGCTTGCTGGAACTAGATTTAGTAGTACATTTGGAGCCGCATTCTCCACAAAAAATCATTCCCACTTGATAAGCATACTCTCGGTAATGATTGTTAGCATCAGCTTTTTGTCCCAAGGCTCCGCTACCTATCTTTTTATTGAATTCAAGCAGATATTGAATTTCTGCTGCCTCTTCATCAGTCATCAGTCTTTGGTCTGGATGAGTATCTTTAATAGTTGTCCATTCGCTAGGGTGTTTTAAGTGATTTCTTTTATTCTCTTTCAGGTAAGATGTGTGTCCAGAAAGTACAGGATTAATTAACCAAAGAGAAAAACCTCTTTGTGTCCAATAAAATACTCGGTCATGAGAGTTGATTTTGGCACTAGTTTTGCCTACTCCATATTTTTTAAATACACATCTCAAAGCTCCTCTGATGCTTTTTTCTTGGATATAGCTTTGAATAAATTCTTTTCCTAGTTGAGCTACAGTTCTTCCGGGAAGTTGTTCAAGGGGAATATCAGAGTTTTTCAACTGAAGGTAATTTTTTGGTCTATCTTCAGTAATTAGGCAAAGATAGGGACTGTTATCTAAAATATACTTGCTATCTTGAACTACATAACCCCAAGGAGCTTGCTCACAAGCTTTTACTTGATTTCTCCCATGTTGTTTTCCATGTTTGACTCTTTCGGATAGCATGTCCACTTCTAACTCAGCAAAGGAACCGAGTATATTGACCATTAATTTCCCCTGAGATGTGCTTAAATCAATACTTTGATCTAAGATGACCAGGTTGACATCCAGGGCAAACGCATCTAAATATTGACGAGCCTGAATCAGGGCGAAATACACCAAGACTCAAACTACATAAGGCTTTGAGGAAATTAAATCTCACTCGTTATAAAAATGATAATCATTACGAGGGGGGAGTTAGAGGCAGCCGACGGCTGCCTGAGCTTTCACGGTCAGTTCTCCACTCTTCTAGCGTAGGTTTTCTCACAGTCTGATTCTCAATAGTTTTAGATTAATGACTAGGAATTATGAGAAGATCAGCACAAAGAAAAGCTCAATTTATGCGATCGCCGCCGGGAAGGACGGTTACACCATCGCCCTTCCGATCAAAGTGACTTTTACAGATGCTGTGAAAGTGAGGACGGCTGGCCTTCATTGAACGTGGTATTCTCACATTTATCAGAAAGAAGAATTACGTTCTTATTCTCCTCTCTATGAAGCTGAAACCCAAAATTACGATTGCTGACCATTTTGCGGTGATACAAGATCCACGAGTAGATCGCACCAAACGACATAAATTAATCGATATCATGACCATTGCCGTATGTGCTGTGATTTGTGGTGCGGATGGTTGGGTAGCCGTAGAGACTTATGGTTGTGCAAAGTATGAATGGTTAAAAACATTTTTAGAATTACCAAATGGGATTCCGTCCCACGATACATTTGCAAGAGTATTTGCACAAATAAATCCTCAACAGTTCCAGGAATGTTTTCTGAGCTGGATGAAATCAATACAGAAGATAACTGATGGTGAAGTTGTCGCGCTTGATGGGAAAACTTTACGTGGTTCTTATGATACAAGTAGTGACCAAAGCGCAATTATAATGGTAAGTGCCTGGGCAACTACAAATAAATTAGTGCTGGGACAAGTAAAAGTAGATCAAAAATCAAATGAAATTACAGCAATTCCAGAATTATTAAAGGTATTAGAACTGTCAGGATGTATTGTGACCATTGATGCAATTGGCTGCCAGAAGGAGATTGTGAAGCTAATCACACAGCAAAATGCAGATTATGTAATTGGGTTAAAGAAGAATCAAGGAAATCTTTATGATGAAGTAGAAAAACTATTCTCTTCAGGCATAGCTACAGGATTTGAGGGGATTGCACATAGCACGTATAAAACAGAAGAAACAGGGCATGGTCGTCATGAAATCCGCAATTACGTAATGTTCTCTCAAATTGAATCTCGGCTTAACCCAGATTCAATTTGGTCAAATTTTAATAGTGTTGGCATGGTAGAATCTGTCCGTTCATTCAATGGTGAAACAACGGTTGAAACTCGGTATTTTATCAGTAGCCTTGAGTCAGATGCTAAACAGTTTGGTAATTCTATTCGCAGTCATTGGGGAATTGAAAATTCATTGCATTGGCTATTGGATGTTGCCTTAAGAGAAGATGACTGTCGAATTAGAAAAGATAATGCCCCACATAATTTTGCAATTCTCAGACATCTTGCAGTCAATCTTTTAAGTCAAGAGAAGCGTGTCAAACGTGGAATCAAAAATAAACAGTTTCTCGCGGCGATGGATAACAAATACTTACTAAGTATTTTAGCGTTAGCTTAAAATAGTACATCAAAACTTGAGTTGAATGTTTTACATAAAAGTTTTATTTATTCTCTAAGTAAATATATTCTTATGTAGCTCATAATTGAATTATTTTAGTATTGACGATTAGTCATTCAGTTGAAGATAAGCTAATTCAAATTTTGAAAAATATTTGATTTATTTTATTTATCATTTCACCGATTTTTGCAATTATCTATGTCATTTTGGAATCTCCCTTAGTTTTTATTAGTAAATAAGATGCGTTTGCCCTGGGTTGACATCAGAATTTACAAAAACATCGAGAAACTGTCGCAACTTGGGTAAAGACCTAGCAATTCTATCTATTCTGGTGACAATTACTCCATCAACTTGCTTTAGTTGCACTAAAATAATAAGTTGATTTAATTTGGCTCTATCATCTCGCCGCCCTGATTTAACTTCAACAAAGATTTCAGTCGCTCCAGCTTTTAACAGACGGGCAATTTGTTGTTCTAAAGCTTGATGGTCTTCGGCTTGCTCACGAGAAGATACTCTGGCGTAACCAATTATTCTTTTCATCTTTAAGTAGGTAGGTGGGAAAATTTACAACTATGTAACGAAAGTTTAACCAGAGCCATTAGAGCCAAATTTAATACGTTTTGTACTGTGGTTGCCTTTTTCTCCCCTAGCTTTAACGCCATCAATCACCGCGTAAGCAAGGTCTAACTCATCATCAAATATTTGCCCACATAATTCATCTTTTTTCAGGTGCTGCCACTCCAATTCAATTGGATTCATCTCGGAGCAGTATGCAGGCAAAAAGAAGATGTACAAACCCATCTGTTCCCACTTTAACCATAGTTTTTGCACTTCAAGACATCGGTGTATCGGTCCGTTATCCTGCACAATTACCCTAGTGCGCCCGGTTTTTTGAGCTTCCGTCGCTTCAATTTCCATCATTTGAATGTAAGATTTACGACTAACACCACCAATAACTAGACCGTAAATAAAGCTGATTAAAGGTTGAAGAAACCCGATAATACTTAATCTCCGACCACGACGCTTGGTTTGCTCTAAGCGTTTTTGCTCACCTCTAAAGTAATAGGTGTAACCTGGTTCACTCCACACACAGAATCCTGATTCATCTAGATACTTTAGGTCTATTTCTCCGGTAGCTGCGGATAATTCCAACATATCTAGGTCTGCTTGTTTCTTCGCTCTGACTACGGGGTCTTGTTTTCTCTTGTGGCTCTTCTTGGCTCGCTTCCAATAGACCCCCTTTTTTGAGTACCCGTCTTAATCTGTCGGGACTCAATTTTATGTGGCGCTCGCTTTCTAATTTCCGGGAGAGTTGAAAACTATTGTATGTACGTGGTTCTTCTCTGAGGCATTTTTCCAACAATACTATGTCCTCCTCCTTCCACTTCGGTTTTCCTCCTCGACCTGGTAATTCCCAAAGCCCTTCTATACCTAACTTCTGCCATTTATGTAAGACTTCTCTTACTGTTTGAACACTCCAGTCAAAGTGAGCAGCTATTTTTTCTACGTACCAACCATGCGCGTTTAATCTGATTGCCTCTGCTCGATCTTTAACTTTCTGTGGTACATCCACAGTTCTCAGGTTTAACAGGGTTTGGTCTTGCTCACGCGTGAGGAATACCCTTAAGCGAGCGCCCATAACATTTGTTACCTCTGTAAGTACATTTTCCGTATTTATTTATCTTAATATAGTTGGGTTTTTTCCCACCCACCTACTTACTTCCTGATTTAACTTCAACAAAGATTTCAATCACTCCAATAGATGATGAGTTTTCGGATTAAAGCTTAGAATTAGTCTATCATTTTGTGCATACCCCAAGCAGGCCGCTTATGCACAAAAATCGAGCCCGATTCCTCAATAAAACTACTAATATTTACCCCCAAAATTGTGGAATTTGGATAATTTAGGAACCAAATTGTTTGGCATATTTTTGATGGTAATAGAAGTGTAATAACCGAACAAGGCTCAATCGTCACTATCATGAAATTATTGAAGAAATTTCACGATAAAAACTCAAAAAGCCACCGAAATTGATTTTTCGATGGCTTCTTTTCAGAATGACCTATTAGTTTGGCTGGACTATTATCTATTATATGGAATTTGACTCAGTTGACAATACCTACATTTAGTCAACTCATATCTTGGAACTGGCAAGCGAGTTCGCAGCTTGAAATCCAATATCATAACACTAGGCTGCCCAGTACCTTTAAAGTCATTTCCTGTCACTCATCAGACTACAAAACTCTGCTGACGGGTTGGCACTTGGGCTTGCAGGAACCGCCATTGCTGGTGCTGCTGGTCTTGCTTAAAGTAGTAAAAATGAGCCGGATTTTTCAGTAAAGAAGCGGGAGGACAACTTGGAAGTTGAAACTCCGGCCTCTAATGCTACTGACCGACATTAGGTGTTGCTGCTTGACTTTGGAGGTATTTTTATGGCGACCGGGGATATGAATGAATTGAGAAGACTTTGAGGCTTGTATTACACGTATTAGCCCAAAGGTGTAGTGCTGAATAAATGTATGAGCTTAAACATAAGCTAATTAGATATTTGTTCTATTAATGGCAGAATTTAGTACAGAAACTATGTAGTAATAGTCAAATAGAATGCCGTGCTTACGAGGTAGTAAATGGAGCTATTAACTACTGGTGCGATCGCTCTTGGTACTATAGTTGCCACCAAAGTCTTAGAAAAAACAACCGAAAAGGGAACAGAAATTTTATTGAATAAAGCTGGTAAATTTTTAGTTAGCCTTAAAAAACATTCTCCCCAGACTGTAGTTGCGATTGATAAAGCACCATCTCAACCACTCGATTACGGCAAAGCTGTACTGGAAGTAGAATCTGCGGCTAAGGCTAATCCTGAAGTCGCTCAAGCTGCACAGGAATTAGTGGCAGCAGCAGAAACTAATCCACCAGCAAACTTGGCTGAAATTTTGAGGGAGATAAAAGAAGCTGTGGAGAAATCTCAAAAATCATATCCGTCAAGTTTTATCCAAAATACTGGAAAAGCTATTAATGCGGCTCAAACACAAACCATTGACCAAAGAGATAGTATTTTCAATATTTGACTACCTACGCCCGAACGGGAACGGGTAAAGTTAAATCCCCCAAATAATGTTCCCCGTAGTGGGGTTGCTAAATTTATTGGGCGTGAAGTGTATCTGGAGAGAGTACATACAACATTACAACAGGACAATCTAATTGCCATCTCTGCTGTTCAAGGAATGGGAGGCGTAGGTAAAACGGAACTAGCAATTCAGTATACTCAGCAGTATAAATCTGATTACGAGGGAGGAATTTGCTGGTTACTTGCCAGAGAATTTAATATTGGTACACAGGTGGTTGGTTTTGCCCAATCTCAACTGAATTTGAAAATCCCAGATAAGCTGGAACTTCCCGACCAAGTTGCTTTTTGCTGGCAGAACTGGCCCAAGGGAAATTTCCTGCTGGTGTTGGATGATGTGGTCAACTACAGTCGTAATGTTGAGTCGTACTTGCCTCCTCCGGCATCAAATCAGTTTAAAATCTTGATGACAACTCGGCTCAAGTTTGGGCCACCCATCAAGTCGATTCCTCTTGACGTTCTATCAGAAGAACAGTCCTTAGAACTGTTGATTGTTCTAATTGGGGAAGAACGAGTTCAGCAGGAGTTAGATATTGCGAAAACACTTTGTCAGTGGTTGGAGCATTTGCCATTAGGAATCGAGTTAGTTAGTCGCTATTTGCTCAAACGTACTGATTTATCACTATCCACATTATTATTTAGACTAGAACAGAAAGCGAAGAAACGGCTTGCAATTCAGCATGATTCTCTCCAGCTAGATGAAGCAAACCGTACATCAACAGCAAAGCGGGGAGTCGAAGCTGCGTTTGAGTTGAGTTGGGATGAGTTGAGTAAAACCGAATTGGGTCAATACAGCCAACATTTAGGTAAGTTGCTGAGTTTGTTTGCACCTGCACCTATTCCTTGGGATCTAGCCAAGTCGGTTGAGCAAAAGTACTGTGAGAACTCCGACGATGGTAGGGAATTTGATGTTGAAGAAGTGGAAAAAGCTAGAACTAAGCTACTAGACTTCCATTTACTTCAACTTTCACACGAAAAGGAACAAATTTACCGTCTACATTCGCTAATTCGAGAGTTCTTTAGAAGTAAATTGGAGGAAGAACCATAATTTGGAAGTTTTTACAAGGTAAGTTAGAGCAATTGATCGTGCAAGTCAGTGAAAACAGTCAATCAACAGAAGCAGAGAAACTAAAACGCGCTGTTGCAGATGCAATGGTGGCAGTTGCACGAAAGATTCCTACGTCACCAACCCGTAGAGATATAGATTCAGTAAAAGATGCTATACCTCATTTGGCAGAGGTAGCACAAAATCTGACTAATGCAGTCAGTAATGAATATTTAGGTGAAGTTTTTCATGGCTTAAATAGATTTTATTCTGGACAGGGATTATATGCGCTTGCTCAACCTTGGTGTGAGCAATGTGTATCAGTATTAATATCCCGTTTTGGAGAAGAGTATCTGGATGTCGCCACCAGTTACAATCATTTAGCAAGACTGTACTCAGACCAAGGTCACTACACCAAAGCCGAACCACTTTATAAAAAAGCATTGGAACTAAGGCAACGGCTATTGGGAAAAGAGCATTCGGATGTCGCCGCTAGTTATAACGACTTGGCAGGACTGTACTCAAACCAAGGTCGCTATACCGAAGCCGAAGCACTCAACAAAAAAGCATTGGAGCTAAGGCAGCGGCTGCGGATAAAAGAGTCTCCTTGTACCGCCATCGGTTACAACAACTTGGCAGCACTTTACTCAGACCAAGGTCGCTACACCGAAGCTGAAGCACTTTATAAAAAAGCATTGGAACTAACGCAACGGCTGGTGGGAGAAGAGCATCATTATGTTGCGGGCAGTTACAACAATTTGGCAGCACTCTACTCAGACCAAGGTCGCTACACCGAAGCCGAATCACTTTGTAAAAAAGCATTGGAATTATGGCGACGGTTACTGGGAGAAGAGCATCCAGATGTTGCCACCAGCTACAACAACTTGGCAGCACTTTACTCAAACCAAGGTCGCTACACCGAAGCCGAACCACTTTGTAAAAAAGCATTAGAACTAAGGCGACGGTTACTGGGAGAAGAGCATCCAGATGTTGCCACCAGCTACAACAACTTGGCAGTACTGTACTCAGACCAAGGTCGCTACACCGAAGCCGAACCACTTTATAAAAAAGCATTGGAAATTGCTGAAATTAGCTTAGGGGTAGATCATCCCAGCACAACCAATATTCGTAAAAAATTAAAATCATTGGGCGATAATTACGCTTAACGCCAGTCTAGTAAAAATTATAACAAGCTAGTGATGCAGTATTACACGAATGAGCCAAAACGTGTAATTACTGCCTATATATATTGATCTGGCGTGATCGCTTTTTTGGCATTCAGCCGCAGATTACCCAACAAGAGCGATCGCTGCTTAGGCGGAAAACATATTTATCAATTTATATAAACTAAACTGTTCAGCTTGCCCCTGGTTGCAGCTACCTTCACACTACCCTGGGTTGCCTTGCGTGTCGTTACATCCGCCACGGCCCCAACGAATCCCGCCGAATCCGCTGCCAGTGCCGTCGATCTTCTCCATAAAAGTTGTACCTGAGATCCGTAGCTTGAGCGTTCCATGTCCCCACGGTTGTCCGCGAACGTCGGCCCACTCCCCATCAATGATATTGCCGTTTCGCGTACCTTTGAACGCGTTCGTCCAGGAACGACCGTCGTCACCGCTCATTCCGACCCACCAAATGGTACTGCCGATGGCATGAAGGTGGTATGTGCCCCCATCATTCGCCTTCCAAACTCCGCTAACATACTTCGGCGAGGCACATTGCGCGTGTATAGGCGCTGCGGACGCAGCAAGCATCACAAGACCTGCCAATGCGATACTTGTTGGAACAAAGTTTTTCATACGAACCTCCCTGCTGAAATGCACATGTTACGAAGCTCCCTTCCATTGAAGAGAGCGAAAGAATCGCGTTTTAACAACAAAGTACGTTCGAGTACCGCTTATACTTGAACCATACGTCGCCATCTCTCAGAATTGCTGCTCATGTACTGCCTTTCCCCCGCCCAACTATTTATTATACAGGAAATTTCCGTATAATCACCCTTTACGGTAGGATTATATATAATTTTTCCGACATCAAAACTGCGAGTGCATTAAATTAAAGAGCCATTACGTGTAATTACTGCCTATATATATTGAGCTAACGCGAGCGCTTTTTTGGCATTGAGCCGACAACCGTGTAATTTGGGTTTCTTGAAAGAATGTACTCTACTAATAACAAACAAGCCTGCCTTGAGATCACAACAGACATTAGATAAGCTTGTAATTAATTTAGCTTTAGATTACTGAGACGCAAAGACCGTGTAAAAGTGGTCAATTGATAGCTATAAATGTATTTTTGTAATTAATTACATTTGTATTAATACTCTTTTGTGCATTTGTAAATTTGTAATTTAGGGATTAAGCTTGGTATTGTTACTTTCTGGAATTTGTCATCACCTAATGAATTACATTTTTACAAAAACACATTTATGAAAATTGCAGTTTTGAACCAGAAGGGGGGCAGTGGCAAGACCACAGTATCTATCCATTTGGCTCATGCTTTTTCTATGAGAGGGTATCGAGTATTACTTGTTGATACTGATCCTCAAGGCTCAACCCGTGACTGGGCAGCAGCACGTAATAGTGAAGCTCCATTTAGCGTTATTGGTTTGGATCGTCCTATCTTGCATAAAGAATTGCCCAAACTAGCGCAGGGGTATGATTTTGTTTTCATTGATGGTGCGCCAAGAGTTTCTGACTTAACCAGATCAGCAATCATGGCAGTGGATTTTGTGCTGATTCCTGTACAACCATCTCCTTTGGATGTGTGGGCGGTGCATGAGGTCGTAGAACTGGTACAAGAGGCCACTATATATAAGCCAGACCTAACAGCAGCATTTCTAATCAACAGAAAGATAGCGAACACTGCTCTTGGGCGAGAAGTAACTGAAGTTTTAGGAGAATACCCCTTTCCAGTGTTAAAAGCACAGATAAGTCAAAGGGTAGCATTTGCTCAGTGTTTGAACATTGGGAGTACTGTTTTGGAGGCTGCCCCGAAAAGTGCTGCCAGTGATGAAGTACGAGCAGTTGTTGAGGAGATATTAGAAGCAAGAGAGGAAACGAATCATGGCAGAAGTTAAAAAATCACAAAAACTAAGCTTGAGGCCAGGTGTTCAGAAAACGCCTGTAAAAGATGAAGCAGCAGCGTGGGTGGAAAGTCGTAATGGTGCTGAAACTCCTAGTACTACAGGGATAGAAGAAGCTAAAAATGGCAAAAGCAAGCGCGTTACTTTTGAAGTTACAGAGGCACAGCACCAGGAGATTAAAATCCGTGCTACCAAAAAAGGCATCACCATTAAGGAATATATGATTGCTCTAGTTGAGGAGGAGCTAAAAAGCTAATGTAATAAATTACATTATTACACTTGTATTTATTTACATAATTACATTATTACATCTGTTTGGAGATTTCAGACGCAGTTGGCTCTCGTTGGGGTTTGAGTTATGAGTGATTTAACGGTTAATGATGGTTCATATCAGCAGTTGTTAGATCGCATTGGTGAGTGTTTGGCGTTGGGGCGACAACGGGCTTTTGAGCAGGTTAATTCAGTTTTAGTAGAAACTTACTGGCAGATTGGGCGTTATATTGTCGAGTTTGAGCAAGCGGGCAAGGAACGGGCAGAATATGGCAGTAAGTTGTTACAGGTGCTTTCACGAGATTTGAAAGCTGCGTATGGTAAGGGGTTTAGCCGTTCTAATTTGCAGTATATGCGTCTGTTTTATTTGAACTATGAGAATTGCCAAACACTGTCTGGCAAATTGAGTTGGTCGCACTATACGGAGCTTTTAGCTATTTCCGATGATTTGGCGCGGTCATTTTATGAGCAGCAGTGCATCCAAGATCGCTGGAGTGTGCGGGAGTTGAAACGCCAGAAGGATTCGGCTTTGTTTGAGCGGGTGGCGTTGAGTAAGGATCGGGCGGAGATTTTGGCACTAGCTAAGGATGGGCAACGGATCGAGTCGGCGCGGGATGTGGTCAAAGATCCTTATGTGTTCGAGTTTTTGGATTTACCAGACCGCAATTATCGTGAGAGTGAGTTAGAAAATCGTTTAATTGCTGAGTTGGAGAAGTTTCTACTTGAGTTGGGCAAGGGGTTTGCATTTATTGGGCAGCAATACCGAATTACGTTAAACAACACGCATTTTTTTGTGGATTTGGTGTTTTATCATCGCATTCTCAAGTGTTTTGTCTTAATCGATCTCAAGACGCAAGCGGTAAGTCATCAGGATATTGGACAGATGAATATGTATCTAAATTATTTTCGCGCTGAGGAGAATATGGAGGATGACAACGAGCCGATAGGGATTGTGTTGGCGCGAGATAAGGATGAGATTTTGGTTGAGTATGCGACGGGTGGTATTTCTAATCAGCTTTTTGTGTCAAGATATCAACTTTATTTGCCAGATCCAGAGGTTTTAAAGCAGGAGTTAAGGCGGCTTTTGGAGGTAAATGATGGGTGATGTTCCCTGCCCCCTCTCAACAGATGTCGTGATACTACTATTTCCCGATATCGGGAAATAGTAGTTTGACTTTATGTAAACTTATACAAATCGTGATTTTACCCCACACAAAATCGAGTTTATTTAACTTTTCAATACATAATTCATCCTCTGCTAACATCTGGGCTATAAATATTGTCTACGTAGAACTTCAGTTGTTCTAAATTAGGATGTTCACATAAATAATAATTACTCTTTACTAGAATTGAAGCACTATAATTACCTGCTTGTTCATAAAAGAATGCCTCATAGGTTGCTTTTTTGATTGTGTCGAGATATCGCCAGGATGCCCCAGGATTGGAAGAATTAAATTGTTCGATAACAGGAGTTTTTATTTGTGTTTTGGAAGTATCAGTCAACCATTGTTGGACGTTATGAACTGTGATTGGTCGTCTAGAATCAGCAGAGTCAACTAGCTCATAATTTGTTTTACCTTTCGGATACCATAGCGATACGTACATTCCATCTTGCACAAGAGCATCAATAAGAGGCTTAAAGTCTAAATCACTTGTTAGTAAGGTTGCTTCATGCATATTTCGCCGAAAGGAGTGCGTTAGCATATCTACAGCAATCATGATGTCAACCTGCTTTTGTTCCTGTCCTCTACGCCTATCTCGGTAGCGAGCAGTTCCTTCATACACATGAAATTTCTCAACTGATCTTAAGTTATTGAATAGCTCAACTTTAGTTTGAATTCGATTATGACAAATTGTTTCATCCTCCCCTTGTTTTTTGGCAGGTAAACAATCGTAGTAGAAAACTTTATGAAAACCCGTTGCTAATCGAGCGTAGTCGATCTCAAGCTTTGTTCCTCCAAAAAGTCCATTCGACAGTGCTTCTAGAAGTGAATCTAAGCAGCCACCGTCAATAAATAAATATTTAACCTTCTCAGGGCCACTGTACGGGGAATATAGAGGCAT
>NZ_CP040283.1:0-155230 GCF_013393925.1 Nostoc sp. C057 | reverse complement strand
AGCAGTTAAGTATGCATTTAACAGAAATTTTAGCTACCAAGTGAAAGCTAAAGTATTGACCTTCTGGACATTTTTTTTAGAGGTGTTAGAAACTCTATTTCTAGAGGAGTGTCAGATACATAACAGCTTTATGAGTGGTTGCTGTTAAACTTCGCCAATAAATCCTCACGGGAGAGATTCGATAACTGCAACAGTAAAGAAGCATACTCTTGTGAAGGTAACTCTAGAATAGGCTGAATAATTGTGGCTAATTGTTCATCTAGCGTACCAAATCGAACTGTTAGTAAATTCTCTACAACCATACGTTGCCCTTGCTTTTGAGCCTCTTGCTCCCACTGTATATATAGTGGTGATAATTTCATGATTAACCTCTTTTCATACTCATATATATTTTCGCTAGTTTGTAAATTAGCATTCAAGATACTTTATTTTATGGCGTAATTTAAATCTGTGGTGGAGAGTAATTGCCTCATAAACAACGGTTGGTAAATAAGTTTTGAGGCTAACGCCTCATGCGTTGGGCAATCATATTTATGTACTCCAATGGTTAAATCTAGGGTTTCAAACAACTCTAATCGCTCCAATCAATCTACTGCCAAAACTGCTGCTTCTAATCCCAAAGCTAAATCTAAAGCTCCTAACACTCAATTGTCAGACCTTGATATTGACGATATTGACCCAGAACTTCTCAGCGACAGTTATAACCAAGTTAGACGACCGTTACTGCCTTACGGCATTGTCGTTAATGACAAACCCGCCGGACTTCTAATTCCAGAAGATCAGCTAGAAAAGGCTGGCTGGCTTGATATGCCTGATGAAAACGACCTAACCATTGTCACCCTAACTGAAGATGTTACTGGACTCTTAATTACTCAAGCACGGTTACTAGTTTTAGCTTTTGTACCAGAATATATCCGTTATAAGTCAGATGTTGAAGACTTAGGTGGTTCTTTTGTTGGGCTTTATGATGAATACAAGCATAACCTTGACAAGAAAACAATGGATGTGTGTTCAGAACATGCACTGGTGTTTCTGGATGAGGATAATCAACCCCTGCATACTACTCCTGTCGTTGTCCGCTTTAAGAATGTAGCTCTCTGGAGTTTTAAGTCGGTGCGTGAGGAGTTTTACCGTTCTTTGGAAAAAACCTTTGCTGATTATTTCCAAGTGCCATTTAGCGGCAAAAACGATAGGTGGCGTAGCTTAGGTGTGCTGTCAGTCGAGTTCAAAGCTGTCAAAGAGGGCGAAGGTAAGAATAAACACGACTGTTGTAAGACTGTAGATTATACCAAACCCACCGTTGAAAATCTGTCTCAATTTTATTTGGGTCAGCCCACAGCTAAAGCCCTCATTTGGCAACAACATGATGCGATCGCTGGTTTTAATGAACCTCAATCCCTACCTGCTTTGCCAGGAGAATCGGTGTCTGTAGACGTGGAAGTATTGCCACCAAATAAGAATAGGAACAAAACTCAAAGCATTCGTAAATCCAAACCAGCGACCAAGCCACCTCGCAAAATTCAACTTATTGACGATGACGACTTCCTCGATGAAACCGACGATTTGGAAGCTGAGTTAGACGATGATGATTTTGAGGAGGAAGACGATGAACTGGATAATGAGGAATAGTCCAATGCAACTATAGCGTCTGTGCTGGTAAACTACCCACTACTCAGTGCTGAGTCATGAGTCCTGAGTCCTGAGTAGATTAAAAGTCACTCAGTACTTATGTACTTGGTATATGCCCCGCACGGCATCCACTTGTGGGCGGCCTTTTAACTCAGCACTCAGCACTCTTCATCCACCATTGACCTAGATACCGATTTAATGGGAATTTCCTAGAGGTTTTAGAAGAAAACTCTGCCGTAGCTAAGATGACTATGGCAGAGTTTTATTCTAGATTTCGAGTTATCAACTTTGGGATTTTTTACCAGTAGTGAAAAGCTGACTATCAGCAAGTTGATAGTCGTTGCCATTGAAACAAAAATTCAATTGGCGTAGCTGCTCTTGCTCGGTTTGCAGTACCTTAATGCACGGTAATGCCTGACCTCGGTTCTCTCCCACTGACAACAAATGCTTACCTGGTGGCAGATTGGGATTCAAGTAACTCAAGAATACCTGAGTAATTGGTTTGTCCTTTCTGAGCCAGTAACCAGTATGCAGACATCCCAAAGCACCACAGACATCAGGCGTATTCAAGTTGAAAACTGCGAACCTACCGTCTTTTCCTTCCACACTCCAAGCCAGTATATTTTTAGCAGATACTTTGGAATTTAACTCTGTATTTTCTACAATCACCTGTTCAATTACTGAAGCAGGCACAACATTAGCAGCTTTGTTCCAAGTAACGGTTGCCGCATTTAAGCTACAGCCCCCTAAGCTCATGAGAATGGACAGCAACAAAAAGATGCCCAAACCAATGCGAAACCAATGAACCCAGTAGCGTACCCTCATAGAAGGTGCTGGTAATTGATATGCAGTTGTCTTCAGTGGTTGAGACTGAGTAGGGGAGGCGGAGTCAGAATAAACTCCCTTTCCTTCCCCTGTTTGCCCAAAGTGTATTTTTGAATTGGTATCAGTATCCAGTATTTCTTTTATCTCATGGGGTGAGGTAATAGAAGTTTTAGATAAATCTGTCATACTCTACCTCCCATTTTCAGTATTTTTAGCAGTGCTGATGTAGCTAGAATTTACATTGGGAGAACAGGTCAGCGTTCCATTATCGCTATTACTGTTGCGATAACTAGTTAAAGCGGTTTTGCCGTAATCTTTAAGGCTGAGACGGCCGAGAGCATCTGAGCCATTTCCATCAACTTTGCTGTAATCACCACCAAAGTGCTTTTGAGCCACTCGTTCAATTAGGCGATCGCCGGTAAATGGCTGTCCTGTAGCCGGATCGATTTGCTCTTGTGTCACTTGAATTTTGTTAGCCATATCAGCCATAAACGCCCTATCTTGGTCAGCTGGAGGAAAAAACTCAAATAGTTCAGCCTCTGTTGGTTGATGCCCTTGCTCCACTTGACTGAGAAACTCTTGACCTCCAGGCTTGGCAGCAATTAATTGCACTGCGTAGGGGTTATAACTCATGAACTGGTAGCGACCGAGAGCGCGACCACAATTTAAACCCCCATCCGCACAGGTATGTATGCCAATGGCTTTGTAATCGCCGCTACCAGCGCTCTCAATCTCCGCGATCGCATTTCCCAGAGATCGCAAATCAATACCGGAGAATGATTGACCTGTTATCGACTGACTACCATTACTAAACGTGCATGGATTTATCTTCTCTATTACTCCAGTACCGTTGGTAGTCTTAGCTTTAGGCTCTCTCGTAGCTCCGGTTGGTAAAGACGCAGTATTTGTCCTCTGTTCACTCAAATTGCCTACAAATATTAGGGAGTTAACCTTGTAGCTGAAAAAAGGAACAGGCCCGATAAAGTAAGGTGTACAACCCATTCGCCAAGCACAAAACCGAAAGAACAAAGCCGTATCTACCGTATCAGTGGTTTCATCCGGCTCCATTATCACCACCTTAAAAGCTTTACCAAACGGTAGCCTTCCTGTTGGTTCCCGACCGTTATTCGCTGCTTTCAGGATACCCCGCCCGCCCTCAACTTCTTGGTATTTACCGGAAATCCACTGCTTTCCTTCTAACTTACTGCGATCGCTACGACCTGCATTTTCCAAATCATCCAATTCTAAATAAGCGCAGTCTTTTTCAGTACAAGGCACAGAAAACCCTTGGACGTCTGAACCAGAAATTGTATTGTTACGGCGGTTTTCTGTTGGCCCATAAACTACATCAATCCGCATTACCAAGCTACCAATTTCAGTGATGGGATTAGGCATTAATCCTAAAGGTACTTGTCCCAAACCAGGAATATCCGAAACATTGCTATTCATCCAACCTGTAAATTGTTGTAGCTGTACTGCATCTAAGTTAGGAATTGAAGAAATAGAAAACTTTGACAAGTCGATTTCTCCCAGCTTCATTTGCCCAACTTCATACTGTGTTAGTACCTGAGCTAGTGTTAAATTAGATGCGGCAATTAAGTGAGATTTTAGTAAGGTTGCAACAGGTGTAATATTGTTTACTTGTGTCTTAGCTAATTCTGGAACAACCTGAGCTAAATGGCTTAATGTCTGCTCCCCAATCAGGGGAAATTCACTAAAGGCAACTTTGTTTAAATCTATACTGTCAATGTCTGTGTTCGCCTCTGGTACTGTGCGTAGAGCGATAGCGAAGCGCTGCTGCGTTCGCGTAGCGTCTCGCAGAGAAGCGCAGATCGCCTGGATCGCCTGTAAAGAAAACTCCTCTGCCTGCAATGCTTCACTGATATCTCCTAACTTCAAATATTGGTCAGGAGTCATACCCACATTCCAAGTGCGACTCAGGTCATAACCTAGTGTTTGACTGTAGGGACTGCCATCAATTGCACCGGATTGACTGATACCTGGTAGCTGGGCCAGAGAAATGCGGCTCCAGTCTGGCAGCAAAACTTTAGTAGCAGGTAGTCGAGACTGAGGATTTGCAACTTCTACAATTCGAGTCGGTAAATTGCCATCACCAATTGTGTTGATTGTAGCTTGTGCGGCGATACTATAAATAATACAAGCAATGACAACCAGAAGAGATATCCATGCTTTTGGTATCTTCATAATTCCAGGTTTAAAAATGACAGCAACTATACCCCAATAAGCAAAGTAATTTATTGAATAAAAACCCAATTACTTGTTGCTTATGGGGTATAGGAAGAGAGTGAAAATATGACTTATAACTCTAGCTCCGGGAATGCTGACTGTTGACTTTTATTAGACTTGTAACCTGAGCCAGAGCCATATCCTGGTAATTGAGGATTGGGATTAGCAGCCGATTCAGTGTAAGGTGTATCCCCAAGATTGATTTCAAAAATATTCTCTTGATAACCATCCCTAAATTGGTCTGTTTGCAAGGGATTACTACTATCTCCAGAACTTGATTGCTCAACACCGTAACCTTCAGATTGATAGCCACTGCCAGACTGATAATTACTACTGTCGTCAGTATCAAGATTTTGGTTAATTGTAGGTTCGTTATTCATTGGCATTACCTAAAAAAGCTGTATCAATGCCAGCATAAAAAGATTTATCTAGTATCAGTATTCACCTATTGGACATTAATTTTTTAGCCGATTGGCTATTTTTGGTGATGCGCTCATATCGAGATGAAAAATGGAGCAAATGAATTTAATTTCACCAGAAATAATGGCAGAAATTAGTAATGGGAATAGTACCAAACTGCCAGATAACACCCGAAAAATGCTGCAAATTCTGGCAAGTTTAAATACACCAAAAGAATTATTAGCAAGTCTTTTAGAAATAGCTGAATTTTCCCTACAGTTAGTAACTTTATGGACAAATATCCTTAAGCAACTTTTCCCGGCGTTACTCGGAATGGGCAAACTGCAATACCCGCTATCCCTAGACCAAAGGCCGCTGGGATTACCTTTCTTGTAATATTTAGGCTGGCATTAATATCTGCATGGATGAGCTTACCATCAGCAGATTTGTACCAAGCCCTCTTAATCCGCTTCCCACTAAATATGTGCTTTTGACCTTTTTTATAAACCGGAATTGGGTCTGAATCCAAGAACGATGAAGCTGAAGTATAGCTCTCTTCATTAATCAAAACGCTTATACCAACTAGTTCAGCTTTATATCTCAACTGCTCAATAAACCGAGCATGAGGAATACTAACGAAGTTCTGATTTGTGGTACTGCCGAGATTAATTTCTTGTTTCCATTGGTCGTTCTTACCAATGACAAGCGTCCCAATCCCCTGAGTAACTAGATGGTTAATAATCCAGCGACTAGCGTTGTGTAGATAATTATCAACTTGATTGTTACGCTTACACGCTAAGGCATTAATACGTTTAGAAGTTTTAGCATTGCCTTTGAGTTGAGACTGGAGACTTGCCTTGACTTTATTGTATTGTTGGTTAATTGACTTTAACGGTCGTCCATTAACAAGTACTGGTTTAAACCCAAGCTTATTTGAAGTTAACGCCGCTAAATTATCTAACCCAATATCAATACCTGCCACTAAGTCGGGGTTCAGTTCTTCTGGTGTTACCTCTTTGTTGTATACAATTTCAATCACATATTGTCCACATTTGGGAATTATTCTTGCTTCCAAAACATCACTCACCGACGTGGGGAACTCAATACTGGTTTGAGATAATTTAATCAATCCCTTTTTCAGAGCTTTTTTGGATATCGCCCCAAGTTCATAAATTACTAAATTGCGCCCCTTGGTTTTATCTTTGTATTTTGGTAGTTTTGGACGACCACGAAATTTGGATGGATTTTGGTTATATGCAATCTGTGCCTCAAAAAATGATCTCCAATTTCGATGCAAAATCATCAACACTTGATTACTTATCTTTCTTGGCAGTGCCATATAAGACTCATGCTGTTTTACCAGATGAAATATAGCCGCATTATTCAGGTATTTTCCCTCATTGATGAACGACTGCCTTACCAAATAATTCGCATAGTTATAGAGGTTTTTTGAACGCCATGCTAAATCATCTATTTCTTTGTAAAATTGATGACCGATTTTAATAATATGGCGCTCTACTAATCTCATTGCTTAATCACATATTTTCTAGTAGTTACTTTACCATGATTGGGTATATATGAGCCTAAAGCCATTGAGTATTTACAACACCATGTTCGCTACCTTGCAGGGCCATTGGTAATTCATCGCAGTCCTTGGAGTGATACGATTCCCCAATGGCTGAAGTTTGCTTGTATTCAGGATCGATTGGAACTTATCTTCACTGAATACGAACAGGATCAGGTTGGTGTTTCCAGCACAGCCACAGAAGTTCTTACCTACATGATGCCAGCAACTTACGAAGCACCTCTGCATAGGGACTATGCTGACCTTTATCTTTGGGTAGGTAATGAAGTTTTAACCAAATACGATAAATTACCAAAGGGTTGCAAGAGTTTTTATGAATTTCTAGGTGATGGTGATACGAACAATGCCAGCAATAATCGCATCATTCATTTTAATCAGGTAAAAAATGAATTCAACTATCTTAGCAGGTCAATTCGACGCAGCATAGTTAAACACGCAGCACAAGAAGGATGGGGTAAGCGTCATGTCACTGCCAAGACTAACTTAGACTCGACCCAAAGCACTCCAACTCCTAAACCTTCATCAAATTCAACTGTGCAAATTAGCTTGTTCTGAATTTTAAAAAATCCTCAGTCTATTCAAATTTTCATCTGAGGATTTTTCTGTTAAATGGAAGCGATCGCTTCTTGAATTATGAACATAAAATTTCAAGTTAGTCATCATGAATACTCAAGAAATTCAAGAGATTTTAAATCATCTCATCATTGGAATTACAGCCTTATATACCATTGTAATGGTCGTTGATTTCGTTGTGGGAATAGTCCATCTGTGGCAGAAATTTACAGTCAACATCGAAAACACAACATCTGAAAAATCACACCTGGAATCTATTGATATTAAGAAATCTCTCAAGTTGAAAAATCAAAATCAATCAACTAACCATATTACATCAAAACCAGAACCTCAACCAGACAACTTTATTAGCATTGATGTAGACAAAATTGATTTACGGACAGCCAAAAAAATTGCCACTGCCATAAAAAAAGCTTCAACATCCAATCCTGACTTAATTATTAAACAAAAAGTCAACAGTAAAAGTGTGCCTTTAGCCTGGTTGCAAGCACAGATTAAGCATCGTTTAGAACTGGCACCAGAAATTGTCACACCCATTATTAGAGAATTGGCTCCTACTGCTTTTACATCTGTTCGAGAAAATATTCAACATTCTAGCATTGCAAAAACAGGTAAACGTAAAGTCAGTTAATCATATAAAAAGAGGAATATCGATATGGCGGTTATCGCTCGGATGAGAAGACAAAAGTACTTGTTGTATAATCTTTCCAGCAAAGTTTTTGTATCTCCCTCAACTGCACACCGCTATAGTATTACCTCTCTTTAATAGGTTTTCAAATCTTTGTAAAAAACTAAATATTTTGAAGTTGCTAGATATACAAGCTATCGCTTCTAGGTGAGAAATTCAAATTTAATTTATTATGAATACAGGCTTAATAAATACAAATAATCCCAGTATTTATACTCCAGAATATACTATCGTTTCCAATGTTTCAACTCTTAATTATGCTCTCCAACCTCTGTTTCAGGCAGAAGTTTTAGCCATAGATTGTGAAACAACAGGACTTGACCCTCTAACTGATTCTATTAGACTGATTCAAATAGCTGCACCAAACCATCCAGTAGTGCTGATAGATTTACCAGCTATTCCCAAAAGCGATCGCCCACTACTCAAAAAACTGCTTTGTAACTCTGCTATCAAAATTGCACATAATGCCAAGTTCGACTGGCAATTTCTCACACTCGCAGGACTTCAACCCTCCGGTAAATTCTTTGATACCCAACTTGCTTATAAAGTTCTAACCGCAGGATTAAAAACAAGCTCATCCTTACAAAATATAGTTAAAAAGCTACTACACTTTCAACTAGATAAAACTCAACAAATCAGTGATTGGTGTAAACCTCTTACCAAGGTTCAATTGCACTATGCTGCCGTAGATGCTGCCATATTACTTGACCTTTACCCAATTCTCCTCAACAAGTTAAAACAGGCAAAGTTACTTAAAATTGCCCGACTGGAATTTCAGTGTATGCCTGTTGTAGCTCAAATGGAACTTAACGGAATGCTATTTGACTTATCCCGATGGCAGATACTGGGTGCAAAACTAGAAGCTGAAAAAACAGATGCTTTAAACCAACTCAAGCAACTCCGTATTGCTAGTTCTCAGATGTCATTGCTGCCAGAACTGACAGATGCAGTAAACCCGAATTCACCTCAGCAAGTTTTGGCTGCTCTACAAGCTATTGGTATCAAAATCAACTCAACTAATCAAAGTAAATTAGTTTCTTTAGCTGCACAGTATCCCATAATTCAAGCATTGCTAGATTACCGCCGTCTATCCAAAATTATCGGCACTTTTACCGAGAAACTACCCCAGCATATCCACCCTAAAACTGGGAGAATTCATCCCAACTATTATCAATTAGGAGCAAAATCCGGTAGATTTTCTTGCCGCAAACCACCTCTACAAAATATTCCTCGTGATGAAGCTGCCCGTAGCTGTTTCATTGCTGCCCCTGGCTATAAAATTATCAAAGCCGATTACTCCCAAATTGAACTACGAATTATGGCTCGGCTTAGTGGTGATACAAAGATGTGCCAAGTCTATCGCCAGGGGGCTGACTTACATCGATTAACAGCATCTCTAGTAACTGGAAAACATATCAATGAAGTGACTGAGGAAGACCGCAGACTAGCAAAAGCAATAAACTTTGGATTGATTTTCGGTATGGGCGCTGCCAAACTCCAAATTTACGCCCAAGTAAAATATGGGGTGGCAATGACATTAGAACAAGCAAAAGCTTTCAGAAAACGATTCTTTGAAGCTTATCCTGGAATAGCTAGGTGGCATGAAAACATCAAACGTAAATACATCCAAGGCATTAAGGAAAGTCGTACACTAGCAAACAGACGACGGAGATGGGTAAACAAGCCCCGACTATCAGAGCTATTTAACCATCCAGTACAAGGTTTAAATGCCGACATCAACAAATTAGCTATGGTAAAACTTTCAATTCCATTAGCTAAATTCAGAACAAAACTCATCTGTGTAAGGCATGATGAAATTGTACTGGAATGTCCAGAGACTGAAGTTGACCAAGTTAGCCATATATTACACAATTGTATGGTTGCTGCTGCCCAAAAGTTTCTCAGCCCTATTCCAGTTGTTATAGATATTGACATCCTCCCCAACGTATAGACGAATGGGGATTCCTAAGAATCACTTCTTAGGTTTTCTGGTTGCTCCCAAAAGGGTTTTCGGCACTTGGCTAGGTATCTCTACCCCCGCTAGTTCGCCTGCACAGACAGTTTCCATTCCCCGATTGTCCACGGGTACTACATTCAATCCACGCAACAACACCATCTCGGCAGCGGCATGATCTCGATGAGTTCGATAACCACATTCAGGACAAATATGCTCTCTTTCGGAGAGTGGCTTTGTCACAGTCGCTTGACAACGCGGACAAGTCTGGCTAGTGCCGTTGGGATTGACGCGCATGAAAAATACGCCCCGTTTCCAACACACCCATTTAAGCAAGTCCAAGAATGCACCGAACGAAGCATCAACGCATTCTTTGCGGAGCATCCCTCGGTTAAGACCAACCGTGTTGAGGTCTTCTGCAAAGATAGTTTCAGCTTGGTCACAAAGCTTGTGAGCGGTTTTGAGATGGAAATCCTTGCGTTTATCGGCAATGTGATGGTGTAACCGCGCTACTTTGATTTGAGCTTTTTCCCAATTAGCAGAACGTTTTTGTTTTCTTGCAGCCCGACGTTGCAGCAATTTCAGCTGGCGATGCTGGGATTTCAAGAATTTAGGGCGTTCAAAAAAGCTACCATCCGACACAGTTACAAATCTTTCCAATCCAAGGTCAATTCCTATTGCTCTACCATGAACGGGAACATCGGGAACCGACACATCAGATTGAATCGAAACAACCACATACCATTGTGTTCCACGAGCTTTAGACAATACCCTCACCTGTTTGACGCTAAATCCTTGAGGAATTGGACGGCTCAGGCTAATCGGAATGCTGCCAATTTTAGGCAAAGTAATTTCAAATCCGTTGATGGGATTGTCAAGAAACTGTGGAAACACAAAAGATTTGAACTGCCCAAACTTTTTGAACCTTGGAAAACCAAAACCACGCTTTTGAAAAGACTCCCAAGTATCATGCAATCTACGAATCGTGGTTTGCAACACTTGAGAATGAACGTTTTTGAGTTCTGTCCAAGATTCTTTAAGTTTGGGCAAATCGTTTTGCTGACGATGATAGGACGGAAAAGGAGTGTTAGCGGGAATAATGTACTCTCGCTCAATCGAACACCTGTCTATCATACATTTACGCGAATTTATCCAATCTTTCAACTCGCGCAAAGCACGGTTGTAAACTTTGCGCGACGTTTCTAACCATTCAAGCATTAATGCCGATTGGTCAGTATTTGGATAAATTCGGTAAGTGTAATTTATTGTCAGCATACATATAAGTATTTTACCATATAGATATACCAGTGGTAACGCTATGCCAAACAAGAGATTGACAATTTCTCGGACACCCACAAGGGGTGTACCTCGCAATTGTCCGAAGCACTATCCCCACTCTAGGCACTATTTCTGGCTATTCCTAAATCGTTATTCTAGCCATTATAAATAACGGAACTATTTTAACTATATCTGCTTACGCAGATTGAGAGTGAATCCAGAGTTTAAAACCCGCTTAATTGGGTTTTATTTGTCTGTCTATAAACTCTGTGACTGACAAATACCTGATGTAAAAAATGAGTTCCAATATTTACATATTTGAGGTGTATCAATGTCTAACCCCCGGATTTTAGGGGCAAGAGAAATTCATCTAATTTCACTCTACAGTCACTGGGAATTTGGTATGAGTCCAGAAGAATTTTATGCCAAATGGGATGTGAGTTATGAACAAATTGCCTTAATATGCTGTCGTTCCGATTCTACGGTCAGAGGTTGGTTTAAGCAAGGTAAGTTTAGACGCTATCCTCAGCCTAATGATTTACGACATTTGGCATTCATGGACTTTTTACTGGAACATTTTGAAGAAGTTCCCGAACAACTTTGGCAATTGCTATGTCTGACTCATTCGCCTTGATCTCAATAACATTTCTCTTCTACATATAGCAATCGGTTTGATTACTGAAAGGTTTTTAAAACAAAAGCTTTGCCCTGCAAGGTTTTCAGACTCAGTACACAATATTTTATTCCAGTCGAAACGCTATCTATCTGTCCAATAAATCTAATACACACATAATTCTAATTGTCAATATCAATTTGACCTGTCTTTGAGTATACCTCCTCGTTTAAGGTAAAATTTGGCGATTTAAAAGCACATAGCAAGCATGGTTATTTTACAGAATTTTTAAGGGGTAGAATATGACTTATTCTGAGCAATTAAAACCGTGGTGTATTGTCCGTGATATTCCCAATCAAGAAAATATTGTTGTGAAAAGATTCCGCCGACGTGATGATGCTGTTGCTTATCTGCAAGTGTTGAAGCAGTCAGCGAGAGATATTGCTTTTAAAATCCTTTTTAAGGCTCAAAACGTCAATATGCCACGGGAGAATGAAGCTTTGAAGCCAAACACGATCTCACTAGGGTGAAGTTGGCAATATCCGCCTTCGAGCAATACCGAAGCCATAATAGCATTGAGAGTCCCGGTGCTTGCTTGCTGGCAATGATTCGTGATCAAGCTGAACCTAATGTTCCTCTCAAAGCGATGACTCCTCTTGAAGATGAGTTTGAACGTTGGTATTGTCAGGCTATTGAAAGTGGTTTCTGTCAAGATGTTCCAAAAAAATATTTACCCATACAGCAAGGAGAAATTCAGGTTAGAGTAAACAATGATAAATTTTCATCAGGTTATGAACTACTATCCTGGCAAATAGCTAAAGCGAAAATGGAATTAGATAAAGATTCATCAATATCTTGACTCAGGGTCAACTCTTTTATACCCTCGCTTTTCCCTTCGCTCTTGCAGTTTGTAGTAAGTTATTAACGCGGCTTGGTAATCAGGGCAATCTAAATCTTTTGACTTGCCGAATCCTCGATAAATGGCACTGCCCCAAGTCTTAGTGATCGTCCACTCTCCAAATAGGTTTTGGCAAAGGGTTAAGGTGTAGAATCGCGTATCTCTTTGCCACTTTGATTGAAGCCATTTGTCAAGTTGGTAGGCAATTTTTACAGTCATCTCAACCACGTTTTTGCTTCGCCGGGAGCAATAATCTATCAACACAATGATTTTAATAATTAGGCACTGAAAAGCGCGGTACTGAATCAAAAAAACTAGTTACATTTTGTAAATTTTTCTGCTTTGTAAAAAGGGAGTTATCATGGGTTACGTTGTAGAAGAATTTAACAAAAGTCATTCACATCAAGGCTTCTACGACGTGGATTCTACATAAGCCACTACATAACGGGGCAAGATTTTCTAAGCGATTGTCAGAAGGATCAAAATTAAAGTGGTGTACCTGAAGTGTATAGACTCGGCGCTGGGATAAAGTTAGCTCTAGTGGCTTTTGTCCAGGACGCAGGCAAACGCGATTGCATCTAGTACAGCGCCAATCAAAAGATTCTTTGATAGAGGTGGCGATTTCTTTCCAATTCTGGGGATAGCGGCTGGTACTCATGAAAATACTTGAGAGAGCAACAACATGAGGTAATTCTAATCGATTAAGTACTCTTAAGGTAGTATTTGTGGCACAGAAACGTGTTTAGAGCTTTGATGAGTATAGTACAGACAGCTTTTATACCAACAATAGAATCAGACTAAATGTGATTGAGAAGTGGTGAGGCAGAAAGCGATCGCCTAACTATCTCCTAAGTACAAAAGAATATTTATTACGCTTTCAATAATATTAATATTTAAAGCTGCTATTTTTTTGAGCAGGAAAATTCTAGCACTTGTGAGAGAAATTAAACTGGTGTTATGCCAAAAATCAACAAGTGTGTAGGCGTATTTAAAATTAATAAAAATACTAACTTACCGAATGATATGAACCCGTATTTTCGTTAAATTCCCATCCCATACCCGATTTATCCTTCCCCTTGCACCATGCCACAAAAAGCGGTGGGTGCAGCTTATTTCGCTGCTCGCGTATAGTTTCTACACTTACACCAAGTCTTGAAGCTAAACCTTCTTCGGTTAATGGTTGGATTCGGGGAGTATGCCCTTGATAGGATGAATTGTTGTTGTACGATTTATTGCCCCGCCTCGGTTGGTTGTTGAGATGATTTTGAATTTTAATAATCGCCTCGGTAAACTGTGTCATTCGGGCTGTTATCCCCTCAATTTTTTCTTCTAAATCGGCGAGATTATGGATTGCTCCGGTTTCGTTGCTAGATTCACTTGAAAACTGTGACTCGAGCTTATCAAGTCGTGAGCAAATAGCTAATATCGTTTCATTCGTAGGACTGCCGTTACTATTATTACCATTAACTAAGTACTCCTCAACACTTGCCTTAATCTTAGAGTCCAAGCGTTTATCTAAATTATCGCCACCAATTGCATCAAGGTTATCTATATCATCTAGGTAGAGTTCGATAAATTGGGTCAGCGTGGCTGTTGCCGTCGTCCCTTTCGACTTACAACGGGCAATAAACTGCTCCCACATCTTTTGGTCGCAGTTAAAAGATGCCAGTTTCTTGTTTTTCCCTGTTTGGCTCATGTCTAGGTAATGTCTAGGTAAATCTGGACTGGACACGACTGAGTGAGCGTGTCATCCCGAAAAGATAACTACCTTGACACTATCATTTTGGAGCGCATGAGTGCGCCCGCTTTCTTGCGATGGTCTCCGACCGACCGGAGGTCATCGCCTCTACCAAAAAGCAGTCAGATTACTACTGTCTGCAACAGTTAGTTAGCCACTGTTGGAGTTGTTCAGGAGTCGTTGGCGCACAATTTGAGCAAAGCCTGTTATCGCTTTTGTACCCAAATCAGGGGGTGACTTCCTGGCTAACGCATCCATTTAGTCAATCATATCTGCCAATAAATTTGTCATCTCTGACTGACCTTTTTTACGGTTATCGTCATACTGGATCAGCACATCTAGCTTGACATGACGGCTGACTTTTTGCGTCTTTCGCACATCTCCTTCTGTTGCTTCTAAAAGAGTTGTAATCCCACTATGGCGAATGCGGTGCGGTGACATTAACTTTTTCACACCAGCTGCATCAAAATAATTGACCACAATTTTACGGATGCCGTCCCCAGTGAGGCGATGCCCTTTGCTGCGGTTATCAAGGGCGATAAATAAAGGTGAGGAGGCGGTGATATTGCCCCGAACTTGCAACCAATCACAGATAGCATTAACTGTTGCTACTGACAGTTTTACCCATTCATCATTCGTACCTTGCCCTTTTCCCAAAATCCGCAATCTGCTTTCGTGTGGGTCGAAGTCTTTTATATTTAATTGACTCACCTCATTACGTCGCAGTAAATTTTCCCACAACAGCCGCAACAGCGCATAATCTCTTTGACCATGAACAGTTGAGCGCTCAATTAGCTGGATTACACTGTTGATGCTTTGAGCATCCACCCCGGTAGTATCTCGATACGCTTTTACCTTTTCCAACTCTACATCTTCTAGCGTGTAGCTGCACACACCTAACTTGCGGGCAAACTTCACCAACGATTTAATGCTGCTGAGGCGACGGTTAACCGTTGCTTCCTTCAACCCAATAGCCAGTAGCTTTGCCTTATATTTCAACACCACCGCCACCGCCCGTTTCTCGGTCAGGTGCAAAAACTCCAACACGCTATCAACATTCGGCTCAATACCAGTCATCGCCACAAAAAATTTCCGCAAATCTTTCTGGTATTCGCGCCGGGTGCTGGGTGCGCGAATATTGGCGAGCATCAAAGCAATGACATCCTGTTCATCCTCTGTTGCGGCAAAATACCGCTCAATTGGGGCTAAGAGAGATTTTTTTAATGACTCTACCGCCGAGTCAAATCCGGTATCATCGTTTGCTTTTGGGGATGCCCGTCTGGGGGAATATGGAGTATCAGACATAGCATTGGGCGCGAAAAGGGTAATTTTCGATATCAAACCTATTCTCTCTCGATTTGCCCAACCACACTCACTTTGGCGCGATAAATCTTCCATTAGACCAACACAATCGGAATGTTGCTAAATATACTGCTGTGCTATTAGTGCTATTCGCTTGTTACCCAACAATCGAATGTACTACGTTATGTAGGGCTTGCTGAATTATAGATGTAAAAATTAAACCATCCCAGTGGTTGGAATGGTTTAAGGGAATTATCAATTTTTCTTACTGCTTCTTTTGCTTATAGGAGGCGACCAATTGTTGTTGGCGACAATTCAGGCATTCCTTTTAACTTGACAGTTTCGGCGACTTGGTTGTTATTTTGGCGTAATGAAAAGATAGGATTGCCCGTTAGCTTGATTTGAGCTTGATGCTATTAGGGTTGCGCTTCCAAGATCCGACCTATACTTCTTGGCGATAGTGCTGGCAACCCCCTGCGAGTAGCTTCTTCAGCAACTTGCATATGGTAATGGTGCTTTGAACGACTGGGTTTTCGGTTCTTGCTCCATTCGCTGATTTCGACAATTTTGCTCGCCTCTGCGCTCTTGCACTTCTTAGGTCTGCCTGCGTTCACACCTAAAACATCATTTACCTTTGCGATCGCATCTTCCAAGGTTTCCGATGTTATGGTACAAGATGTCCACTTTTTCTTCCAGTTTGTTACTGTTTGCTTCGCTATACCAAGTTTTTTTACTATATTTTTATGATTTTCCCCACGATTAAGTTCTAGCAGGATGTTTGCTCTCTTGATCATTTCATCGCTGCCGGTGGCTGCTATATCCTCTAATACTTGCTTTTCAATAGGATTCAATACTTGAATATGAGGCATTTTAGTATTTACCCCGCTTAAACCTACAATTTTGCCAAATCGAATGAAGCCTGATATACTTTTTTTGTAGAGTTCATTTTTCCTAAAGATTCACTCAAAGCCCTGCTGCAAACAGGGCTTTGAGGAAAAAACAACCCCACCTGTTACTAAAACAGGACGGAACTTTGTTTTGTCAATTTAGTTATCTAGAGCCATCATATCATGAATTTACCCAGTTTTACAAATCTATCTTTAGATAGATGCTTTTTTTTAAATGCCAGTACTTTAAATCTCTCTTCAGTCGTATTGGTTTTCAATGGGTTGGGAATAATAGTTTACTGCGCGAGAAAATTCTCTCCCTTGAGTTTTTCTGGTAGTTAATCCTTTGCCATTTACAAGATTTAATTATTTTTTCAACTTGTCACTTTTTCCAAGGGATGAAAGTGCTATAAGTCTTGCTGGTTAAGATTTTTCTGCTTTCTGCTTAGGTTTTTCACTTCTTGAACTTATCTTTTGACTGACAATTTGTGAACCGGAGTATCAATATGTCTCTTGTGCAGAATCCGGCAATTGTATATATTTCGCCTGCGGAGTTAGTTGTTCATCCGAAGCTGATAGAAATATATGGTGAGAATGAGGAACGTCCCGCTTTAGAAAAAAGTATCTCGGAAAAAGGGATTCTTGAATCTTTAAAGGTATCTGCACGTACTGGTGTCAATGTAGTCTTGGCAGGTAAGTGTCGCTTGCAGATAGCTCACAAGCTCTTAATTTCCTCTGTGAAAGTGGAATTTGTCGAGTCTGATTCGCCTGAAGAAGATTTGAAACTAGTGCTTGACTTTAATCTTCATCGCGAAGGTGGGAAGACTCATTACCAGAAATTTCACGAGGGGCAGTACTGGGAGAGCGTACTTCGTCCCCAAGCGAAAGAAAGACAGCGCCAAAGCGCTCGTCGTTTGAATCAATCGAATGATTCAAATTTGAATCATTCGGTAACTGAGAGTAAGTCTCAATTAGGGAAGGGCAAGCGAGTGATTCAGGAGGTCTCGGAGAATCTAAATATAAGTGTTGGTAGTTATCACAAGGGTAAGAAAGTTTTTGAATTAATTTCTCAATTACGAGAACTGGAAAAATTTAAGGCAGTTGTTGCACTGGAGATGGAATTTAACCGAAGTATTGATGCAGCATACAAGTTTGTTTGCAATCAAGATATCTGTTACCAGGTAATAGACCTTCTGGAGGCAGATGAGATAGGTAGTATAGGCGATGGTATTGCTTGGATGCTGAATGGCGAGCGCAATCCGTTTCGGCGTTTCCAGCTTGACCAAGTATATCAATTCAAAAAGAGACTGCGGCCCGAGTTGGAAATTGTGGGACGGGTTATTGGTATAACTAATGAGTTTGTTGTGTTTGGATTGAGGAATTTAGTGAATATGAGCTTAGAAATTGTGAATCTCCGTCCGCGACAAATTGATGCAGAATTGCAGGATGAACCATCTGCATCACAGAGGAAGAGAATATTTCACTTAATGCAAAAGTTTAGTGATGTTTTCCCAGTTCAAGTGTCTTTGGCGGAGTTGTTAAAACTCCCAAATTTAACTGATAAAGAAGAGGTTTTATTGCGGATGTATGAGTCTGACGTATTTGAAAAAACTTGGGAAGATTATAAGACCCAAATGAAAGCAATGGAAGTATCTACAAATAGAAAAAAGGATAAGATTTGTGCTGCATAGTTAGTTAGCTGTAAGCAGTTAATCTAGCAGAGAATTTATCCCGCAATTCAACATTACTTACTAGATTAGCATCTCAATACTAATTGCAATACGAGTTCACTATTGTGGGTGCTGAACTCGTATCAAGATATTTGACTGTTTTTTGTTTTTAAATTCGGTGGTGGAGTATGAGGAATTTCATCTTCACTACTTGTACTAGCAAAAGCCAATGTACGGTGACACTTCTAGGTGTTGCTAGCTTTGCATTGTTATCCGAAACTCTTTTGTCGATTTAGTGAGAACTTCGCTAGAACTGCCTCATTTAAATAATAACCAAAAAAAAGTTGGGTAGTCGCATTGTTGTTGGTGAAGCGTGTTGGACTAAATCTTAGCCTAAGCCTACGTATGTTTAAGCCTAAACAAGTATAAACCTTTGTTTGCTTTCAACCATGAGACGATTACCAGTCGCCTCCAACAAGCGGATAACCAACCGCTTAAATCAAAATAAAATTTCAAATTTAGGCTAACACATTTTGACCAACAGCGAGACTACCTGATGCACAAAAATCATCAGGACAGTCACTCATGTACCAAGAAAATTTCGGGGCAGATTTTGATAACAAGCCCCAATTAAGCCTTTCACAGCCTTCAAAAAAGAAAATAAAACCCCACCTGCCCGCAGAATCCGTGGGTAAACGCTACGTAGAGCGCTTTTGGCATCCATTTGGGGCGATAGTTGCCCCTTCTTTAGTAGAAGGTGCAAAACCAGCATGGCGCACTATCGATTATTATCTTCAACCCTCCCAACTGTGGAACCTGCACCAAGACAAGTCGAAACTAGTAGGTCTGCGCTTTAACGACACAACTCGTTATGCCACAATCGATTTAGACCTAGAAGGCGACTACCATAACATTGAATCCATAAATCGCATCAAAGCGGTGTTAGAGGACATCGGCATAGTCGATATCATCATCCTCCAGTCCAGCTTTAGTGGCGGTTATCACCTAATTCTAAGCTTCGCATCCCCCCTACCCACCTTTACCCTAGCCTGCGCCCTAGAGATTACCTTAAGAAACGCAGGCTTTATCCTGCGCCAAGGACACCTAGAAATCTTCCCCAACACCAAACCATATAGTGCCAAACAAATAACCAACTACAAAGCCATCCGTTGCCCCATGCAACCGGGTAGCGGGTCATTTTTACTTAATGACGACCTGCAACCTATTAGTGACTCAGTTTCTATCTTCCTCGACTATTGCGATCGCGCGGCAAGTCGGCAAGATTTAACCAAACTCAAACGGGTAGCGAACAAAGCCAAAAAACAAATTTCACAGGAGAGATATCGCAAGCAAGAGTCTACTGACGTTGCACAGTGGCGTACCAACTGGGAAGAAATCATCACCACAGGCTGGACAGGAAAAGGACAAACAAACACCCTCCTACAAATATTTGTAGGCTACGGAATCGTCTTTTTAGACTTAGAGAGTGATAAATTAGTCGAATTTTGCCTTACTACCGCAATGAACGCCCCCGGCTACAGCCAATATTGCCGACACCAACACGAAATCGAAGCTAGGGTGAGGCATTGGGTAGAATCGACAAGTTGTAACAAATGGTATAGCCCTTACCAGAGTTATCCCGAAAGGTTGTTGGGTACATTCGCCAACACATTTGCAGAAGCCATAGCAGGCATTAGCAGCATTGATAAACCCAAAGACAATGTAATCCCATTTGACCGTCGTAAGCAACAGAACTGGGAACGCAGCCAACAAGCCCAAAAACGCATCCAGGTAGTAGTAAGGGCAATAGAGTGGGATAGTGGGTTGCCAGTAGGGGCTACTGAACGGGGGAAAGTGATACGTGCTGAATACAAGCGCCGCTTTCACAAAACTATCTCACAAGAGACACTACAAAAGCACTTGCATTTGTGGCATCCCACACGCTACATCTTAGACCCGTGGGCAGAAAATAGCTCAAAGCCTTATCAATCAAGCAATGACGGGCAATTTAATAGTTTTGAAAACTCATTTGCCAAGCAGACTGCTCAAAATCCTTACGAAAAGGAAAATGACGGTCATTTTTACTATATGAAGGTTTTTTGTAAATGCTTACCTCCTGCTGCCGATGCCCCTACAGGGCAGTTGGCAGCAGCAATCTTTGAAGAAGTTGCTGAGTCTCAAGGAGAATTATTTGTACTACAGGTACAAGATGAATCTGAGAAAATTAAGAATTCCGAAGAATTGAATTTATTGCAACCAGAGGATCTGTCTTTAACTTCAGGTGTCAATAATTCTGATAATTCATTAGTTTCTTCAAATATTATAGAATTAGCTGAAAATCTTAATGAAAGTACTTCAGATAAGAATTTCAAATACCTTTCTAACCCCAGCGCGGCTGAAAATTACAATAACAAAAACTTATTAATCAATTCTGTTACTATTCCGCTTACTGCGCCTACACCTGCAATTGTGCCGCCTGAAACGTCACAAAAAGCCGAAGTTAGCGAACAAAGTACACCTTCAAGCGATTCAGCAGCAACTCTCGCTTTGTCAGAACTGAAGAATCTGACTAAGTTGCGACTCCAAGCAGCATCTTACGCCAAACGTGTAGCTAGAGAGTACTGCCTGATTGCACGATGCTTAATTGGGGGCAAGGAACGCGAACGCTTGGAGCAGAGTGCCAAAATGCAATTTTATCTCGATTCAGGGAACAAAACTCTAATTGCAGAAGCCAATGAGTGGGCAGCTGCCAATCCTGGGTGTCTACCGTTTTCGTTGGAGTTGGTGTTTCAAGAAGGTGAGACGTGATGGCTGAATTTCACAGGTGAGAGTGATTTGGATGCCTATACGGGTACATGGGATTGAAAACAGTTTGCCGCAATGGAATGTATTCTGTATTAACAGTATTTTGAAAACAGAAATATCCGCCATTTAATTCTATTACAACCGATTTATCAAGTCTAAGTAGTTTCTCCCAGTCCTTTTGACATTCTTCGATATGTACTCATTTCTTTTAATACGAATTCGTGCAGTTGTGATAACAGCAATTTAGTGACTATGGCGATGGTGAATGTCCCTAGTGTAATACCAATTTTATATGAAGCTGCATATAATGGAGAAAACAAACTCGATAAATTAAAATAACCATGAGCCGCCCTTTTAAGATTGAAATCGCAGAGAGCGAAGAAGAACTTAAAAAACGTCTACAAACAGCTAATTTGGGAAACCAGAAAGAGAAACTTATTATGCTGTGGTGGATCAAAAGCGGACAAGTTAAGGAGCAGAAAGAAATTGGAAACCGCTTGGCGAAAGATACCTCAACCGTGACAAGGTGGTTGCAAAAGTATAGAACAGGTGGGCTACATGAATTACTGGAAATGAAAAAAGCTCCAGGAGCAAAACGCAAAATTCATGACGCAGCGATCGCAGCACTCTCAGAGGAGTTAAAAACAGGAAAAGGCTTTAGTAGCTATGGTGCAATAGTTGAGTGGTTAAAAGAAGAACATGGACAAGATATGGTACTCTTATCTTTTATCCGACATAATCTACGATAAAAACCACTTTCCTTGATATACAACACTTCCACCAACATGCGATCGCGGAGGGGGCATGTTGGCAAGGCAATAGAAACTATTACGCTGCCGATAAATTTTGCTTGTCTTGGTATCGCCTTTGATGCGTAATCCAAGCGATAACCATTTACAGGGTGCTAACTTTTAGTTATAGTTAGCCGTAACTTATTATAGGCACAATGCAACTATAACTTTGACTGAGTGCAAAGATAGTTTACAAAAGTTGCTCAGGCGCTTGCATATTATCGTTTTAACGAAAAGACAGAGGTATTGCTGCACAAGTATGCCTTCGGGAAAACTTTTCTCCCTTGCTTGATGCCTGTCCCTCAATCTCTAAGATTCGGATCATGGATAATTGCAACCGCCTTGATGCAGAACCGTCTGGGAATACAAATTGCCTGCTTTAAATTAACTACAAAAATCATCCACCCGAATATCCCGCCAGACATCAGAAACCTGCCAGCCGGAATTGCCCACAGATTGTACTGGAGGATTGTCAAGGAATGGAACATAGTCACGAACTCTAGGCTCTGAAATCGCTACTGGTTGCTCCTCAACCACAGGATCTGGAGAATTGACAGTATTAGCTTCAATAAGTTTGTCTTCAGCCTCCTCGATTAGCTTCATCTGTCTCAGGGTAAGCTTGTCGGATTTTTTGATGATCTTCTTAGTATCTGTATCCAATACCTTAGCCAATTTACGAGGGTTCAACGCCTGTAGAAACGTTATGAATACGTCCTAAAGAAGTAAGTTTGGCAAAAATCTGGGTTAATAAAATAGGCTCAGGCATTTCGGGAAGCATTTTTAAAATTTCACGGACATATCGAAAACCACGATAGTGAGCCTGAAGGTCAAGGATGCCGGAGTCGGGATTAAGGAGACGAAAATCTGCGAGAAGATGATGGGATAAGTTGACCATAAAGAATGCTAGATTAGCAGCATTAGTTACAGCAGTTTGACTTAAGTTCATAAAATCTTCCAATCCCCAAAATTGCTTGGCATCTCGAAAATTGAATTCGATCTGAAAGCGCAGCTTGTAAGCTGTTGTGCTTTTAATTTGCACAAACAGCATTTCCCTTATTTTTTATTTTTCTTCCCCATTTAATAATAAGCTCTCCATCATTTAAGAGTTTATTTAACGTAGATTTTAGTTCACATACTGATTGAAACAGTCTATGAGCTATATATTCTTTACATGAATGCCAAACTAATTCAATTAGATTAAAATCAGGGCTATAAGCAGAGAGATATTCAAGAATAATATTCGGTAGATTCTTTTCTATTTCGGCGCATATATCTTTACGTTTATGGTAACTTGCATTATCTAAAAATATAATTATTTTTGGGCCATGTTCGTGAAAGCATTCTTGACTATTCCCTAAAGCCAACCATTCTTTTAATACGAATTCGTGTAGTTGTTTGAGCTGCTCATAAAAGGTTTCTGAATTTCCTCTTTCAATAAAATAACATACCCGCTTTTTATCAGATAACCTTAAACCTCCCATCATGTTTACCCGACCTCTACTACGTTTCCCAGTAACTTTTTTTCTTTTTCCTTTTTTACCCCAAGTTTTCCTTCTTAACACTCGTAAACTAAAACCACTCTCATCCCAAAACCATATCTGATAAAGCTTTGGTTTCTCTTTTACTATTGATAAATAATTTTGAAACTTTTCTTTAAATTCTTTTCTTTTCTCTGCATTTTGTCTGTCCTCTAGACTATACTTTGCCCAAAGGTAAGCATACTTTTTTCTTTTTAATATCTTCCTTACTTGTGAACTGCTTATTTTTAATCCTGTTTCTTTCTCTAAATATGTTGATAATCTTTCTGCTGTCCATCGACCAAATTCATAACCTAATTCACTTGGTTCTTTCTCTACTATCTCTAATAGTTTATCTATGTAAACTTGATTAACTTTTCTGTATTCTCTTTTTCTTCTACCGTCTTCTAAGCTTTCTATCGTATCTGGATCTCCATGCACACACCAATATGCTACTGTTCTACGAGAACAACCGATTAATGCTGCTATTTCTTCTTGTGTTCTACCATCATTCATCAATAATAGTATCAAAACTCGCTCTCTCATTTCAGAGCGTTCGCTCTGTTTTAAGAATTTTTGTAGATGCTGCTTTTGTTCCAAGCTTAGAAAGCCAATAGCCGGCATAGCAACCTGTACCTGAACTTATATTCATATCTATTATATGCAAATTGTAAGCGCAACAGCTTAGTAGTCAATTATTTTTTCAGATGACAATTTTAGCTCACTAGAAAATAGAATTACATGACTACGAGCATGAGTTTTAAGATTGGTTTTGACGAGAATAACTACATTTAGAGATTGGGCAAATTCTTTGTGAAGTAATGTAACTTGATAAACGTCAGTTTGGATATCGTCATCAACGGTACTTTGACATAAATACTTCTTAGGTATGTTGTTGTAGTCAATTTTGTCTCCGTATTTACGACGAGAGCGACTATTGGGGTCAGGGTGTTGATAAGGTATATATAATGCTGAATCAGAGCGAAGCTTAGAAATTATATGCAAGTTAACTTGACGAGCCATCTGCAAGGCATTATTATTCCCAAAGTGTCCATCCAATACTAAGTAAGTAAGGGGAATAAATTTAGCTAATAACTTAAATAGTGACTTAATCATCTTCTGAATTCTGAGTAATTCAGAAGTGAGAACTACCTGGGTTTTATTCTTGTTTTTACTTCCCTTTGGTCGTCCACGCCCACGTTTCTCTTGCGGTTTTATTTCTTTGGTTGGTGACGAGCTACTTTTTTCTATATCGCTCTTTATCACCTGTTCTATCTGAATCGGAAACGAGTGCCTTTGCTCAACACTGACTAATGATAATGTAAAAAAAGATAGCCCTGATATGGGTTTACCAGCCAGGCTAGAAAAAAATCTATCCAGTCCATAAGTTTGTTTCCCTGATTTACTTATTACAACTTCATCTCCCGCTAGCAAATATATCTCATTCGGATTTCTACAAGTGCTGCACCAAGTTTTGCCTTCATGCATCCTGATATATCCAATCACGACCAGCAACAATAGCTGCTGATGCTGTATTGTAAAGCTTTTGCTCGCCAAACACCGCACCATTGTCACTGATGCTCCGAAACTGCCAGCAATGCGCTTCGGTGTAAAATACGACAAGAATAAAGTTATTTGTACAGATAACAGATAAAGGAGTGAATTTTAGGGGTAGTCATAATACTGTCATAATACTAGTGCTGTACTTTGTACAAGGCTATCTATCGATTAGAAGGACACGGAGAGAAGTTGCGTGCGGGGATAGAGGGACATGGAGAGTTCTTTCTTTGCGTCTCCCACTCTCCGTGTCTTTTCTCCTGCCTTATGGTTTGAGTACAACTTTGATACAGTTTTCCTTCTTGTCTTTGAAAATTTCGTAACCCCGGGGTGCTTCATCTAAGGGTAGACGATGGGTGATCACGAAAGATGGATCGATCCTGCCATTTTGGATGTGATCGAGTAACGTGTTTAAGTACTTATGAACGTGCGTTTGTCCCATTTTGAATACTAAGGCTTTGTTCATGGCAGCACCCATAGGTATTTTGTCTACAACGCCGACATAAACACCAGGAATTGACACGTGACCGCCTTTGCGACAGTCAATCATCACTTGCCGCAGCACATGGGGCCGGTCTGTTTCCAGACGCACTGCTTGCTTTACTTCGTCGTATACTCCTTCTAGACCCGTCCCGTGTGCTTCCAACCCCACAGCATCAATGCAAGCATCTGGGCCGCGTCCACCTGTCATTTCTTTGAGGGCTTCACCAACATCTACTTCCTCATAGTTAAGGATTTCTGCTTTGCCTTGATCTTTAGCCATCTGTAGGCGTTCGGGAATTCGATCGATAGCGATGACTCGTTCAGCACCAAGTAGATAAGCACTTCTTATTGTGAATTGTGCGACTGGGCCACACCCCCAGACTGCGACAATATCACCGGGCTGAATATTACAGTTATCTGCCGCCATATATCCGGTGGGGAAGATATCTGTTAAAAACACTACTTGTTCGTCTGTTAGTCCATCAGGAATCTTAAACAAACCAGTATCGGCAAAGGGAACGCGGGCATATTCAGCTTGACCACCAGCGTAGCCACCTAGCATATGAGAGTAGCCAAAAATACCAGAGGGTGAATAACCCATGAATTTTTCTGCTAACCAAGCGTTTGGGTTAGAGTTATCGCACAATGACCAGAAGTCATGTTGACAGTACCAGCAGTTACCACAGGCGATAGGGAATGGTACAACCACGCGATCGCCTATATTTAAATTTTTGACGGCACTGCCTATTTCAACGACTTCCCCCATCATTTCATGACCAAGGATATCGCCCTTTTCCATTGTGGGGACGTAGCCGTTATAAAGGTGTAAATCAGAACCGCAAATTGCTGTTGTCGTGATTTTAATAACAGCATCACGCGGATTAATGATTTTTGGATCGGGTACTGTTTCCACCCGTACATCGTTGGCACCGTTCCAGCAAACTGCTTTCATAGCCATTAATCCTTTGTTGATAGTTAGTTGTCAGTGGTTATTTTCCTTGTCTCCTCTGCTCCTCTCAGCCCCCAACGCAAGGCTGTAACCTAACTTTTATGCAGTGATCTTTTCTTTGGTTGAACAGATCGAAGCCATGCTTGGCTTCTGTTAGGGGTAAGTGATGCGTGAACACAGCAGATGGATCGACTTCGCCCTTCAATACGCGATCGCCTTTTTTCAATTTCTTGACTTGATTGCCAATATCAACGATTTCTCCCATAAACTCGTGACCAATAATGTCACCCGGTTCCATCGTCGAGATGTAGCCATTGTAGATATGCAAGTCAGAACCGCAGATGGTTGCTGATATAACTTTGAGGATGGCATCGCGGGGGTTAATTATTTTTGGGTCTGGCACTGTTTCCACCCGCACATTGTTAGTGCCGTACCAACAAACAGCTTTCATAGCAATATTTATTAACCTCGCGGTTGACCTTCGGTTGTGGCAATCTCGCCTGCTTCCATCAGCATTTTGAAGCGGCGTAAATCTTCTTTAATTTGCAGTTCTGGGTCTTCGCCAAATAATTTAGCGATGTCTGCGACGGGCTTCGCCAACGCAGCTCCAATCGCACCTCCAGGCGGGGTAAATTCTCGGATTGTTTTTACCTCAGTGCCACGATCCCCAGGTGCTGGCTTGAAGTGGACGCGACCAGAGGTTTCAATTGCTGCGCCTTCAACCGAAGTCCAGGCAATCAATTCGTTTTCTCGGTCTTCGGTAATGACTACATCCCACTCAACGCTTTCATTTAAGAATCCTTTGCTAATCCAGTGCGATCGCTTCTCGTCGTATACCCTCACCTCTTTGAGATGCTTGATAAAGCGTGGCAAGTTATCAAAGTTACGCCAAAAGCGATAAAGTTCCTCTACTGGTTTGTTAATGGTTAAAGTCTTTTCAACTTTGATCCGTTGGTTCATGACTGTACTCATGACCGTTGCCTCTTGTGTTTGCTATATGTCTTTTAATTATCAAACTTGGGACAAATTGATTTGTCCTAACTCTTCTATTGCTTAGAGTTGTAGTTAAAAAAAAATTACTTATACTCTTTCAATAGTCTTAGTTGTTCAATAAATTGATACTTCAAAAGTAGTAATTGGCAGTTACAATATTTGTATATAAAAACACTTAGATAATTTACAAAATAGTTGCGTTTTCAGAAGCAGAAATGGTGTTAGCACAACGCTAGCGAGCCTTCTCCCAAAAAGCAGAACAGCGCGAACGCATCTAAACATTGAATATTGAATACTCAAGGTATGATTGTGAATTGTTGGAGGACACCGTACTCCCAACGGACTTTTAAAGATGTATTATTAACATATAGCGGTTCTCAGTGCTGTCGATGAGCATCGAGCTTGGCAATATTAAGGGCAGTGAAACTGGCATTAAAATGAAAGTCAAGCTTTTTGACATCACGGGCTTGACAATCACTTAGCCCGGTAAACTGTTTAGCATCGCGGAAGATAAATTCGATTTGAAAACGCAGTTTGTAGAAATGATAAATCTCGTCTGCCGATTGGTTGATATCTGTTTTGCGTTTAGCCCCCGTGCTTTCTGTTCACCCTCAAACACATATCGCAGATTCGCGTCTCGACGAAGTTTACTAATCACATCCAGTTTGAGCGCCCTTACCCCCGTGACAAATGGCTCCTTGGCATATGCTCCATCCACAGTCAGGTAACGAACTTGGGAAGGTAATTGAGGTTGAGTAATTTCCAGGTGGTGGAGATAGTAATCCATCCGCGTCAGGTCGGGACAGAAGCCTCGGTCAAAGGTTTGTTCCGCCAGCAACCCATAGCCATCGATACGGTGCAAGTTTTTTCTAATCAGCACCTTAATGGTTCGATAGCTTTCTTGTCGATTCCCTCAACTAAAAATTGTCCGGAGTATTGCTTTAAGGATGGGAGACTTTCCTTTAACTTGAGGTAGGAGCCAGCCAGAGGGCTAAGTTTCGCACATAGGCTTTAATATGTTCAAGGGCTTGTGGGTTTTGCTTCATCCCATCTCCAGGGGGTTCGGTTACAAAGCTAGGTGCGCCCATATCAACATCCCAATTGTAGTCGGCGAAATGGTGGAAGCTTGATTCAGCGATCGCACGTCCTAAAATATTTCCTTGTTCATCCTGCGTACTTTCAAAAGCAACTACTAAGTTGAAGTCCCGACCGGAGACTGAGCTTGTACCCAAGGCAATTACTCGTGCATTCTTCTCGTTTGCAGGCACACCTACGGCTCCTTCATGGGGATGAGCCGGAAAGAATTCAATCTCCTCAGAAGGTGATGTAGGATTCTTGAGTAAGTCATGAATAGGTTCTATGAGAGTAATTTTCTCGTAGTCACCATTTAACCCAGAATGGAAGTTGGGCCAGGAAATATACTTAGTGTAGATGTCATCAGGGTAGTGGTGCGAGGGATCGGGATCGGGATTCTTACTGTGAAAGTAATGGGCTGCGCCGACACCACCAAGATTGCAAACCGAACAACCTACATCCTGATGGTCACGGCTGACCAATAAACCGCCGCCGCGCTGACGGAAGGCACTGATGCTCTGACACTCCTTTGGAGTTATGCCATCCCCTACATCCACAGCAAACAGCCACAGTTCATCAAAATCTGAATTATCCAGCGTACTTAAAACTGGATCGTTTTTTTCAGCAGTATTTTCTCGATCCCTTGCTGTTACCTGGTACAGGGGTTCCCCAGTGTCACTTTTCAACGAAGCTAAATAGTCCTTTAGCAAAGAAAATCGCCCAATATACCAATCATCTTCATTGGTGGGAATTGTTGTCTGTAACAGAATTTGAATCGGTTTAGTCATGATCTCACTTCCTAGGGTTCCTCTCGTAGCGTGAGCTAATTACTAGATCAACGTGGGAATTGTAGCGAGATAATCTAAGCAAAAAATGAGGACGTTTAAAGACCAATGCTTTTGTGAAAGCAGAGATAAGTGTTTCTAAACGCAATTTAGTATCAGTATCTGCTCAGATTTTCCTTAGATTTGCCAACTAACGTTAGGGCAGATTCGTTAAGAAGATAAGGAAATGGGAAAAATTGGACAAATCCTAGATTCAGGCTTGGTTAACTGATTCGTCTTTGTAGAGAGGTATAAGACTTATGGTTAACAAAATTGTAACTACATTTGAACAAGACCATAACCGACCAGAATCAAAAGAATTTTATTGGAAACATTTTCTCTATAGTCTAGTTTGGCTGACGGTGCTAATGCTGGGATATGGAGGATTGGGATGGACTCTCTGGCTCGATCGCCATTTCTCGACAATTGCAATACCGATGTTCATTTTGGCAATTGCCGCAGTCCGTGCCTGCATACTCACTGGCTTTCCCGTCTGGGCGGGATTGTTATCTCTCACATTCGGTTTTGCATGGATTCTAACTGGAGCATCGATATCAAGCGGATTATTGGGCTGGGCAATAGCGATCGCTCTATCCTGGATTGGCATTTTTACCCTGGATATGGCATTAGACCAGTCCGTCGAAAATTTGCTGGAAATAGAGTTTAGTCGAACTGAGGTTTTCCTGATTCTAACAGCCGTCTGCGCTACTGGCGCTATTGCGGGATGGATACTCCCAATTTTTCTCACTTGAATACAGGGCATGTTATGGAACTGGGAATGATAGGACTAGGACGAATGGGAGCTAACATGGCACACCGTCTAACCCAGGCTGGACATAGCGTCATTGGCTACACTCGTCAGCCACAAAAAGCAGAGGTGCTGGTTCAGGAAGGAGCGATCGCCCGTGGTGTAACATCATTCGTTGAACTCATCGAAGCACTCACGCCACCCCGCACCGTCTGGCTGATGCTACCCGCCGCGACAGTAGATGCTACCCTACAGACTCTCATGCCGTTTCTAGACGCTGACGACATTATCATTGATGGTGGCAATTCTTACTACATTGATGACATTCGTCGTGCAGATCAATTAAAAGTCAAAGGAATTGAATACATTGATTGTGGAACTAGCGGTGGCATTTGGGGGGCAGAACGCGGCTACTGTCTCATGATTGGTGGTGCATTGGCGGTGGTGAAATATGTTGACCCCATCTTTGCAGCGCTGGCTCCTGGTGTATCAGCTGCACCGCGCACCCCTGGTCGTGAGTTAATGGGGGGAACGGCTGAACAGGGCTATTTGCATTGTGGCTCTCACGGTGCAGGGCACTTTGTCAAAATGGTTCACAACGGCATTGAATACGGCATCATGGCAGCCTATGCCGAAGGGTTGAACATTCTTCACCATGCTAATATTGGGAAACAATTGCATCAAATCGATGCTGAAACTGCTCCCTTACGAAATCCTGAATTTTACCAATACGACTTTAATCTTGCAGATATAGCAGAGGTATGGCGCAGGGGCAGCGTAATTAGCTCTTGGTTACTCGATTTAATCGCGATCGCCCTTCTCAAAGACCCCGACTTAGCCAACTTCGAGGGGCGCGTATCTGACTCTGGAGAAGGTCGATGGACACTAATGGCAGCCATTGAAGAAGGAGTTCCTGTTCCCGTCCTTAGTACAGCCCTCTACACACGATTTAGCTCTCGCGGTCAATCAGACTTTGCCAATAAACTCATCTCTGCGTTGCGCTACGAGTTTGGTGGGCATCTGGAAAAATGACACGGGGACACGGGGACGCGGGGATTTTAATCAGCTTTCTTCCCCTCTGCTCCCCTGCTCCCCTGCCCCCCTGCTTCCCCTCTCCGCGTCGATATGGAGGTTAATCATGGCAGCTTTACTCTCCGATGCCCTGGTATTTTTTGGGATCACAAGTGATTTAGCCTACAAAAAAATCTTTCCTGCCTTACAGGCGATGATTCAGCGCGGTCATTTTGACATTCCGATTATTGGAGTGGGTAGGCGAGATTGGAGCATCGAACAATTACGATCTTATGTGCGTAAGAGCCTGGAGGAACAGGTAGGCGTTGATGAGGCAGCTTTCCAGAAACTGTGTTCATTACTTTACTATATTTTTGGTGATTATAGCGATCGCGCCACCTATGATAAATTATGCCAGGTACTCCAAATAGCTGAAGCTCCTCTGTATTACTTAGCCATTCCTGCCAGTTTGTTTGCGACGGTTGTCGAAGGGTTAGGTCAATCAAGTTGTGTAAAGAATGGTCGCGTTATGGTAGAAAAACCCTTTGGACGCGATCTAGAATCGGCTAGAATACTGAACTGCATTTTGCACTCTATCTTTCCCGAAAGTCATATTTTTCGGATTGACCATTACTTGGGAAAAGAACCAGTCCAAAACCTTCTCTACACTCGCTTCGCCAATTCATTACTCGAACCGATTTGGCATCGCGTCAGTATTGCCAGCATCCAAATCACGATGGCTGAAAAATTTGGCATCGATGGACGGGGACAGTTTTATGAAGAGACAGGCGCTATTCGGGATGTGGTGCAAAATCATCTACTTCAGGTGACGGCGTGTTTAATGATGGACTCACCCATCAACGAGCAGCATGAAGCCATCCGAGATGAAAGAGCGCGATTGCTCAAATCCATAGATCCAATCGAACCCTCAAATGTAGTGCGCGGGCAGTACAAGGGCTATCGCCAAGAACCTGGTGTAGCTCCTGATTCCAAGGTCGAAACCTTCGCGGCGGTTAAGCTCAACATTGATACTTGGCGCTGGGCTAGCGTTCCGATTTACATTCGTGCAGGCAAATGTTTACCGAGTACAACTACTGAAGTTGTGGTCAGGCTCAAGCGTCCGCCGCAGGATGTTTTTGGCGAGCGTGCCTTTGGATTAGCAAATTATTTCTACTTTCGTCTTAGTCCAAATGTGCTGACTGCGATCGGCATTCGCTCTAAAACCCCAGGCGACGGAATGGTGGGTAGCGAAGTCGGACTAGTCGCTCAAGTCGAGCATGGCAATGAGATGAATCCCTACGAGCGGCTTTTTGAAGATGCCATGAAAGGCGACTCCATGTTGTTTGCTCGCCAAGATGAGGTGGAAGCACAGTGGCAAATTGTCGCTCCTATCCTAGATCAAGCAACCCCTGTTTACGAATACGCACCCCATAGCTGGGGGCCTCCTTTGGCGGATAGCATGATTCCCCCCGACGGCGGTTGGCATAATCCTAATGAGACGTGATATCTTCCTATACTGTACTCGAAGAGTTGGTATTGGTTTTCAAGTTTACTCATTAATGCATCTCTCCCATGTCTCAAATCGCAATTATAGAAGCCTTCGCCGAACTAAATTTCCGGCAGTCCCATTTTTTTCATCACCTCTAGCAGCAGAACAACATCATCGATTCGTTCTGAAATTATTCGTTGGGGTATGTGTGCCATTTTTCACTCTTACCATCTAAAGTTACTTCACAACAAGTTTTTTGCTGGGACAAGGCTTGGCGAGTGCCTGTTTTCGGAAAGCTTGCTTCTTCACATATCCCCTATTTCATCAAATTCATTCTCGATTACGCGAACGGTGAGTATTAGATAGTCTTCATAGCGGTAGTAATAAAAATCTCACAGACTTGAGCGACGAGGAAAGGTGGTTTGCCCGTGAATACTTCCCGACGCTGATTGACGAAGCCGAATCATCGCCTGAAGATGCCTTAAATCACATAGCTGAGGTGGCTACAGTCCTTACTATGAGCAAGTTCCGGCGAATTGTGGATTTCTCCACGCCTCAAGTTAAAGCTGACTTACTGATGATTATCTTGCGTTGTCTCCCCACTGAAGTTTACTCAGACTTTGCCCCACTGTAAGCTGTAACTAACCCGACAGTGACCTGATAAAATTTATCGGTTTTCATTTCTACTGACCTATCAGTAGTAAAAGATGCTCTGCTTCATGATTGTGTACTTAATCATTAGGTGAGCGTCCGGTTCACTATGTCTTGTCACGCTTTTTGAACCCCAGAAAGAGCGTGAGTGCATTAAAATTATCCACTGAATCAAAAATTCAGTGGTGCTTCTAGGTCGTGAGTTCAAGCTACCACTGATTGTAACTGCGAATTGTGAATTGGTAATTGCGAATTGGATTGACAATCACAGCCTGTGTGACCACAGCCTTGCCCATTGGGATGATTATTGGCACATTCTTCTCCACAGTAAGCTTTACCATCTTTGATGACAGCATCAGTCAGAGAAACAACGCATAGGCAAGATGGACAAGCACATTTCATTTGAGTAACGGTTGTAGTCATGGATAACATCAAATTTGTTTTGAAGTCATATTATTGAATTGTTTAATAAATAACCATCTGTCTCAAGTAACTATTAAGCTGCTTCAATAGCTATAATTTATACAACCTGATTTTTAACGGCTCTTTGCATCTGCATAATCAAATTTGGCTATTTTTTTGCAGGTGCTTAGAGGCTTGAAGTGATGAACCTTCTAATCAGAACCGCCCCAACTCCAAGTAGGATTACCATTCTTTAAGCCTTTATTCACCACAACTAAAGGATAATTATTAGGATCAAAGCCGCCTGCCATATCCAAAATAAAGTAGACCGTAACTATGGACTAGCCTGCGAAATTTATTTACCGTCTGGCTGATTTTGGTCGTTTTACCACTTTTATTATAAGTTCGACTTATATTTGTTTTCTCGAAATCGGCTGTTGTACATTCCTGAAAAAACGGTGTCATAAACTACTATTTTTTAGCGATCGCCAAACTTTTCGGTCTACTGACAATTATCTATGTCATTTTTGAATCTTCTTTAGTTTTTATTAGGAAATAAGATGCGTTTCCCCTGGACTACCTCCTACCTTCTGCCTCCCAGCATCTCCTCAGATTTTCCTTAGATTTACCAACTAGCGTTAGTGTTCAAGTTCAGCAAACAATGTCTATGTTATGGAACTGGGTGGGAGCCAACATGCCACTCTAATGTAGGCTGGGTCATACATCGGCGCACCGCAAGGTTCTACCTATGTCCGTCCCGGTGATGTTTTAATCTTATATGGTCGCTTTGCTGCGTTCAGTGAGCTTGTATTCACGACAAGCGGGAATTTTGGGAGAATATGCTCACAAAGATGCGATGGGCTACGCCCCGCCGTAGGCGATCGCAAATCAGCAGAGACTCCTTTGAGAACACGATCGTCAAGATTCATAAATACCAGTTTCCACCTATCAGTCTGCCAAAAAAAGTTGAAAGTCAAACGTTAAGTGTGAGTTCATAAAGCACCGAAAAGTAAAATCATGACTACACAGAACATAACAACTTTGTCATCATCTCCAGCCCAGACCGAATTAAAAACCCCAGGTTATCAAGGCTGTCAATCAAGGAGTCTGCACGACTCGGAAATACCCGAAGTGGATTTGTTTACTCCACTAATAATTCGAGATATCACCTTGCCAAGTCGCGTGGCGATGTCACCAATGTGTCAATACTCAGCAGAGAATGGATTTGCTAACGATTGGCACTTCGTCCACTTAGGGAGTCGGGCTGTGGGAGGAACTGGTCTGATTATGGTTGAAGCGACAGCCGTAACACCCCAAGGACGGATTACACTTGGCGACCTTGGGCTTTGGGACAACAAGCAAATCGAGCCACTAACTCGCATTGTGCGCTTCCTTCGCCAACAGGGATCTGTTACAGGGATTCAATTAGCCCATGCTGGAAGGAAGGCAAGTTGCAATGTTCCTTGGTTGGGCGGTACGCCACTGACACCTGAACAAGGAGGTTGGCAGCCTGTCGCACCTAGCCCAATTCCTTTTCAAGAGAACGCTCCTGTACCGATATCCCTCGATGAGCGTGGTATTCAAGAAGCGACCTTCGCGTTCGTTACAGCAGCGCAGCGTGCCCTGCAAGTAGGTTTTCAAATGATTGAAATCCACGCAGCACATGGATACTTATTGCATTCTTTTCTTTCACCACTCAGTAATCGCCGAACAGATCGTTACGGCGGTTCGTTGGAGAACCGAATGCGTTTATTACTGGAAGTAGTAAGGCGAGTACGAGATGTTTTGCCCAACGGGATGCCGCTTTTTGTACGCATCTCCGCTACCGACTGGGTAGAAGGAGGTTGGGATCTCCAGCAATCAATCATATTGTCCCGTGAACTAAAGACTCTAGGCGTTGATTTGATCGATGTTTCAACAGGAGGTTTAGTACCCCATGCCAGAATTCCTGTGGAGAAAGGCTATCAAGTCCCTTTTGCTGCCAAAATCCGAGAAGAGGCTGGGATCATGACAGGGGCTGTGGGGCTGATAAATGAGGCTGAGTATGCCGACCAAATAATTACTCGTGGGTGTGCAGATTTGGTTCTCATCGGTCGAGAATTACTCCGCAATCCATACTGGTCGATTTATGCCCGTTGTAGCTTGGATGAAGAACCTAATTGGCCTGTGCCTTACGGTTATGCAGTTAAACGACAGAGAAGGTGAAAAATTTGGCGTTGCACAACAGTGGGATCAACTAGAGAAGGCAGGGGCATCAGTGAGAGGTTAAGGTAATTGCACATTTGTCAAGAGGGTGCAGGAAAAGGCGAAAAATCAAGCTTGGAGACTGGCTTTGGCAGGGCTTTGACTACTCTTAAGTCTTGATTTTCTGGGGCAGCAAAGTACTTAATCGGGTCAAATATATTAGGACTAGCCCTTTCAAGGTGTTGTGTAATGGCTTGATTTGTAGTTTGCTCAAAAGAGGTGAAACTCTGTTGGGTGGAGAATAGAAATGTTGCTAGGGCAGGTGTTTGAGCGATTTATAAAAGAAAGTCCAGTTTCCGTAATGGTTCGTGGACTTTTAGAAAAAGCGTTATGTCCCCAAATTCTGGATGAACTGTTTGAACGTAGTGCAAAAACCCAGTATACTCGCGAGTTATTATTCTCCACAGTCGTCAATTTGATGAGCCTTGTCGTCTGCGGAGTTCACCCATCAGTACACGCAGCACACCAAGCATCAGTTGAAAAAATAGGTGTTTCAGTTACCTCGGTCTACAATAAAATCAATGGCATTGAACCGAGTACCAGTGGGGAGTTAGTCAGAGAGGTTGCTGGTCAAATGGAAGCGACGATTCGACACCTTAATGCAACAATGCCTGATTTGCTACCAGGTTATCGAGTAAAAATTATTGATGGTAATGCGATCGCAGCTAGTGAACATCGTTTAAAAGAACTGCGCCAAATCAATAGCGCTCCATTACCAGGGTAATCTTTGGTTGTACTAGACCCAAGCTTGATGCTGGCAGTAGATGTATTTCCTTGCGAAGACGGTCATGCCCAAGAACGTTCTTTATTTGATGAAGTGCTACCTACTGTTGAAGAAGACGATGTTTGGCTGGCAGACCGGAATTTTTGTACACTCAAGTTCTTATTTGGTATTGCTGCTGAAAAAGGCTACTTTATTATCCGACAGCATCAAAGTATGCCTTGGCAGGCGACTGATGATTTCCGGTTAGTGGGTCAAAGCGATAGTGGTGCTGTATTTGAGCAAAACATCATTTTGAGCGCCGATGATGGTCAACTGTTAAAGGCACGTCGTGTAAAAGTTTGTTTAGAGCAGCCTAATCGTGACGGTGACAGGGAAATTTTTATTCTCATACCAATTCTCTATGAAGTTGCACTTAATAAAGCGGAGATAATGTAATCCCATCCACAAATCGATGCGTAGTTTACCGCCGTAGGCATCGCTTCGGTGGAAATAGAATCAAGAACCTGTTTGAGCTTGTGTCTTAATTGATCTAAGTGGGTGCAATGTTGCCAAGACAATTCGTACTTGATGTGTTCCCATAAACGCTCAATGGGATTAAGCTCTGGACTATTGGGGGGCTGAAAAATTGGAATAACATTATCAGGCCATTTTAAGTCCAAAGATTTATGAAAACTCCCATTGTCCATTTGTATTAAATTCAGGGCATCAGGGTATGCTGCGGAAAAAAGGGATAAGAAATCTTGAAAACAAGTACCATCAAGATGAGAAAATTCCCAAAAAAAGCTATCTCCAGTTATTGGTTCAACAACACCATACAGGTAAAAATTTTGTCGTTGCCATCCAACAATACCTTCGGGTTTAACCCCTTTGAGGGTAATTGTGCGACCGATTATAGTTTTAAGCCCTAAGCGACTCTCATCTTGACACCAGTACCGTACTTGTTTACCTGTCCCTAAATAGCGTATCAACACTTGAATTATTTCTGGCAGTTTTTTTTAAAGGCTTCTTGGACTTCTGGTTTTGCTTTGGCACTGCGCGGACGAGGTACTTTCAATTTAGCATTTAGCTTGTAGCGTACAATTTTGTGTACAGTTTTGTACGCAGCCACAATCTGGTACTCCTGCCTCAGCCACTCTTGGATTTGACTATAACTCTTGAATCCTTCAGGTTGGCGAAGACGTTCTGTAAGTTGGTTCATCACCGTTTCTGGAATTAAGGCAGACAATCCTTTGGGTGTTTTGACTTCCAGCAATGCATTCATCCCCCTTTGTTTATACCGTTGCAGCCAGCGATACACTGTTGATTCATCTCTTCCCAAGCGTTGTGAAAGTTCCTGTCTGGTTGCGATCGCACCTACCTTAATCCAGTAAAGCATCTGTAGTCTTTCTTTACTTGTTGCTGTTACTGCATGGCGTAATCGGTGTTGTAGTTCTTCTTGACTCTCGGATACTTCAACTTGGAAGCTATTTCCCATACCCCTATACCCTGTTTCTGCTTCTACTAATTTAGTGCATCTTCATAGAGAACTGGTATCACTAATTTATCGTCTGAGGTTATAGATGCGCTTTTGATAGCCCAACTCTATCGCAAACGTTGGAAACTCGAAACTTTGTTTCAAGTCCTAACAGAAAACCTCTGCTGCGAGATTAATACATTAGGCTACCCAAAGGCAGCTTTATTTACCTTCTGTATCGCTTTAGTCGCCTATAATGTGCTGTCTGTGGTTAAGGCTGCACTCAGGATTGAAACGGAAGTTTCCAACTACTACTTAGCTGACGAAATCAGGGGTACTTATCGGGGGATGATGATTGCGATTCCCCCTGAAGAATGGGGTATTTTCCACAACATAACCTTCATGGAATTATCGCAAATTCTCAAACATCTGGCAGGTCTTGCCAAGTTGAGAGCTTTTCGCCGCCACCCAAGAGGGCCAAAGATTGCTCAACCAAAACGAACTTATCTTAAGAACAAGCCCCATGTCTCAACTGCTAAGATTTTAGCCCAGAAAGCACAGAACATTAACACACCTTGAAAGGGCTAGTCCTAATATTATGTAACCATTGTCATCAGGCTCAACTACATCTTTCATGTTATCCCATAGTAAACGAGGCGTTAACTTTTCTGTTTTCAAATAATAGTTAATTTTATCATGGCTAATACTCTCTAAATGCTCTGCCAAATTGGTAATGGTATAATTAATTTGGCTACTAAGTAGATACTGGCAATAATGTAATTTAGTAAACTTCATATTCAAAAGTATTCGTTACAGTAGCTTGAGCAGCAGCCCAAAAGAAAAGTTTGGTGTGAAAAGGAACAGTTTACATTTGTACTCTAGTTCATTTCATGTGCATCTTTATAGTACTAAAGTACTATTTACTAGCGATCGCATTGTGCCAGTTGCGTAAGTCCTGTATTAATATGAAAACACTGAAGTTTAAGCTATATCAACACAAAAGAAATAGACACCTCAAACGCATGATAAATGCTGCCGGGGTAATCTACAATCATTGTATTGCCGTACACAAACGCTACTACAGAATGTGGGGCAAGCATTTGAGGAGTGTAAAACTTCAGTCTCATATTGCTAAATTAAGAAAGCGTAACCCATTCTGGCAAACAGTAGGTTCTCAAGCAGTACAAGATATTTGTCAACGCATTGATAAAGCCTATCAATTGTTTTTTAAACATAATAAGAAAGGAGTTAGAACACCGGGATTTAAGAAAGTTAAAAAATACAAATCATTCACCCTCAAACAAGCTGGCTATAAGTTTTTAAATGGCAACAGAGTAAAAATTGGGAATCGAGTATATCAATTTTGGAAGTCTAGAGAGATTGAGGGAACAGTCAAAACCCTAACCATTAAACGCACACCGTTGGGTGAGTTGTTTATGGTTGTGGTAGTTGATGAGGGGAACAAACCAGAAGTTGAAGTTAAGACGGGTAAAATCGCTGGCTTTGATTTTGGATTGAAAACATTCCTCACCCTTTGGGTTCGGGAGTTTGCCATCGACGGAAACCGCCAAGACGGCAACTCCCTCACTTGTTCAGACGGGACTAAAATTGAATCACCCCAATTTTTCAAGCAGTCACTCAACGCCATCAAAATAGCCAGCAGACAGCATTCCCAAAAGTTGAAAGGCTCATCTAATCGTGAACGAGCTAGAAAGAATTTAGTACGTCGATACGAGGATATTTCTCATCGTCGGCATGATTGGTTTTGGAAGTTGGCACATCATTTGACTGATAAATTTGATGTATTATGTTTTGAAACACTAAACCTGAAAGGAATGCAGCGTCTTTGGGTGAGAAAAATCTCTGATTTGGCGTTTGGAGAGTTTCTACAAATACTAGAATGGGTTGCCAAAAAGAAGAAAAAGAGGGTTGTTTTCATCGACCAATGGTATCCCAGCACTAAGACTTGTTCTTGCTGCGGCCATGTTTTAGAAAGTCTTGATTTGTCTACTAGAGAGTGGCGCTGTCCGTCCTGTCAGTCAGTAAACGGGAGGGATAAAAACGCATCTCAGGTAATTTGTGCAGTCGGGGCATCGACTGTTGGGTTAGGTGATGTCAGTCGGGCGGGAGCCTGCTATCGCTGTTTGAGCCTAGAATCCCCACCCTTGAAGGGTGGGGAGTATGTCAATGAGTCTACAGCAGCAAGTCAAAAATGCTGAAGGCACGCTCCCACTGCATCGTCTGGGGGTTCTTGAGAGCAGGATCGATGATCTTGAAGGTGCGGGCAAGTGCCACACTAAGTCCACCCACGATGTCTGGAAGCCGTGCCTCGGTCTCTTTACTGTAGTCCAGGTCGAGCAGTGGTCGCGTCGTCATGTAATCCAGTATGGGCTTTAGCTCAATCTCCTCGTTGATCTCCTTGAAGTTGTGAATTCTCTCCTCCAGTCCCTTTGTAATAGGTACATCAAAAGGTTCGATGATGTCGCGCCCGTTCGCCTTCGCCGTAGCCTGGCCACGAAGGAGAAGATCGTAGGTTTTATGATTGACGAAGTCGCTGTAACGCTTAAGGTCGTTCTTGTCCACGTCTAGACCTGCCACAGTGCGGAAGAAGCGCTCGAACTTAGAAATACTGATTACTGACATGATTTAAATCCTCTTTGAGAACATTAAACAACCTCAGTGTTTAACGGTTGAATTGAGCAGATGCTAATAACCTTGAACTTAGTACTGACGACTCTCTTCAGTCCGCTCCAATGAGGTTTTATTTCAATACAGTTCGGTTAATAGTAGCCGCACCCTTTAGCCTGTGAGCTAAATCTCACAACCAATCACATTTGCAGTGCTTTGCAACTCAGCCGATATCTGCAACTATCAGTACATTCCACCATCGTACTCAATTAAGCTGAACCTCAACAGAAATTCTTGCACGCCCGGTTTTTGCCATACAACTGTTTTGCAACTTCCATGATTTCCTCAGAAAGTCCTTAGATTTTTTGGTTAAGGTAATAAGCACTGAGCAGTATTTTTGACAAAAAAGGTAGGAGACATACTGCGGGGTACAGAAGAAAGATGACAAAAACTTTAGTTGTGGGTTTAAAGCCCACTCACTAATGTACCTAGTGCCTCCTGCCTTCTCAACAGGAGAATAGCCTATGGCAGCCGTATCGCTGAGTATTTCGACAGTAAAACCATTGGGCGATGTCTGCGACGGGCTACGCCTACGCATCTTTATTAAGGTCGCGCAAGCGGAAGAAAAAACTGCTGGGGGAATTTTATTGCCCGACACCGCCAAAGAAAAGCCACAGATTGGAGAAGTGGTGCAAGTCGGCCCGGGGAAGCGTAATGAGGATGGATCTCGTCAGCCAATGGAAGTGAAAATTGGCGAATGAGTTCTCTATTCCAGATATGCCGGAACCGACATTAAACTCGGTAGCGAAGAATACGTGTTGTTGTCTGAAAAAGATGTCCTGGCGATCGTGGAGTAAGCAGCTTTCAAAGGGACTGAATATTGGGGAAAAGAGAGCAGGGGGAGCAGCTTTCAAGGGTAGGGGTTTAAGAAAGAGGGAGAAAAGCAGGTAAAATACACAACTGTTGTCAGACCGCAAAAATATGCAAGTTAGATGCGGTGAAGAATGTCAGGGTGTGGGGGGAAAATGCTTTTAGGAAAAAGCGAGGAATTAAGGCAATGGACGAGGAAAGTCATAGAAAAGATGCCGCATCTGTCTAAGTCGCAAGCATTGATACTAGCAATGTGGAGTTTTGGGATAGTGATGACCCAATCTTGCGGACTGACAACAGTATCAGTATTCTTAGCAGAGCTATTGGGAAAAAAGGAAAATACAGTCCGTCAGCAACTCAGAGAATGGTTAAGAGACGGGGAAGATAAAACAAAAGCAAAAACTGGCAGGGCAACACTGGACGTGACATTGTGTTTTAGCCCATTGTTGTCATGGATTCTGAGCCTGTGGCCAGAAGGGGAAAAACGTCTGGTATTAGCTGCGGATGCCACAACATTGAGCGATAGATTTACGGTGTTAGCAATTAGTGTTGTCTACAGGGGTTGTGGAATTCCTATCGCCTGGAAGATAGTCGAAGCAACCAAACCAGGGAGTTGGAAACCGCACTGGCAAAAACTATTTAACGACATCAGTGAAACTGTACCAGCAGATTGGTTTGTGATTGTGACCACAGACCGCGGACTTTATGCCGACTGGCTATATCAAAAAATTCAATCCCTGGGTTGGCATCCATTTATGCGGATTAATCAAATTGGACAGTTCACTCCACTTGGGGTTGAGTCTTGGCAAGCTTTAAATACTCTTGTTCCTGAAGTTGGTCAGTTTTTCTCTGGCTTAGTTACCTGTTTCAAGACTAACTCTCTCAAATGTACTTTATTAGCTCGCCATGACGCGGGTTACACTGACCCCTGGTTGATTCTCACCGATTTACCACCTGACGTTGCGGATGCTTGCTGGTATTCTATGCGCTGTTGGATTGAGTGTCTTTTTAAAGATGGTAAACGCGGCGGTTTTTGTTGGCATTGCACCAAGATTACTCACCCCAGACGCGCCGAGAGACATTGGTTAGCGATGGCTGTTGCTACTCTGTGGCAAGTCAGCGTTGGTGGAGAAGTTGATGCCAATCTACCGATTAGTAGTTTAGATGACTTACCACCAACTCATGTGGCACGACGCAATTTTAAAAATAGTGTCCTCCATCGTTGCTTGAGTTGTTTTCGTCGTGGATTTTTAGTCATTAAGGCCGCTGTTCTCAATCGCCTGCCATTACCTCAAGGTAGTTTTTTTCCTGAGCCTTGGCCCACTTCCCCTCCACAACTTCATGTGTCTCAAATCACTCTCTCTACTGCCTGATTTTTAAACCCCTACCCTTGAAAGAGGGGGAGCAGGGGGAGATAAAACTCCTAACTCTTGTACAGACGCGATTTATCGCGTCTCTATTCAGCACTACTGAAAACATCCTAATTAAAATTAACAAGGACAATATTTCTATGGTAAAGACAATTCTGTACAAGGACACGGCCCGTTGGACATTGGAAAAAGGCTTTGACGCTCTGACCGAAGCCGTCGCTGTCACCCTCGGTCCCAAAGGGCGGAATATAGTTTTGGAGAAAAAATTTGGCGCTCCTCAAATCGTCAATGATGGAGTAACTATTGCCAAAGAAATTGAACTAGAAGATCCCGCTGAGAATACCGGGATTTCCTTGCTACGTCAAGCAGCCTCCAAGACAAACGATGTCGCGGGTGACGGAACCACCACTGCAATTGTGCTGGCTCACGCGATGCTTAAAGAAGGGCTACGCAACGTTACGGCTGGTGCCGATCCCCTGACGGTGAAACGGGGGATTGATAAAGCTACAGAATTCGTCATCGAAAAAATTAAAGAACACGCCCGTCCAATTAAAGATTCTAGGGACATTGAGCAGGTTGCAACCATTTCAGCGGGTAATGACCCCGAAGTGGGTCGGATTGTGGCTGAGGCGATGGAAAGAGTGGGCAAAGAAGGTGTAATCTCTCTAGAAGAAGGCAGATCCACAACGACCGAACTGGAAGTCACTGAAGGAATGCGCTTTGATAGAGGGTACGTTTCGCCTTACTTTGTGACTGATCCAGAGCGAATGGAGGCAGTGCTGGAAGAACCCCACATTTTAATCACCGATCGCAAGATTACAATGGTTCAAGATTTAGTGCCGATTCTGGAGCAAATTGCTCGGACAGGCAAACCCCTACTAATCATTGCGGATGACATTGAAAAAGAAGCCTTGGCAACTTTAGTTGTAAACCATTTGCGCGGTGTGCTGCGAGTCGCGGCGGTGAAGGCTCCCGGCTTTGGCGCTCAACGTAAAGCCATGCTGGAAGACATCGCGGCGCTCACAGGTGGTCAGGTGATTAGCGAAGATACGGGCTTGAAGCTAGAAAATGTCAGGTTAGAAATGCTTGGTAAAGCCCGGCGAGCGATCGTTACCAAAGACGACACAACCATCGTGGCAGAAGGCAACGAAGAAGCTGTCAAAGCTCGCATCGAACAAATTCGTCGCCAAATCCAAGAAGTTGAATCCTCCTACGATAAGGAAAAACTGCAACAACGGCTGGCGAAACTGGCAGGTGGTGTCGCGGTGATTAAGGTCGGTGCTGCCACCGAAACTGAACTCAAAGACCGCAAGCTACGTCTAGAAGATGCAATTAATGCCACCAAAGCCGCAGTTGAAGAAGGAATTGTGCCCGGTGGCGGTACAATAATAGCACACATTGCTCCCCAGCTTGAGGAATGGGCAAAGAGCCAAATGAAGGATGAAGAGTTGACGGGCACTATGATTGTGGCTCGCGCCCTTTATGCTCCACTACGTCGCATTGCTGATAATGCTGGTGCTAATGGTGCGGTGATTGTGGAGCGCGTCCGTGAACTGCCCTTTGATGAGGGATACGATGCCGTTGCTAATAAATTTGTGAATATGTTCGAGGCGGGCATTGTCGATCCAGCGAAGGTGACTCGTAGTGCTTTGCAGAATGCTGCATCTATTGGTGGTATGGTGCTGACCACTGAGGGTGTTGTGGTAGAAAAACCTGACAAGCAGGCGAAAGCGCCAGCTGGTGTCGGCCCTGGCCCTGGCGAAGGCTTCGATTATTGAGGAGACTGGGTATTGGGGAGCCAGTCGCGTGCAAAGAGAAGTGCAGTCTTTGGGAGACACTGCGTTGCGGAGGTTCCCTCCGTTGTAGCAAGTGTCGGATACCGTTGGCGAAATATTGCTTAACAAAAAAACGGCGGCTTTACCGTGTATTACATGAAAAGGAGAATCACACCTCCCCGTGTATTACACGAGAATAAAAAAATTAAGTTAGCTGCCTCAATAATCAATAAACTAGAAGAAATACCTGTGGAGGCAGTATATGTGTTTACATCCTGAAGAAATTCCTCCTATTCCCAATGAAACGGTGCGTGTAGCCAAGGGCGCATTTCCAAAAGGTAATTTATATATGCGACTGCGTGATGAACTTGGAGTCTTTTATCATGATGAAGATTTCGCATCACTGTATCCACAACGGGGTCAGCCAGCGCAAGCACCTTGGAGGTTGGCGATGATCCTGGTAATGCAATATTTAGAAAATCTCTCTGATAGACAAGCAACTCTTGCAGTGCAAGGGCGGATTGATTGGAAATACGCTTTGTCGTTGGAGTTGACAGACCCTGGTTTTGACTTTAGTGTTTTAAGCGAATTCCGCGATCGATTAATCACAGGTGGAGTCGAGCGGCAAATACTAGACTTGATGCTGTCGAAATTTCAGGAACTCAAATTACTGTCAGCAAGGGGAAAACAGCGCACTGACTCTACTCATATACTAGCTGTAGTCAGGGATTTAAGCAGACTGGAACATTTGGGGGAAACGCTGCGGTATGCCTTGAATGCTGTGGCCGAAGTCGCACCCATTTGGCTGAAGTCACTAGCTCCTGCCGAGTGGTATGACCGCTATAGCAAACGTCTTGAAGATTCTCGGCTCCCTAGAACACCTACCGACAGGGAAGCATTAGCCGAGATCATAGGTGCGGATGGTTTTCATTTACTCGATAACATCTATTCCCAAACTTCCCCCATTGATCTGCGACAACTGCCAGCCGTAGAAGTTTTGCGTCAAGTTTGGTTACAGCAATACTATGCACCAACAGACAAAATTCAGTTACGCAGTGACAAAGATGGGCCACCTTCTGCGGTGCGAATTCGCTCTGCCTATGATTTAGATGCCCGTAACAGCACCAAACGCACAACCAACTGGACAGGTTACAAAGTGCATTTGACTGAAAGTTGTGATGAAGATTCACCACACATTATCACTCATGTAGAGACAACTGTTGCTACAACACAAGACCAAACTGTTGTGCCTTCAATTCACCAATCCTTAGCCCAAAAAAACCTTTTACCTCAACAACATTTAGTTGATCAGGGATACACCTCCTCTCAATTGCTTTCTAGTTCCGAGCGCGACTATGACATTGACCTGTTTGGCCCAGTTGCAGTTAATGGTGCATGGCAAGCAAAAGCCGGACTTGGGTTTGATGTATCTCACTTTCGAGTCAACTGGAAACGAAAAGTAGTCTATTGTCCTCAAGGTAAGCGCAGTAGTCGATGGAAAAATACTCTCGATGTTTATGGACATCCAGTAATTCATGTTAACTTCCGTACAAAAGACTGCAAGAATTGTCCGGTTCGCTCTCAGTGTACCCGTGCAGAATCCGACCCACGAGCGTTAACCATACAGGCACAACCCGATTACGAAGCCCTTCAAAAAGGCAGGGAGCGACAAAAAACTGAGGAATTCCAAAAGCAGTATGCACTGCGCTCAGGTATTGAAGGAACTATTTCTCAAGGAATCCGAGCATTTGAACTGCGCGATTGCCGTTATATTGGGCTAGCTAAAACTCATCTACAGCATATTCTGACGGCGGCAGCTATCAATTTGGGTCGAGTTTTCGCATGGTTGGAGGAGATGCCACGAGCTAAAACTCGCTCCTCACACTTTGCAAGGCTGGCAAACTCTACTGTGCGCTAGATAATACTCGTTTAGACTGGTGCTAAAACATCAATAAGATTTAAGTCTAATCCCGTGTATTACATGGAAAAACATCGTCATTTCCCGTTAAACTTACGATGTAATACACGGTTGAGGTTATGTGGAAACGAGATATTCAGGGAAAGTTTGCGCTTAAAAGTGATGACTATCGTGAAGTACGTTCTTTACGACTAACAGATGATACTTGGAAAGCACTTGGTATTGCCTCTGAATGTTTGGGTTTAACCCGTGCTGACTATTTAGAACACATTGTTAAGCATAACGCTCAACCAAGTATTACACGGGAAGACTCAGAATTTTTAGCTTTCAATCCACCAAAAAAGGAGCCTCAACCAAGTATTACAGGGTATAGGGAGTTTCCTCTAACATCTGATACGGAGCGCGAAAGACAGTCGGTTGCGTTGCCAACGATAAGAGAACTTGAAATTTTACGTGACCGTGTTTTGTCTGAACTGAAGTTAGGTAAGCAAGCTACTGGGTATAAAACTGCTCAGAAGGTTCTCAATCGTTTCATTTCTGAACTAATCGGTTCAGTTTAGCTGTTTGGGGAATTCGCCAACGGTATCAGTGTCGTCTTTGCCCCTTCGGGTGACGCTCCTGCGTCGCTAACGGAAGTTTCAACTCTACGGGAACCGCCAAGACTTGAACTTCCTCACCAAGTGGAGCAACTTCGGAGGGTTTCCCCCGTTGATCGAACTGGCGTAACTGAGAAAGGTTAAAGGGAAGTTATTTGTTTTTCCCCTTACAATTTTGCCTTGTCCCAATCCCCAATCATCATAATTTCCTCAGAAAGCCCTTAGATTTCTTCTTTATAGTGTCAACAGAGTTCAGCACTGGCATGATAGCAACGCTGTTTCAGCGACTGACAAAACCCAGTCTAATGCAGAATTCTAAACACTCAAGTATAGATCATCAGGAGACTTAAAATTATGGCACTCGTTCGTTGGGAACCTTTCCGAGAAGTTGAAAGTTTGCAGCGGCAGTTAAACCGCTTGTTTGATGAGATAGCACCGACAGGTCGTAGAGAAGAGGAAGGCATTGCCTTTATTCCCTCCGCAGAGATTCAAGAAACCCCCGATGCGGTTCATCTCAAGGTAGAAATTCCCGGTGTAGACCCCAAAGACCTAGATGTGCAGGTATCGCCAGAGGCAGTATCTATTTCCGGTGAGCGCAAGTCAGAAATCAAAACGGAAGAAAGAGGCATCACCCGCACCGAATTCCGCTATGGCAGGTTTCAGCGCGTAATTCCGTTGCCTACCCGTGTCCAGCACGATCAGGTGCAAGCAGAATACAAAGATGGCATTCTCAAGCTGAGGCTGCCCAAGGCTGAAGAAGATAGGAACAAGGTTGTGAAAGTAAACTTAGGTGACGGGCACAGGGGCAACGGGCAAGGGCAGTGACGCAATGTTTTCCAAAGCACTCCCTTAAGAGCAGGAGGTGACAACATGATCACAACAGCAACAGGCGAACTTAGCCTCCCAGTTAGCGATGCCTTCTCTTTCAGAGACGCTACCGCGAACGGCACACCTGAAGGTGAACGCGACCATATCCGAGGGCCAAAAAATGCACCCGTCACCCTCGTGGAATACGGCGACTATGAGTGTCCCTATTGCGGTCGTGCCCATTTCATCGTCAAAGAACTCCAGCAGTTGACCGGGGATCTCATGCGCTTTGTCTACCGCCACTTCCCGTTAACTAACGTGCATCCCCACGCCAAGCAGGCAGCAGAAGCAGCAGAAGCCGCTGGGGTGCGAGGTAAGTTCTGGGAGATGCACGACCATCTCTTTGAACATCAACAGGCGCTCGATCGCAAACATCTAATAGAATATGCCGCTAACCTCGGTCTTGATGTGCCTCGGTTTAGTCACGAACTCGCCGAGCACGCCCACGCAGCCAAGATACGCGAAGACTTACTCAGCGGAATCCAGAGCGGGGTCAACGGCACGCCGACTTTTTTCATCAACGGTGTGCGCCACGATGGCTCTTACGACCTCCGTTCATTGTTAGCCGCGATTCAAAACGCAGCCGAATCCTGAGTGCTAAGGAGCCAGAGGGCAGAAGGTTCAAGGATAGATTCTTCCCTCTGCCAAAAGGTCACAAGCCCACGCCAGTTTGCTCAAGTCGGGAAACCCTTACTTTCAGAAGCCGTTGTTAAATCCCCTAAATTTATTTATGGGGATTCCCCTTCTGCCCTCTGACTTCTTAATACCATTTATTCAACTTGTCCTGAATCCAGACTATCAATTTTTTATCCCAATCTTTGAAGGAGGTTGCTAACGATGGCAAAAATCGTTGGTATTGATTTAGGAACTACCAACTCCTGTATAGCTGTAATGGAGGGCGGACAACCCGTCGTTATTCCGAACACAGAAGGCGGTCGCACAACTCCGTCTGTGGTTGCCTACACCAAGAAGGGCGAAAAACTTGTCGGGCAAATTGCCAAGCGCCAGGGTGTAATGAACCCAGAAAACACCTTTTACTCCGTTAAGCGGTTCATCGGGCGCAGGTATGATGAAGTCACCCAAGAGGCAAAACAAGTTACTTACAAAGTGGCACGTGACAGTAATGGCAATGTCAAGCTACACTGCCCCGCTCTGAACAAGGAATTTTCACCCGAAGAAATCGCGGCTGAGGTAGTCCGCAAGCTGATAGATGATGCCAGCACATATCTGGGGGAACCAGTGAGGCAAGCGGTAATTACCACCCCTGCCTATTTCAATGACTCTCAACGGCAGGCTACCAAAGATGCCGGTAGAATTGCCGGGATTGAAGTTCTGCGAATTATCAACGAGCCAACGGCGGCTGCCCTCGCTTACGGACTTGACAAGAAAACTAACGAAACTATCTTGGTATTTGACTTAGGTGGTGGAACGTTTGACGTGTCTATCCTAGAAGTGGGTGATGGTGTGTTTGAAGTGAAAGCTACCAGTGGCGACACCCACTTGGGCGGTGATGACTTTGATAAGAGAATCGTAGACTGGCTAGCAACCGAATTCCAGCGTAACGAAGGCATCGATCTGCGTAAAGACAAACAAGCCCTGCAACGCCTCACCGAAGCAGCAGAAAAAGCCAAAATTGAACTGTCAGGCGCAACACAGACGAACATTAACTTACCTTTTATTACCGCAACCCCGGAAGGCCCGAAACATCTAGATATGACCTTAACGCGGGTACAGTTCGAGCAAATGTGCGCCGACTTGTTCGATCGTAGCCGCATTCCTGTCGAACAAGCTCTGCGCGATGCTAAACTGAGTCCCGCAGATATTGACGAAGTAATCCTAGTGGGTGGTGCAACTCGAATGCCGGCTGTCCAGCAACTGGTACGGCAGATAATAGGCAAAGACCCGCACCAGGGTGTCAACCCGGATGAAGTCGTAGCAGTGGGTGCAGCGATTCAGGCGGGTGTGCTTGGGGGTGAGGTAAAAGACGTACTGCTCCTAGATGTTACGCCGTTGTCGCTGGGTGTTGAAACTCTAGGTGGTGTGACGACCAAGATTATTCCGCGCAATACCACTGTCCCAGTGAAGAAGTCTGAGGTGTTCTCAACGGCGGCTGACGCACAAACAAACGTAGAAATCCATGTTCTGCAAGGTGAACGCGAAATGGCATCCGACAACAAGAGCCTGGGAACCTTCCGACTAGATGGGATTCCTCCAGCTCCCAGAGGTATGCCACAGATCGAAGTTACCTTTGACATTGATGCTAACGGGATTCTGTCAGCAACTGCCAGAGAAAAAGCCACAGGTAAAGAACAGTCCATTAGCATCACAGGTGCGTCTACCCTCGACAAATCTGAAGTAGAACGGATGGTGAAAGAAGCCGAGCGCAATGCGGAAGAAGACCGTAGGCGGCGCGAACAAATTGATACCAAAAATATGGCGGATTCTGTCGCCTATCAAGCCGAGAAACAGCTTCAGGATTTGGGTGACAAAGTGCCACCAGCAGATAAGTCCCGCGTGGAAGGCTTAATTCGAGACTTGCGTCAGGCAATTGAGCAGAACAACATCGATCGCATGAAGTCTCTCACCAACGAAATTCAACAAGCCCTGATGCAAATCGGCACTGCGGTCTACTCACAAGCAGGCGCATCTCCAGATGGCGGTACCTCCGCAGACGGACAACGCAGTGGTGAAGATGTCATTGATGCAGACTTTGTGGAACAAAAGTAACAAGACGCAGTGAGCAGTCCGTTGCTCTGGTTCTCAGAGTTAAAGGAACTGCTTTAGGGAGCCTGCGTGCGTCACCCTCTGGGTGACGCAGTGAAATTATCAAATACTCTCTTCCTATCCCCGCATCCTTAAATCTGCGCCACATTTCGTGATGCTATCTAGTTCTTTAATTTGGAGTAATTTTTATGACTTCTACATCTGAAAAAACCGCCCTCAAAAGTGTCTCTGCTATCTTCAAAGATGAAAAGAAGATGCAAGAAGTGGTTGAGCGTCTAATCAATCGCGGTATTCCCAAAGATCACATTTCGATTATTGGTCGCAATTTCCATGCTGAAACTCGTATCTCCGGATTTGTGACTAAACAAGATGTGATCTTGGATGGACTCGCCACCGGAGCGATTTTTGGATCGCTGTTTGGTTCTCTCTTGGCTTTACTTACGGGCGTGGGCGTGTTGTTCATTCCCTTTTTAGGAACCGTAGTAGCAGCAGGCCCTTTGGGAGCAGCATTATTAGGAGCGGCAGGCGGTGCTTTATATGGTTCCTTGGGAGCAGGCATTGGAGCTGCCTTAATCGCAATGGGTATGCCGGAGGACAAAGCTGCTATTTACGAAACACGCCTGAAAGCAGGTGAGTTTTTACTGGTCGCGGAAGTGCCACAAGAACAAGCAGACGAAGTTGTCTCACTGTTAGAAAGTGCGGGTGCGGAAGAAGTCGCTATCACTGACATGAAGATTCCCCGTCAACCAAAAGGTGAACTGGCAGATAATGAGCAGATTTCACCAGAAATTAGAGCAAATCTGTCGGACGACGCACAAAAAACTTTTGTTGATACCTACAATCGGTCGTTCAGAGAAGCCAATGGAAAAGATAATGCCTTGACGAAGGCTTGGGATCGGGTCAAACAGGTGTTCGATCGCGACGAAAAAGGCACTTATTCCAGGTCTAAAGTCAGATCGTAAATTTCCAGAGTTGCGATCACCTACGGTGGGGCGTAGCCCATCGCGAGGAACAAGGCACTTATTCCAGTCACAAAACAACTTAAAAAACTAGGAGAACCATCATGAACTGATATCACCGACTCCTTAAAGGGCTGCAAGTTTTGATCGTGGGCTTTCTTTTTTCCTCCCTTGAGTACTTGTGGCAGCCAATGCGATGTTGTTGCGCCCCGTGAAACTAGCTGAGGGGGCCTGAAATGAAATTTAGTAGTTCAAACCATAGAAAGAGGATGAACAAGCTATGGTAAGCAATCGTGGAGTAGTCTATGTGGGTCCTCGGAAAGTCGAGGTACAAAGTATCGACTTCCCAAAACTAGTTGACCCTCGTGGCAAGAAGTGCGAGCACGGTGTCATTCTCAAGGTGGTCACCACGAACATCTGCGGTAGCGACCAGCACATCTACCGGGGCCGCTTCGCCGTTCCAGAGGGGATGACGCTGGGTCATGAGATTACTGGTGAGGTCGTCGAGGTGGGCCGGGACGTGGAGTTTATTAAGGTCGGCGATCTCGTCTCGGTTCCATTTAACGTCGCCTGCGGCCGCTGCCGCAACTGCAAGGAGCGGCACACCGACATTTGCATGAACACCAACCCTGACTTCCCGTGCGGAGCCTACGGCTTCAACCTGGGCGGCTGGCCAGGCGGGCAGACCGAGTACCACATGGTCCCCTACGCTGACTTCCAACTGCTGAAGTTCCCCGACAAGGACCAGGCGATGGAGCGCATCCATGACCTCACCCTCCTCTCGGACATCCTGCCCACGGGCTACCATGGGTGTGTCATTGCGGGAGTTGGAACGGGCTCCACGGTGTACATTGCAGGGGCAGGACCGGTGGGTCGGTGTGCCGCCGCCAGTGCCCGCCTCCTAGGGGCCTCCGCCATCATCGTCGGGGACGTGAACCAGACCCGATTGCAGCTGGTGAAGAAGTCGGGTTACGAGACTGTGGACCTGACGCAAGACGTGCCGCTGGCCGATCAGATCGAGTCGATCCTTGGCGTTCGCGAAGTGGACTGCGGGGTGGACGCCGTGGGGTTCGAAGCCCACGGCCATGGGAAAGACGCTGGCGAGCAGCCGGAGGCTGTATTGAACGACCTGATGTCGGTGGTTCGCTTCGGTGGGGGAATGGGCATCCCTGGCATTTATACTAGCTCCGACCCCGGTGGTCCCACGGACCTGGCTAAGCAGGGGAAGTTGATCCTCGACTTCGGCAAGGCATGGATCAAGTCGCAGTTCGCCATGTGGGGGCAGTGCCCGGTGATGAAGTACCACCGACTCCTGATGCAGTCCATCCTCGGGGGCCGGATGGACTACCTGAGCGAGGTCACAAACATCGAGTTCATCTCGCTCGACCAAGCACCAGAGGCGTACCGGACATTCGACCAAGGGGCACCGAAAAAGTTCGTCATCGACCCGCACAACAGCACCAAGAAAGCTGCATAGAGCAGGATCATCCTGTGGCAGAAGCAGGTGTTAGAGCCTTTGAAATGAAGTTTAGCAGTTTTAAACCATAAGAGTAGCTCAAAGGAGAAACAACCATGACAACTGCAACCGCAACCCGAACTGACGAGGAAATCCAAAAGGATGTGCTGAATGAGTTGAAGTGGGATTCCCGCGTCCAGTCTACCGAAATCGGCGTAGCCGTCAAAGACGGTGTTGTTACGCTCACAGGCTGGGTCGATTCCTTTTACAAGCGCTGGGCTGCTGAAGAAGCTGCCCACCGCGTCCGTGGCGTACTGGCTGTGGCCAACGACATCGAGGTTCAGCTGCCGGTCTCTGCCGAGCGCACTGACGCCGACATTGCCGCAGCCGCCATTCATGCACTGGAGTGGGATGCCGGCGTGTCTATCGATAATCTCGACGTCACGGTCTCCAAGGGCTGGGTCACGCTCAGGGGTGTGGTCGAGTGGGAGTACCAGAAGCGCGATGCCGAGCGGGTTGTCCGCCGCCTGAAAGGTGTCAAGGGGGTGACCAACTTGCTCACCATCAAGCCCCGCGTGTCGCCGTCGGAACTCAGGCAGAAAATTGAGCAGGCGCTGATCCGCAGCGCGTCGGTCTCCGCGCTGCGGATCACGGTTGAGGTGGAGGGGAGCAAGGTCATCCTGAGGGGGGCGGTGCGCTCCTGGGCTGAGAAGCAAGAGGCAGAGCGGGCAGCGTGGTCGGCACCAGGAATCACCTCGGTGGAAAACTGGATCACGATCTTGCCCTAAGCCTGACCGTCAGAACGGCCGCCTCGACTGTCATCGAAGCAGGCACAAAGGTATGGTGGAACACAGAATCAAGTCACTATGCAGAAATCACGAGCATCAGCGGAGTCGGACACCCAGCGGATTGAAGCGTTTAGCGATGCCGTGTTTGCCATTGCCATCACGCTGCTGATACTGGAAATTCGCGTGCCAGAGTTGAACTCTACGGAGGGAACAACCAACACACTAAGTCTTGCCTCAGCATTATTCGTATTGTGGCCGTCCTACTTCGCCTACATTTTCAGCTTCGTGGTAATTGGAATTTTCTGGGCAAATCATCACTACGTCTTCCAACTCTACGAACGGAGCGATCAAGTATTTAAGCTGTTCAACCTCTTGTTTCTGATGTGTATTTCGTTTCTGCCGTTTCCAACGGCGGTCCTGGCTAGATGCATTACTGACGCACAGCAGCTGCAAACCGTAGTCGTCTTGTATGCGTTGGTATTGTTCTTATCAGTGTTGACATGGCTGCTCATCTGGCTATATGCCAGCCGCAATCATCGATTGCTGAACAGAAATCTCGACGGTCGATTCATCGCTTACCTCACCCGCATGTACATATTAACTAGCGTGTTGTACTTCTTAGCGCTTGTGCTGTCGTTGTGGAACGGTATCGCCGGATTGGTGTTATGCGTGGGATTGACATTACTATACACGCTGCCGCCGAAAAAGCCAGTGTATCGTAGCGGCGCATAAACGTGAGATCTCCTGAGGACATCAGGAACGAGCCTGAGGATGGAGAGTGAGGATCGCATCGGCGCGTTCGCGCAGCGTACACAGAGTGTAATCGCGCAGTGTACACGAAGTGTAATTGCTAACTTGCAAAAGAAAAGAATCTAGTCAGGAGAACAAGCATGGAACAGCGTCGGTTTGGTTCCACAAAGCGTGAGGTCGCGGTGATCGGTCAAGGGACTTGGTACATCGATCGCTGTGATCGCGCCTCCGCAATCGCCACGCTGCGTCGAGGTCTCGATCTCGGCATGACCCATATTGACACCGCCGAGATGTACGGCATCGCCGAGGAAGTCGTCGCCGAGGCGATCGTCGGGCGACGCGATGAGGTCTTCCTGGTCTCCAAGGTACTTCCCGAGAATGCCTCTCGGCGCGGGACGATGGCGGCTTGCGAGAAGTCGCTTGCTCGCCTCAAAACTGATCGACTGGACTGCTACCTCTTGCACTGGTGCAGTCAGCACCCGTTGGAGGACACAATTGCCGCCTTCGAGCAGCTTCAGCACGAGGGGAAGATTCTCTCCTGGGGAGTGAGCAACTTCGATCTGCCCGACCTTGAAGAGTCCCGGGCGATCGCCGGCGAGGGTCGTTTCGTCTGCAACCAGGTTCTTTACCATTTGAAAGAGCGCGCGATCGAGCATGCCGTGATTCCTTGGTGTGAGAAGCATGGCGTCGCCGTGGTCGCCTACAGCCCGTTCGGTCACGGGCACTTCCCAGATCCGCACACGACCGGAGGCCGCGTGCTGCAAGAAATCGCCGCCGCGCACAACGCGACCCCTCGCCAGGTTGCGCTTCGGTTCCTAGTGCGGCGGCCCTCGCTCTTCGCAATCCCCAAGGCCTCTAGCCCAGATCACGCAGCCGAAAACGCCGGGGCTGGGGAGCTCCAGTTGACCGAAGCCGAGCTTGATCGGATCGATAAAGCTTTCCCGCCCGATCCCCGTCCCCACGTGCTTCCAATGCTGTAGCTCGCCTGCAACCAACGAAGAGGCAAGGGAGCAGTCCGAGTGGAGCAGGGGAGAAGCCTCTGGTACAAGACCAAAGGAAAAACTAATGGGCTAGTAAAGGCTTAGAAGTAGATCGAACAATTGTTTGATCGCGATGAAAAAAACACCTATTCCAAACCCAAAACAAATTAACAAACAAGGAGAAGATTATGAACTCTCAAACATTGAATCAGCTCGATGCTCGTAATCAGCAAGAGATTGACAACGAGAGACAAAAGGCAACAGATGAAGCTCAAAGATGCGTAGATCAAGAAGCAGTTTCCGCGCTCAAAGAAACTCGAAATGCAATTAATGCCATTAACCAGAAAAATACTCAAGAAGCACTTCAAGCTTTAGAACGAGCAACAGGAAAACTTGAAATTCTAGTAGCACGATACCCTGAACTGGGTTTTGTTCCTGTGTCGGCTCAAGTAAATATAATCGATCTTGCCCCTGACAATTCTAATGAGATTGAGCGAATTCGTAATCGAATTAAGAGTACTGTGAATGGGGATGATTTTCGTACTGCTCGTCAACTGTTGAACAGCCTGGTGAGTGAGATTCGCACAACAATCTTTAATCTGCCACTAGAGACATATCCTGATGCCATGAAGGAAGCAGCCCGGTTATTGAACGAAGGTAAAACCGATGAAGCCAAAACGGTGCTGCAACTTGCCCTCTCAACCCTAGTGGTGACAGAAGTTGCTCGACCCCTACCGCTGCTTAGAGCCGATATTGACATAATGAGTGCAGTTGCTATAGCAGACAGCGATCGCGAAAGAACGCTGAGGTTGCTGGAAGATGCTCGCAACCATCTCAGGTTGACTCAACAATTGGGCTATGCCAAAGGCGATCCTGAGTATGCAGAACTTGAGCAGGCAATCCAAGATATCGAGCGGCAAGTTAGGGCAAACGAGAGAACCGCAGACCCATTGAGTCGGCTCCTGGAAAAATTCTCTAGTTTCTTCAAACGTATATCCGGAACCGCCCCCGCCCAACCAGCTTGATGAAGCTAGAAGGCAGGTGGTCACTGAGCGTAGCCGAAGTGAGGCAGGAGGCGAGAAGAGGATAGGGAGATAAGGAGCAGAGGAGATAGGGAGAATCAAGGGTAATTTTAGTCTTTTCTCCTCCGCTCCTTTGCCCCCTGCCCCTCTGCCCCTCTGCTCCCCTGCCCCTCCGCCCCCTACCTTCTTCAATCCAGGTGCAAAACAAGTTTATAAACCAGGAGAATGATCGTGAACCGATATCACAGATTCTTTAGAAGGCTGCAAGTCCTGTTCGTGGGTATTCTTTTTTCCTCGCTTTTATTCATCGCTCCCGTTCATGCAGTTAGCTCTGCTGCGGTATCTCCTGAAAGATTGAATCAGCTTGATACTAGTCTTCAGCAGGAGATTGAAAAGGAGAGGCAACAGGCAACAGCTGAGGCTGAAAGTAAACTGGATCGAGAAGCGATCGCCGCAATCGAAGAAACTAAAAAAGCGATCGCTGCCATTGAGCGGGGAAAGACTCAAGAAGCACTTCAAGCTTTAGAACGAGCAACTGGAAAAATTGACATACTGGTGGCACAATACCCTAAACTAGCTCTAATTCCGGTGGCGGCTCAGGTAGCGATAATCGATTTTGCCCCTCAGGATTTTAATTTGGTTGACCGAATTCGCAAACAAGTGAAGGGTGTTGTAATTGCAGAAGATTTTCCGGCGGCTCGCGAACTGTTGAACAACCTGATAAGCGAGATTCGCACAGCAATCGTCAATCTGCCATTAGAGAGATATCCAGATGCAACAAAGCAGGCAGCTCGGTTGTTGAACGAAGGCAAAATTGATGAAGCCAAAGGCGTGCTGCAACTTGCGCTCTCAACTTTAGTGGTCACAGAACAAGCTCGACCCCTGCCGCTAGTCAAAGCCCATACCGATCTAGTGACTGCGGTTACTTTAGCAGAGAAGGATCGCGACGCAGCACAGAGGTTGCTAGAAGATGCTCGTACCCAACTCAAGTTAGCTCAAGAACTAGGATATGCCAGAGGCGATCGCGAGTATGCAGCATTTGACAAAGCAATTAAAAATCTAGAGCGGCAAGTTAAGGCACGTGAGAACACAGCAGGCGCATTTGCCAAGCTTCAAGAACAATTCTCTAGTTTCTTCAACCGAGTATCCGAAGTCGTTAAACCAGATGATTCCCCGAAAAGGGCAGAAGCCAGAAATGAAAGGGAAAAGGTTAAAGGGTAAAGGGAAATGGCACTAAGAAAAGCGTAAATCCTTGGTATTCCTGGCTTTTGGGTGTGGGGTGTAGGGTGTGGGGAATTAAGAAGATGTTGAACTCCTTGACGCAGTTGCATTCAATTATCTGAAACACTACACCCAACACTCTACCCCCAACACCCTGCCCTGAGAAGGTTTCACCTTTTCTTCGTGCCATTCGGGTAAAGGGTAAAGGCATAATAAATTACATTAATATTACTTTCTTGCCCTTTTCCCCTTACCCTTTCCCCCTTACCCCTCATCTTCCTCATGCCCCTGCCCACCCGTCCCATCGCGTTAATTTCAAGAGGTGCTGATGGTTGCAGCAACCGATTTCAAAGATTATTACCAAATTCTCGGTGTCAGTAAGAACGCCACTCCGGAGGATATCAAAAAAGCCTACCGGAAATTGGCACGGAAATATCACCCGGACTTAAATCCTAACGATAAGCAAGCGGAAGCGCGGTTCAAAGAAATTAACGAAGCTAATGAAGTGCTGTCCGACCCGGAAAAACGCCAGAAGTATGACCAGTATGGTCAGTACTGGCAACAGGCTGCGGCGGGTGCATCTCCACCCAGAGGGGCGGGTACACAAGGTTATGACTTTAGCCAGTATGGCAACTTTGATGATTTCATTGATGAATTGCTGGGAGGGTTAGGTCGCAGTGGCGGTCGTACAAGGCAGCGCGGAGCTAATTATCACACAACAAGACCAGAAGGATTCCGGGACTACGTAGATTTTGGGTATGGAGAAGACCCCTCCAGCCGCTTCACTAATGTTCCCGCACAGGATACGGAAGCGGCGATCGCTCTCACTTTTTCTGAAGCGTTTCACGGTACACAGAAGCGGCTACAAATTGATGGAGAAACTATCACTGTTCGCATTCCGCCGGGAGTAAAATCGGGAAGCCGCATTCGAGTCAAAGGCAAAGGACAGATGAGTCCTTTTAGTCAGCAACGCGCTGATTTGTATCTGACAATTGAATTATTGCCCCATCCTTTCTTCAAATTTGAGGGCGACAATCTTGCTTGTGAACTACCTGTCAGCCCAGAAGAAGCAGTACTTGGCGCACAAATAGATGTTCCTACGCCTGATGGCAAGGTAACGATGACGATTCCGGCCGGTGTGGATTCCGGCCAAGCACTCCGGCTACGTGGCAAGGGCTGGCGCGATCCAAAAGGCAATCGTACCGCTTTGATTGTGCGGTTAAAAATTGTGACACCCAAAGATTTGAGTCCCCAAGAAAGAGAGTGCTATGAAAAATTGCGACAAGTTAGCAGTTTTAATCCCCGTCAAGGCTTAGAAGAGGTGCGATTATGATTTCTAACCTGAGTTTGTCTAGTGTGGTGTGGTCAGAAGCAGGCGATCGCCTCTATAGTTTCGAGCAAGCCGCCTACCTCACCCAGACCTCGGTTTTTTTGCTAGAACGATTTGCCCACCTGGGATTAATTGAACCTGTAGGAATCATGCTGCGCCGACAGGATATGTTTCGCGTTGTGCAGATTCAAAGGTTGCACCGCGATCTGAACTTGAATTGGGTCGGAGCAGCAATGGTGCTGGATATGGTAACTGAAATTGCCCAACTCAAGGCGCAACTGCGTGCCTACCGTGCTGAATTACAAATTCGTAATTAAGAGCGTTAACAAAATAATTTATTTCTCAGCTAAGGAGCACGATTATGCAACCAACCAATCCCGAGCAATTTACTGAAAAAGCCTGGGAAGCCCTTGTTCGTACTCCCGAAATTGCCAAGCAGTTTCAGCATCAGCACATTGAGAGCGAACATTTGATGCTAGCGCTACTGGAACAGGAAGGACTCGCCAGTTCTATTTTCAACAAAGCTGGGGTGAATGTTCAAAAACTCCACGAGCGCACTATCGACTTCATCAACCGTCAGCCCAAAGTATCGGGGGCTAGCAGTGGTTCGGTATACATCGGACACAGTTTAGAGAGGCTGCTCGATCGCGCCGAACAATACCGCAAAGAGTTTGGTGATGAATATATTTCTATTGAACATTTAATACTTGCCTTTGCCAAAGACGATCGCTTTGGTAAAGGGTTGTTTCAAGAATTGGGACTGGATGAAAAAAAACTCCGCAACATCATTCAACAGATTCGAGGGAGTCAAAAAGTGACAGATCAAAACCCGGAAGTTAAATATGAAGCGCTAGAAAAATACGGACGCGATTTAACCCAATTGGCACGTGAGGGCATACTTGACCCAGTGATTGGACGAGATGAAGAAATTCGCCGCACGATTCAAATCCTTTCTCGTCGGACTAAAAATAACCCCGTGCTGATTGGTGAACCCGGTGTCGGTAAAACGGCAATTGTAGAAGGATTAGCGCAGCGCATTATCAGTGGTGATGTCCCGGAATCATTGCGCGATCGCAAACTAATAGCTTTAGATATGGGTGCGTTAATTGCCGGAGCCAAATACCGGGGAGAATTTGAAGAACGCCTGAAAGCTGTCTTAAAAGAAATCCAAGAAGCACAGGGACAAATCGTCTTGTTCATTGACGAAATTCACACTGTAGTTGGTGCGGGTGCAACGCAAGGATCGATGGATGCTAGCAACTTGCTCAAGCCGATGCTTGCTCGCGGCGAACTGCGCTGTATTGGTGCCACCACGCTAGATGAATACCGCAAGTACATTGAAAAAGATGCGGCTTTGGAACGTCGTTTTCAGCAGGTGTATGTCGATCAGCCCAGTGTGGAAGATACCATCTCAATTCTGCGCGGTTTGAAAGAGCGCTACGAGTTACACCACGGCGTGAAGATTTCTGATAGTGCGTTAGTTGCGGCAGCTACTCTGTCTGCGAGATATATTAGCGATCGCTTCCTACCCGACAAAGCTATTGATTTGGTGGATGAAGCTGCGGCTAAACTAAAAATGGAAATTACTTCTAAACCAGAAGAATTAGACGAAATCGATCGCAAAATTCTGCAACTGGAAATGGAGCGGCTGTCACTGCAAAAAGAAACAGACAGTGCTTCCAGAGAGCGGTTAGAACGCATAGAGAGAGAACTTGCACAGTTAAAAGAACGCCAAGTTGCTCTCAATGCTCAATGGCAGGCAGAGAAGCAAATTATCGATCGCATTCGCCAAATTAGACAAGAGATTGAGCGTGTCAATGTAGAAATTCAGCAAGCCGAACGCGATTACGACCTCAACCGGGCAGCAGAACTGAAATACAGCAAACTCACTGAGCTGCAACGACAACTAGAAGAAACCGAAGCGCGACTAGCTCAAATCCAGACTAGCGGTAAATCTTTGTTGCGCGAAGAAGTCACCGAAGCTGACATTGCCGAAATTATCTCCAAGTGGACGGGTATTCCGTTGAGCAGACTGGTTGAATCGGAAATGCAAAAACTTTTGCATCTGGAAGAAGAGCTACATAAACGTGTGATTGGTCAGGAAGAAGCTGTAAGAGCTGCTGCTGATGCAATTCAACGTTCCCGTGCTGGGTTGGCAGATCCGAATCGTCCCATTGCCAGCTTTATTTTCTTAGGCCCGACCGGGGTGGGAAAAACAGAACTGGCAAAAGCTTTAGCGGAATATCTGTTTGATACCGAAGATGCACTGGTGCGGATCGATATGTCCGAATACATGGAGAAACACGCTGTTGCCCGTCTCATCGGTGCGCCTCCAGGTTACGTGGGCTATGAAGAAGGCGGACAACTCACCGAGGCGATTCGCCGCCGACCTTATTCTGTAATTCTGTTTGACGAAATTGAGAAAGCTCATCCTGATGTATTCAACGTCCTGCTGCAAATCCTGGATGATGGTCGCCTAACTGATTCTCAGGGACGCACAGTAGATTTTAAAAATACGATCGCGATTATGACCAGCAATATTGGTTCAATATACATTTTGGATGTGGCAGGAGACGATAGCAAGTACGAACAAATGCGCGATCGCGTCATGGAAGCAGTGCGAGAAAGTTTCCGCCCCGAATTCCTCAACCGCATTGATGAAATCATTATCTTCCATAGCTTGCGGAAGGACGAGTTGCGCGAAATTGTCAAACTACAAGTGCAGCATTTAGAGGAGCGATTGCGCGAGCGTAAAGTCTCGCTCAAAATCTCCGACCAGGCTCTCGATTGGATTGTTCAGGTCGGTTATGACCCAGTTTACGGTGCTCGTCCCCTGAAGCGGGCGATTCAGCGAGAACTAGAAACTCCAATTGCCAAAGCGATTCTACGCGGCGAGTTCCACGAAAGCGACACAATCTACGTCCATGTGGAATATGAGCGACTGGTGTTGAAGCGCTTATCACCTGAACTGGTCAATGCTTAGAGGGGGCAGAGGAGTACAAGGGAGAGATAACTCTTGGAAAGACTTGGGTTAATCGCGTCTCTCTTTCAAAATTTAACAACATATCAAAACATTTTTGGAAAAGCTATGACTTCTGAAGATTTTAGAGAAACCAGAACAAATTCAGCATTGGCAATTGTCTTAGGTGTTTTGATGATTCTGCTCGGAATTGCAGCGATCGCAGAACCATTTATTGCCACTATTGCCATCACAATCGTATTCTCCTGGACTTTAATTATTGCTGGCATCGTCCGAATTGTTCATGCATTTCAATCACGTCACAAACGAGGCTTCTGGACAACACTAGCAGTTGGTATTCTATACGTCATTGGTGGAATTTTGTTGATTAGCAACATCTTTGGTGCTGCGCTCTCTCTCACCTTAGCTTTTGGATTTATCATTTTTATTGAGGGTGTATTGGAGGTGATTGCAGCATTTCAAATGCGTCGAGATCCAAACTGGGGTTGGGTACTATTTAGCGGTATCATGGCTATTATTCTAGGGATTTTTATTCTGTATCAATGGCCTGTCAGCGCAGTTTGGGTATTGGGAGTATTTGTAGGGATTAATTTTTTGTTGACGGGTGTTTGGATGATCATGCTTTCATTAGCTTCTCGTAGTCTTCTTGACCATAGGGCAAGAGTTTAAAGCAGTTATCAGTTATCAAAGTTTGAGTTGGAGATTTAGACCCCAACTCAAACGTAGCACGCAATAGTGGTGAGGAACTTTGACTCCCAACTGAAAAACAGTTTACTGTTCACTATTTACTAATTTGTTGAAATAACTTTCGGTTTTATTAGTGAGCTAGTGCTGCCTCACTGAAATAAGGATAATATGATTACAACAGATAACAAGCACGCTGTTGGAGTATTTACTAACCGTAAAGCAGCGGAGCAATCAGTTAATGAATTAAAAGCCTCAAGCTTTCCAATGGAAAAAGTTGCGATTTTTGCAAAATTTGCAGATCGCATAAATCCTATTGGCGAAGTATCAGTCAGTTCGCGTATCAACAATCAAAGTGTAGATACAACTGGAGCAGTTGGTGACGCTTTAGCTACAAGTTTTTGGGGAAGCGTATTAGTTGGTCTTAGCAGTTTGGTACTTCCTGGCGGTATTGGAGTAATAATTGCAGTCGGTTCGGTTGGAACAGCATTCATTATCAGTGTAGCGGGTGTTGCGGTTAGTACTATAGCCACAAATCATTTAGTAAAGGTGCTAGCTAGTTTAGGTATTCCTGAAGACCGAGCTAGACGTTATTGCGATCGCATCCAGTGCTGTGAATATTTACTAGTACTAAAAGGCAAAGATGAGGAGATTCAAAATGCTGAAGTCATTTTGAAGAAGCATGATATTAACTATTGGGGTATCTATGAGCTACCACAGGTTTAAATAAGCCTTCTTGGGTGGCCGCCGAGATACGGATACCGTTGGCGAAATATTGCTTAACAAAAAAACGGTGGATTTACCGTGTATTACTTGGAAAGGTGCTTCTGCGCCTTTGGTGGGTGCAGACCGTGAGAAGAGTCGGCGCGAAAAACAAACACTTGTCTAGGGCTTGTTCGAGAATGTTGCAAGGAGAATCATGGACGACAATCAAGAACGACAAGATTTCGATCTAACCGAAAGCGATGAGCAACTCAGCGCGGACGAAAAAACAATACTTGACGAACTCGGTATTGTTGGTGCTGCTCGCCGAAAATTCTTGGGGCAAAACATGGCTGCGGCACTCGGCACTTTCGCCTTCCACCTGCTGGCTAAAGAGGAGGTCTTTGCCACGCTCACCGCTTCGCCCGACGCAGTGTTCGCTTCGACCGCTGGGGTGGAAAACGCCGTTAAGGTCCTGTTGAAAATCAACGGCTCTACTCAACGCCTGGAAGTGGATTCGCGCACGGTGCTGCTCGATGCTCTACGCGAAAGACTTGGATTGATCGGCACCAAAAAAGGGTGCGATCAAGGACAGTGCGGTGCTTGTACAGTGATCGTTGACGGACGCCGCGTGCTTTCGTGTCTGACACTTGCCGCGAGCTGCGAGGGAAAAGAGGTGACGACCATCGAAGGGCTGGCTGACGCCGACAATCTTCATCCGATGCAGACGGCGTTCATCAAACACGACGGCTTCCAGTGCGGCTACTGCACGCCGGGGCAGATATGTTCGGCAGTGGCGCTTTTGCAGGAAGCCAAAAACGGCGACGTGAGTCACGTCACTAATAATTTGCGGACGAGTCCCCAGAATTTATATCTCTCTGATGAAGAAATCAGAGAACGCATGAGCGGCAACATTTGCCGTTGCGGCGCTTATCCAGGAATCGTTGCGGCAATCAGAGAAGTTCATTCCGGGCGCGAAACAGCCCAGACCAGGCATTTTGCAAGCGATGAAGAAATTGCCATTGCATTCAATGAGGGCAAAGCCGATGAAATCGTTTAAATATTCTAGCGCAACCGACGCAGCAAGCGCCGTTGGCACCGTTTCCGCTAATCAAACGGCACAGTTTCTCGCAGGCGGGACAAATTTGATTGATTTGATGAAAGAATACGTCGAGCGTCCCAGCGAACTTGTTGACATCTTAGGTTTGAATCTGGCGGAAATTCGATCGACCTCGAACGGAATTTCTATCGGCGCGTTAGCCAAAAATACTGATACGGCTAACCATGCGCTCGTCCGGCAAAATTACCCGCTTCTGTCAATGGCGATTTTAGCTGGTGCCTCCGTACAGCTTCGCAATATGGCGACCAACGGGGGAAATTTAATGCAGCGCACCCGTTGCCAGTATTTTTACGACATCGCTATGCCGTGTAACAAACGCGAGCCTGGCAGCGGATGTGGAGCGCTTCAGGGGCTTAATCGCATTCATGCCATTTTTGGCTACAGCGATAAATGCGTGGCGACTTACCCGGGCGATATGGCGAATGCGCTTTATGCGCTTGACGCAGTAGTGAGGATTCGCGGCACGAACGGGCAAGAACGCACAATCCCGATCCAGGATTTTCATCGCTTGCCGGGCGAAACGCCGGAAAAAGATAACAATCTTCAGCATGGGGAATTGATCGTCGCCATCGAAATGCCGAGGAATAACTTCGCCGACAAGTCTTATTACCTAAAAGTTCGCGATCGCACTTCATATGCTTTCGCACTGCTTGCCGTGGCTGCTGCTTTAGAAACAAGAGGCAACAACATCAAACAGGCACGCGTTGTTTTGGGAAGCGTCGCGCATAAACCTTGGCGTTCAGGCGAAGCGGAAAGAGTTTTGATCGGAAAACCAGCGACGGAAGAAACTTTTCGGGCTGCTGCCGAAGTGGCTTTCAAAGATGCGAAACCGCTTGAACATAACGGTTATAAAGTCGAACTCGGAAAACGCGCCATTGTTCTCGCTTTGCAGCGAGCGATGTCGGGCGGTGTTGCGTAAGTAGGGAGAATATAAAAGAAATGGCAAGATACATCGGAAAAGAAATGAGCCGCGTAGACGGCATCGCAAAAGTGACGGGCAAGGCAAAATACGCCGCAGAATTTCAGGTTTCCAATCTCGCTTACGGTTTTATCGTGCTGGGAACCGTAGCAAAGGGCACGATTAAATCAATCGACACGCGTGAGGCTGAACGCGCTGCGGGCGTAATTCGCGTCTTCACGCACCTGAACACACCAAAGCTCGATCCGAAGTTTTCTATGGTGCAGGCTCCGTCGCGCGCTACCGATGAGCAAGACAAGTCGTTTCAGGCGCTCCAGTCCGACAAAATCTTCTTCAATATGCAGCCTGTGGCACTCGTCGTCGCCGAGACATACGAGCAAGCGCGTTATGCGGCACGTCTGGTCAAAGTCTCCTACAACACAGAGCCGCACACGACCGACACCGAGGCGGTGCGAGCGATCGCGCGCGTCCCCACCCAAGCTCCGCCTCTAAAGCCGCGCGGTAATCCGGAAGAGACGATGCGTACAGCGGCGATTGAGACTCAGCCGTTAGTTGTTGAACATACTTTAACGCGCGGTAATCCGGAAGAGACGATGCGTACAGCGGCTGTGAAGGTAGAGGCCGAGTACCGCATTCCTATCGAGCACCACAACCCCATAGAGCCGCACGCGGCCATCGCGGTCTGGCAAGGCGACAAGCTCACGATCTTCGACAAGACGCAGGGGGTCTATGGCGTGCGCGCACATTTGGCTTCGAGCTTCGGCGTGCCCGAGGAAAACGTGAGCGTGCTTTCACCCTTCGTCGGCGGGGCTTTCGGATCGTCGCTGCGCCCGAACTATTATCCGGCGCTGACAGCAATGGCGGCCCGCGAACTCAAACGCCCAGTCAAGGTCGTCTATACGCGCACACAAATGTTCACTGGCCACGGCTATCGTCCGTACACGATTCAGAAGGTCGCGCTCGGCGCAGAGCGATCGGGAAAGCTCTCCACGATGATTCATGAAGTCGTACACAACACCTCCAACATCGAGGAGTTCTCAGACGAAACCACGCTTTTCACGCGCCAGGTCTACGCCTGCCCGAACCTCTACGCGCCGCTGAAGATTACCAACACTGACCTCCCCACCCCGACCTGGATGCGTGCACCGGGGGCCGTTAGCGGTATGTTCGCGCTCGAATGCGCGATGGACGAGCTGGCCTACGTGCTCAAGATCGACCCGCTCGAACTACGGCTGATCAACTACGCCGAAGTAGACCCTGAGAGCGGCAAGCCATTTTCGAGTAAGGCGTTGCGGGAGTGCTATCGGCTCGGCGCGGAAAAATTCGGTTGGAAGAAGCGCCAGTTTGAGCCGCGCTCAATGCGCGACGGACGCCTACTCGTCGGTTGGGGTATGGCAACCGGCGTCTGGGGCGCTTTCCAGATGCCTGCTGCCGCCCTCATCACGCTGCGGGTGGATGGCACGGCGCAAGTTGCTAGTGCGACCAGCGACATCGGCCCCGGCACCTACACGGTGATGACCATGATCGCTGCCGAGTATCTGGGGCTGAAGTTGGAGCAAGTGAAATTTGAACTCGGCGACACGAAGTTCCCTCTGGCACCGTCGCAGGGGGGATCTTGGACGACGGCGAGCGTCGGCTCGGCCGTGCGCGGCGCGGCTCTGGCGATCGGCACGAAGTTGCTCGCACTCGCGAACCAGGAACCGAATTCTCCGCTCAAGGGGGCAGCCGCCGCCGATGTCGAGATGCTCGACGGGAGACTGCGACTAAAAAACGACCCATCGCGTTTCGTCAACATCTCCGGAGTGATGAAGCGTAATGGTCTCACCGCAATCACGGAAACATTCGAGTCGCTTCCCTCAGAGGAGCGCGAGAAGTATGCGACGTTGGCGCACGGCGCGCAGTTCATTGAAGTGAAGGTCGATCCGGATGTGGGGACTGTCCACGTTACGCGGGCCATTGAAGTGACTGCCAGCGGCAAGATCATGAATCCGAAGGCCTCGCACAGCCAGGAAATTGGCGGCGTTGTCTGGGGCATCGGCATGGCACTGCAAGAGGCGACTGAAATCGACCATCGTTACGGGCGGATCATGAACCCGAATTTGCAGCACTACCATGTGCCGGTTAATGCCGATATTCTGGAGATCGAAACGATCTTTGTTGAGGAGGACGATAAAATCGTCAATCCGCTCGGTGTTAAAGGCATGGGCGAACTCGGTATGGTCGGAATTCCGGCGGCGATCGCCAATGCGGTTTTTCACGCGACCGGCAAGCGAATCAGAGATTTGCCCATCACGCCTGACAAACTCTTGTAGAATTTGCTGCCGCAAATTTAGCGCTATTACATTTACATAGTTCCGTAAGTGAGCAATAACTATATGAATGAGTTACAGCATATCCTGCAAGCATTTGTACATAGCCAAAAGTCAGCACAGCGTAGTGCTTTAGCAACGGTAGTACAAACAAGTGGCTCGGTTTATCGCCGATCAGGGGCGAGGATGTTATTGCTTGAAGATGGACAAATGATTAGTGCGATTAGCGGTGGCTGTTTGGAAGGTGATGTTTTTGAACGGGCGCAATCGCTGATGTTTGGCGGTGGTGAAGCGATAGTAGTAAGATATGACACTACATCGGATGAAGACATTGTATTTGGCTTTGGGTTGGGGTGTAATGGCGTTGTCGATGTTTTGATTGAATCTTTAGGTGATGAAACTGCTGCGAGCCAAATGTCTTTCATTCAAGATTGTTTGCAGTCTGGGCAAGTGGGAGCGATCGCTACTGTCTTTAAAATAGAGGGAGCGTCAGATATTACAGTTGGTTCTCGAATGATGCTGAAATCAGATGGCACTGTCATCAATCACGTTGCTAATATTTTCATTGCTCAAAAGATAGAAATAGACACTCACCAAGCACTGAGAAAAAAACAAACTTGCGTACAATCATATACTTTACCTCAAGGACGCGTTGATGTGTTGATTGAAGTAATTCATCCATTAGTACCACTGCTCGTATTTGGTTCTGGATATGATACGATTCCCGTGGTGCATTTGGCGAAACATCTGGGTTGGCACGTTACCGTAATTGATGATCGACCAGGGTATTTGAGGGGCGATCGCTTTCCTCAAGTTGACCAAATTCTCTGGTGCGAACTCAATGATTCCCACTCATACAAACATTTGCTGACACCGCAAACTGTAGCAGTTGTCATGACACACCGCTATCTAAGCGATCTAGCATTTCTCAAGACTCTGATTCCGTCCCAGGTGCGTTACCTGGGAGTGTTAGGCCCAAAACGCCGGATGCAAAAATTGTGGGATGATCTGTCTGAAGAAAATATCATTACCACATCTGCACAAGAACAACGAATTTATAACCCTGTAGGACTAGACATTGCTGCGGAAACACCCCAAGAAATCGCCCTGTCCATCGTGGCAGAAATTCAAGCTGTAATTGGCGGAGGTAGGGGTAGTTTCTTGCGCGATCGCCTAGGCTCGATCCATTCTCTCTTAGAGCAACCATGTCTAACATTGGCATTATAATTTTGGCAGCAGGCGCTTCCACAAGGCTTGGTCAGCCTAAACAGATCCTAGCTTACCAAGGTAAATCACTAATTCGACATATCACGGAGGCGGCGATTAATTCTCAGTGTCGGCCAGTTGTTGTTGTGTTGGGTGCTTACGTCGAAACTATTGAGCCGCATCTGAGAAATTTAGATATCCACATTGTTTATAATCAAAAATGGTCAACTGGTATGGCCAGTTCCATTCAATGTGGACTAAATGCTATTGGGGCGATCGCATCTGAGATTGAAGCGATCGTACTGATGTTATGCGATCAACCGTTTGTTTCCTCCGACCTGATTAATCAACTTGTTACAAGATATCAAGCTACAAATTCGATGATAGTTGCTTCGGAATACGCGGGTATCCTTGGTGTTCCTACTATATTTCACAAAACGTTATTTTCAGAACTAGCTCTTCTTCAGGATGATATCGGTGCTAGAAAAATCATTCGTCAGCATTATTCAAACTGTTCAAGCATTTATTTTGCTGAGGGACTTATTGATGTAGATACTCTTGAGGATTATGAACAACTTCACAAACATCATCGTTAACAAGTTAGGCTTTAGGGCTATTAGTCAATAAGCAAAAGTACGCAATAGACTAGCATGAATGCTCATATGACTGTAAGGGGTGTAGTCAAAAGTGGGTAGTTGTCCAGGCATACATCTACGCCAAGCGGACAGTTAACGCTCTTTCAAGAAACACTTGACGTAAAGCTTATGTAGAAAGGGTTTGATAAAATGAAGCTTCCTCCTTATCTTGGGATTTGGGGACAAGTTGAAAACCAAAAGCTTGCGCTTTCTTCTGAAGATTTTTGAGGATCAGATCCTGGTATTTTTGCTCATAATATTCCATACCAGGATCAGAATATCGTCCAGCAGTTGTCCAAATTGTTTATGGAAACTAGCATTATCTAAAATTAAAATAATCTTGGGGCCAATCTTCTGAAAATCATCCTTGCTGAATCCAGAGCTTATCCACCGCATTTGCCTAATTAGGAAATCTTTATGGATTTCGTAATTGGGTGGAATATGCGTTTAAACAAGGGAAGAATGAGTTGGGATGGGCTGATTTTAGACTTACGAATTATCAGCAAATAGAAAAATGGTGGGAACTAGTTATGAGTGCCTATTTTTTAGTCAGTTTACAGGCTCAAGCTAGAAATAAATCAGAAAGCGAAAGCAAAAATGAAGCAATATCACCGCAAATTTCAAGAGAACCAGCAGAGTTTAGCAACCATATTTGATTTTTGAACAAAACTCAGTACACCTTTATTCCTTCTTCCCAGTCCTAAAAGAGCGTTAAGTGATTAACTGGATTTGATATGAAATATCTCCGCATCCCCTTTCTTTGCTTTGCGTCTCTTCCATAAAAAAGGCATTGCACTCCAGGGCAAACGCATCTAAATATTGACAAGCCTGAATCAGGATGAAATACACCAAGATTCAAACTACATAAGGCTTTGAGGAAATTAAATCTCACTGAGCGTGAAAATGATAATCATTAGGAGGGGGAGTTAGAGGCAGCCGATGGCTGCCTGAATTTTCACAGTCAGTTCTCCACTCTTCTAGCGTAGGTTTTCTCAAAGTCTGATTCTCAATAGTTTTAGATTAATGACCAGGAATCACGAGAAGATCAGCGCAAAGAAAAACTCAATTTATGCGATCGCTAGCGCGTTGGGCGGTTACGCCATCGAAAACTCTTCAAAGTGCTTATTACAGATGGCGTGAAGAGTCAGGACGGCTGCCTGTCAGAGAACGTGGTATTCTCACATTTATCAGAAAGAAGAATTACATTCTCCCATCTCATAAGATGAAGCTAAAACCAAAAATCACGATTGCTGATCATTTTTTGGGGATAGAAGACCCACGAATTGACCGCACTAAACGACACAATTTAATTGATATCATGACCATTGCCGTATGTGCAGTGATTTGTGGAGCGGATGGTTGGACAGCAATCGAGACGTATGGCTGTGCGAAATATGAGTGGCTAAAAACATTTTTAGAATTACCAAATGGCATTCCATCCCACGATACATTTGCACGAGTTTTTGCTTAAAATTTATCCTCAACAGTTTCAAGAATGTTTTCTTTGTTGGATGAAATCAATACAGAAGATAACTTCTGGGGAAGTGGTTGCGCTTGATGGGAAAACCTTACGTGGTTCTTATGATAATAGTAGTGACCAAAGCGCAATTATAATGGTAAGCGCCTGGGCAACTACGAATAAATTAGTTTTGGGACAAGTGAAAGTAAATGAGAAATCAAATGAGATTACAGCAATTCCAGAATTATTAAAGGTCTTAGAACTATCTAGATGTATTGTGACAATTGATGCAATTGGTTGCCAGAAAGAAATCGTAAAATTAATCACATCGCAAAATGCCGATTATGTAATTGCGTTAAAGAAGAATCAAGGAAATCTTCATGATGAAGTCGAAAAACTCTTCTCTTCAGGGATAGCGACAGATTTTGATGGGATTGAACATAGCACATATAAGACAGAAGAAGCAGGGCATGGTCGTCATGAAATCCGCAATTACGTAATGTTATCTCAAATTCAGTCTCGGCTTAACCCAGATTCAGTTTGGTCAAATTTTAATAGTGTTGGGATGGTAGAATCCGTCCGTTCATTAAATGGTGAAACAACGGTTGAAACCCATTATTTTATCAGTAGCCTTGAGTCAAATGCTAAACAGTTTGGTAATTCTATTCGCAGTCATTGGGGAATTGAGAATTCATTACATTGGATATTGGATGTCGCTTTGAAAGAAGATGATTGTCGAATTAGAAAAGATAATGCTCCACAGAATTTTGCAATTCTCAGACATATTGCAGTCAACCTTTTAGGTCAAGAGAAGCGCGTCAAACGTGGAATAAAAAATAAACAGTTTCTCGCTGGGCTGGATAACAATTATTTAGCAAGAGTTTTAGCATTAGCATAAACTAATATATCAGAAATTAAATTTTAATCTTTAGGAATAAATTCATTTTTCCTCTAGATAGACATACTTTCATAAACTCGAATCTTGAGTTATTTTAGTATCAACAAATAATCATTTAGTTTCAGATAATCTAATTAATATTTTTCAGAATACTTCATTCGTTTTATTTATCATTTTAGGAATTTTTACACTTATCTATGTCATTTTGAAATCTCTCTTAGTTTTTATTAGTAAATAAGGTGCGTTTCCCCTACATTGCACTCTAACCTTACCACCCCAATTGCTCAATAATCTGCTCGCCAAGCTGCAAGACATTGAACGGCTTCAGGATCACTCCAGCAAATTCAGAGGGGTCAAATCCCAGCGAATCGTCTGACGGGTCTGTGGCAGTAAACAATATAACCGGAATCGACTGCGTAGTCGGATTAGTTTTCAAAGATTGCAGCATAGTCAGTCTATCTTCACCATACAGGCTCAGATCGAGCAAAATCACGTCTGGTTGCTGCGTTTCTGCCTGCATCAGTCCTGCCTGTGCAGACTCAGCTGTGAGGATTTTCCAGCTTTTGAGGCGTTCTAGCGTGAACTTGACAATGCTGCACAGGTCAGGTTCGTCATCAATCACCAGGATGCATCGATTTGTATAAGAGGACATAATACCAATTCGTTATTCGTAATGAAGGGGCGTTAGATTTAATCTGGTTTCATGCGATCCAACTTCTCTCTAAATTGATTAATGGAAAATAACAAAGTACGTTCGCGTAGCATTGCCGCTAGCATCATTATTTGAATCAATCCCTTGAGAGCTAATTTGTAAACTAAAGTAAACTACTTGTCTAGTAAGGGTTTTAGGCATTTAAGTTAATAAAGCGCTTATTCGCTGAAACTCCGACCTAGTAATGAGTTAAGTACCCTTAAGATTTTCTTTACGAATCAGATACAAGGGATGAAGTATCAATTACTAATTAGGAATTTCCAAGAAATAAATTATTCAATTTATTCATAATTCTATTTTTCTTACTCCCCCTGCTCCCCTGCTAACACAGTGATTGGTTATTTTTTTATTTGGAAGTCCCTTATTTTAAATCCCTACCAGGAATTGAAATTTAAAATTCGCTGAATCAAATCGGCTTCTACGATTGGTTTTAAGATATAGTCATCTGCTCCCGATGCTAGGGCCCGGTACAGGGTATCAGCATCGGCATGAGCCGATAACAACAACACAGGTAGCCGACTCCAACGCGGATCGCTCTTGACTACCTGGCATAGTTCAATGCCGCTAAACCCCGGCATAGCGACATCCAGTAATAGCAGATTGGGAGTGCTGGCTTCCAAGTATTGCCAAAACTGGCTTGAATCTGCCAAGGTTGTGACCTGAAAGCCCCACGGTTGTAGTTGGGCTTCTAACATGGACAACAATGCCGGATCGTCATCCACAATCAGCAGTCTGGCATTGATAGTGTCAATCCGGTAGAGGAGTTGGCTGACGGCTTGAAACACTTCGGTAGGCGTGGCAGGCTTTTGCAAAAAGGCGTTGGCTCCTAAACGGGTGACTTCCACGCGCTTGGTTAAATCGCCAAGTCCTGTCAGCACCAGCACAGGAATAGTGGGAAATTTGTGCTTCAACTGTGCCAGTAGGGTCAAGCCGCTTTCGGTGGTATTGGGAAAGGTAAGATCCAATATGATGGCATCGGGCGTGAGGTACTGAAGGTGTTGGCGGGCGAGGGTAAGGTCAGTGACGGTTTCCAGGTGAATGCTCCAGTTTGAGGCATTTGCCTGCATTCGCTCAATCAAGTCAGTATCATCATCAATCAACAAAACCACGCGATCGCTAGACTTCAGTACTGGAGTGGGCGCTGTTGTAGCAAAAGTAGGTAACTGCTGGATAACTTGCCTCAGTTGCCCAAGCAGCGATTTTAGTTGAACCGCTTCCTCTGATTGGACAGCAGCCGTTGGTGTTTTCAAGGTGCGTTCGATCTGGCGGGCAAGTTCTGCTGCTTGCGGCATACCAAATGCCCCCAAAGAGCCAATCAGCCGATGGGCGATGGTCTGGGCGAACTGCCGTCCGTCAGGGGTGAGAGTATTAGTAAAGAGGTGGGCAATCGCTTCCTCCAACTTTGCTAGTTGGCCCTGCAATCGCTCCTGAGAATCCTGCCACATCTGCCGAATTGCCGCCACTGCCTCCACCTCTGCATCATATCGATTTTCATTCAGTGAGTAGGATGAGGAAGATGCGGAGATGGAGAGACATGGTGAACCAGCACCTTGAACTGAGTCGCTTTGCGATGAGGAAGTCGGAGTCTTGGATGCCACATTCTCGACTTGCAAAGACCCCATCGGCCTTGGCTTCTCCCCTTCGGAGAAGACCGGAGTAGCTCCGGTTCCCGTCGAGTCCGTTAGCGCAGCGTTAGCGACTTTAGGAGCGTCACTTCCAAACCCGGAGGGCAAAGACTTGTGGCGACTGGCGAAGGGTAACGCGGAGACCCTATCAAATATATTCCCTGTTTCCTCGCGTCTTTGCGTCTTTGCGTCCTCCGATCCCTGCTCCGGCTTTTCTGGCACAGATTTCAGCCGATACCCCAGCCCATACAATGTTTCAATCGGATCGGAATTTAGCCCAGCCATCTGGAGTTTGCGCCGCAACCCCCGAATTTGAGTTGTTACAGCTTCTTCACCAGGACATTCATCAATCGAACAGATGCGATCGAGCAGAGTCCTTCGGTCAAAAATCCGCCGCGGATGTCGCAAAAATAGCTCCAACAGTTTGTATTCTTTAGGCGTGAGATGTAAGCCTTTGCCTTGACACATGACTTCGCAATTATTTGGATCAAGCTGCAACTGACCCCAGCAGAGTACTTTGGTTAATACTGTGCTGCCTCGGCGCAGTAATGCCCGAATTCGAGCTAGCAGTTCTGATAGCTCGTAGGGTTTGGTAATATAGTCATCTGCTCCTGCCTCAAAGCCTGCTATCCTATCTGCCGGATCAACCTTCCCTGTAAGCAGCAAAATAGGCTCTTGCTGATTCTGCGTCCTTAGTTGGCGACACAGACGAATTCCATTCTCATCGGGTAGCATGACATCTAGCACGATCAGGTCATACTCTGTTGCCTCAGCTAACTCCAGTGCCGATCGACTATCACTAGCGGTATCAACTGTAAACTGCTGTGCTACCAGAGAAGTGGTGAGAGCAGCCACCGTATCTTTATCATCTTCAACGATAAGTAGTTTCATAAAAAAACCTATTTTTCAGGCAATTGAGCCAAGTATTTCAAAGGCAACCCGAAGCAAGTTTATTTACTTGCCCTATCTCTGAAGTGTATTGTGATGTAATATACTCTAATTCATCTTTTATTTATAAATAGCATTCCAGGCTAATGCAACGAATTTTTCTGTCGTCTCTAAATATAAAAATTTCAACCAAACTATAGAAGTTAATCTTAAGTAAGTCGGGGAGAAAATTTACAAGTATGTAACAAAGAATTAAGCAGAAGAATTAGAGTTAAATTTTACACGTTGCGTACTGTAGTTCCCCTTTTCTCCTCTTCTTTGAACTCCATCAATCACAGCATAAGCAATGGTAGTACTCATCCTCAAAACTTTTCGAGGCAAGTTCATGTTTTTTCAGGTGTTGCCACTCAAGTTCAATTGGATTCATCTCCGAGGAATATTTAGGTAGAAAAAAGATGTACTTTCCCCAGTCTTCCCACTTTGACCATAATTGTTGTACCCCTTAAACGGCTGCCCATATCTCTGTTACCTTCGTAGACACATTATACGTATTTACTTATCTTTATACAGTTTGGTTTTTTCACCTCCTTCTACTTAAATAACGTAAAAAAGTATTAATCTGTAATACAACTAAGCTTAAATAAATTAATGGAAAGCTTCATCTATCCAATAGGTTGAGAATAGTTTATGCCTAATGACATAAATTCATTCGTGTTGATTTCATTTGGGTATATTCAAAGGATAAGCTTGCCGAACCTAGAGCCTGACTAGCTTTATTGTCACTTAAGGGATAAAGTGGTTCTTGTCAGCTTTTGGTGATCAATAGTGGGCTGGTTTAGGCAGAAGGCAGAGGGCAGAGGGCAGAAGGAAGAAAGAATAAAATTACAGAAAGCCCTGTGGTATAAGGGTTACAGAATCTCTACATCACAAGAAAAGTCTTCAGGTTGGATCTGGATCTTTGTCACAAGTTCTACGACGACAGGCAAAATCTTAAAACCCTTCTGCCTCCTGCCTCCTGCCTTCTGCCTTAAAGCGCGTAACCTTTCATCATCACCAAAAGTTGCCAAGAACCACATTATCCTTTAAGTGACATTTTTTCTACCTAAATATTGCTCGGAGCTGCTTCTAAGCAGGTCTGAAATATTGTTAATCCCTCTTGTTGAGTCTGTAATGCCTTTGTTTATCTAAGAAAAACTTCTATCAGAAGGTTAAAAATCAATATAAATAGTTATTTCTAAAGAACTAAAAGTATTTATTGTAAGTGGCTCTTTAGAAAGATGTTTTAGAGGCTAGGGTTTGGTGTCCTAGTTAATATGTGCAATTTAAGTTGCTCAATTTTGAAATTTCAAATTGATTTTTATATTTAACTTGATGAAAAAATAATAGTAAATTAGCCGAAATAACGAGTTAATTAGAAAATAGCCTATTGTTAATAAAATTTTTGAAAATAACTAGTAAAATTTTGTTCTATGAATTATCTCATTGCAGTTTTACCAGACGTCACCAGTTGAGCAAATTTGTCTGGGGGACTTCCAGAAAATAAACTATTCCATTAATAATAATGATAATCATTTTAAAGGGGAATGAAGTGGCTGCCGTAGGCAGCCACTTCATTCCCCTTTTGTAGTAATTTAAATGGCTCTTCAGTACTTGTTATGCCAAACTAATAAATAAAATGCCAATTTAATAAGCATCTAATTCTAAAGTTTTCAAAATTTCTAAATCCATAGCCAGAACGTTTAATCAGTTTAAGCTTATTATTAATTCCCTCAACCATACCACTATTTGTACCATTATCAAAGTAAGCAATAATTTCATCATACCAACGAATAATAGTGTTGTTGCTATTGGGAAAAATATTTTTAGCTCTCGATAACCACATACCTAGTTTAAACACTCCCGCATACCAATCATTTGTCTTATTAAAAATTTTTCTAATCTTTTCTTTTAGTTCATGCATTACTTTTAAGACAGGAGATACATTTTTAACTTGGATAAGCTTATTAGCTTGTTCCTCATTTAAGTTATCTTCATTCTTAAGTAAGGGATATTTACTATTTTTTAATGCGAGCAATATATCTTCGTATTCATCTTTTTTGCCGCTAATTTTTCTTTCTTAATTAAATCTTCTATATTTCGTTTTTCTCTTTTTCTTTGTGTATCTAATTCTTTATTTATCTGTGTCATTACATGAAATCTATCTGCTACTACTTGAGCATTCGGCATTAATTCTAACACTAGGTTTTTATACCCTCGCCACAAATCTATACTTACCTCTTTTATTTGCTCTAACAGCTTAGTGCCCCATTCCATAAGGGTTTTCTTGATTATTTCTTGTGTGCGACCGCTTAAAATCGCAATTAGTTTAGATGTATCTAAATCTACTAATACTGCACAGTAATTCCCCTTGCCTTTAATCAGAGCTATCTCATCAAGTCCAAGTCTTTTTAAATTCAAAGGTTTTAAATTGGGTAAATCCTCAGATGCATCTTTTAACATACGTTCTATCTCTTCTGTTGTAACGATACCTTTTGATGCTACGCTGTGTATGTCATTTTCTAAAACTTCTTGTATGGTTTTGTGTGCAAGCCGTTTTTGTATAAGTTCTTTTCTTCCTCACAAAATCTAGATATTCACTAAATGGCTTTTGACATTTTCTACATTTGAATTGTCGCCTATTTATTTCTAAAAATACTGGCTTCTCTCCAAAGGGTAAGTCTTTAACAATATGTCGATGATTTTGATGTAAATTATGGCTTTTTGTGCCACACTTAGGACAAGTAGCATCTAGTTTTTTCGATTCAGTTTGTAAAATTATTCCAATCCCCTCATGAAGACGATGTGATATTACTTTTATGTCGTCTAAATCAAGAATTTCTGTGAGGATTTTTATATCATTTTTATGAACCATAGCTGTAAATCTTCCAAAAAATAATCTGATAGTATTTACAGCTAATAACAAATATTCCTTATGTGTCAATGATTGCAATGCGGTTAGCAAAATTTTAATGCAATTCTTAATCTTATTTTACGGATATAGCTAATAATTTGGCATAGTAAGTACTGAAGAACCATTTAAATAATGACGCTTATTTTTGAGTGTGGTAACTGATGTCCATAGTATTAACTGATTCTCTCAAAAAGTTGTTGATTGAAACTGCATTTCAATTAAAAGGTGCAGCAAAACGCAAATTTATGGCACAGACAGTTCAGGGCTTAGGTTTAGGAGGGCAAAGGCTTGCACAATCAGAATTAGGATGGAATCGAGATACTATTAGGAAAGGAATAAGAGAATTAGAAAGTGGTATTACTTGTCTTGATAACATGAGTGGCAAAGGGCGTTATAAAGCAGAAGAACACTTGCCAAATCTTTTAGAAGATATAAAAAATATAGTAGATTCGCAAAGTCAAACTGATCCTAGTTTTAAAAGTCAAAGACTATATAGCAGACTTAGTGCAGCCGAAGTCAGAAAGCAATTAATTGAAAAATATGGTTATAGTGATGAAAAGTTACATACATCAGAAACAATTCGAGTCAAATTAAATAATTTAGGTTACAAGCTCAGAAGGGTAAAGAAAATTCAACCTCAAAAAAAATCCCACAAACTGATGCAATCTTTGAGCAATTAGACATAATAAATCAAGATGCAGATGAAGATAAGAGTGTTTTACGTCTAAGTATGGACGGAAAAGCCCGCGTTAAGATTGGCTCATTTGATCGAGGGGGTAAAAGCCGGGATGGAGCGAAAGCTGATGACCATGATTATAATCCTAAAACAACTGTAACTCCTTATGGTATATTTCTTCCAGAGCTTGATGAGCTATTTTTGTACTTTACAGAATCGAAAGTTACAAGCGATTTTATTGTTGATGTTTTAGAGGATTTTTGGTTAGAACAAAAACATCGTTTTTCCGATATTCAAACCCTACTTCTCAATCAAGATAATGGGCCACAGAACAGTTCACGGCGTACCCAATTTATGAAACGTATAGTAGAGTTTGCCCACAAGCATCAAGTAAATATACGTTTAGCTTACTATCCACCTTATCATAGTAAATATAATCCGATAGAAAGGACATGGGCAATACTAGAGAATCATTGGAATGGCAGCATTTTAGATGAAGTGGAGACGGCTTTAAAGTTTGCTAGCACTATGAAATGGAAAGGTTCTCATCCAGTAGTTAAGCTAGTACACAAAACTTATGAGAATGGGGTAAAGCTTACAAAAAAAGCTATGGCTCAAATTGAAAAACAGATTGAGCGGCTAACCGATTCTACTCATGAACTTTTCCCAAATTTAGGTAATTGGTTTATTGATATTTGTTGTAGTAAAACAAAAGTTATTTGATTTTAATAACAGCATTTATTTAGCTACAAAACATCCCTTATTTACACTGTTTAACTTCAAAGCAGACGACAAGTGTATAGATTCTTCATGCATAGATGAGGGGGAGAAAAGGGGTTGCCGAAGGCAACCCCTTTTCTCCTCCCTTAAAATGATTATCATTCTTGATAAAACCTGTCTCTTGTTTTTCTTGGAATAATTTATTCTTTGGAAGTCCCTGGGCAAGCGTCTTCAAACTCCAGCATCACACCGCAACGCTCATCAATCGTTAGCGTACTGAGTAATTCCTTAACCTTGTCAACTCCATCCTCCACCCGATCAATCGCCAATCGAGCGTAATATTTAACTTTATCCCACCAAGAATCACTGAGTTCTACCTCTGTGTCCATACCCCCCCAATTATTATCTCCACTTTCATTATTGGGGGGTGTGGACGGAGCATTAATTCCGTATTGAAACTGCATTCTAGCCTTATGTGCCGCATCTCGCTCAAGTGATTCTTGCCGCTTCCTTTCCCTCTCCTCCCTCTGGTTTTGGCGATAATCTAGTACCTTCTGGGCCCTAGCTATCTAATTGGTATACAAAGCAGGTAAGCTGAGGAAAGCACCTAGCAGCAGTAAAAAATTAGTGATAGAAAAATTGCCGCGCCATCGCCCAGAACGAAAATTCAGTAATATCAAACGAATAGTATTAGAATGTTCGCTCATCGAGTGTGTGCATTGTGGGGCAGAATTAACGCTACGCAGACCAAGACACATGCGTAAAACCGTTCAAACAATGGATGGTGCAGTATTTGTGGCAGGCAAGAGTAAAGAATGCACTAATTCCAGTTGCACACATTTTGGTAAACATTACTACGCAACTGGCGTAATAAAATACAGCTTACCTTACAGTACCTATGGGCTAGATGTGCTGGCATTTATTGGTTGGCAGCACGAGCATGAACATCAACAATTGGTAGAAATTCAACGCTCATTAAAAGGGCGTGGTGTTGAAATTAACGAGAGTAATGTAGGCAAGCTATATCGACAATTTCTAGCACTCTTGGGTGGAACGCTTGCACATACACAGGAGAAATTAGCTGCCACAGCAATTGAACACGGTGGTTTGATTTGGGCAATTGATGCGTTACAGCCTGAAGGTCACGGAACTTTACTGTATGTATTGTACGAGGTATTAAGCGGTACACCAGTAAGTGGAATTCAGTTACCACAGGCACAGGCACAAAGGTTAATTGAGTGGCTGCAACCTTATATGTCACGAAACGCAGAGTTAATGGCAGTGGAGTCCCAGATTCGCGCTGCTGTTAGGGATTGTGTAAATCGCACTAGTCGCAAACCTTTCCGTTGGGGCGGTATTGAAGGCTATCAGCAACTAAAAACCATAGGTGCGATTTTACGTACTTTACCATGCCGGAAAATTGATACAGATTACTTGTCTCTCTTATCAGTATGGGTTGACCAAGCTTTAAGCAACAATTTTTCCGTAGCGTTGGATTTGGAACAGGCGCACCAATGGTTGCGACGAATTGCTGATTGTTTGCACTACCCCAAATACTTTCACCCCCATCAAAGACAATGTGACTAATACTACAGATACTAGCAACTTATCCTTGACAAACCTTAAAGTTCGATGTGACATGGAAGAATTATTACAGAAATTTCAACCCGATCCTCAACAACATCCGGCACAGTTTGCTCTCAAGAAAAAGTTACAACGACTATGGCACAAATACGGAGCTAACTTATTGCACTGCTATGATATCCCTGGCTTGCCGCCAGACAATTTGAAAATCGAGTCTTTGTTCAGCAATTTACGTCGTCATCAAAGGCGGATTAGTGGGCGCAAATCAACTGTTGAGTTGCGTGATTTTGGGCAATATCAGGTTCTATTCCTAGCCGAAAGTGAAGAAATGTTACTGGCACAAATTCGGGAAGTACCTGTAGCAGAATACAACACGCAACGTCGCAGATTAGCAATGGATGAAGCACCCCGTCAACAAAAATATCGCCTTCATCGTCATCCAGTTAGCACAATACAAGCTTTGGTTGATCAGCATACGGAACTTCTGACTGTGCTTGAGTCTCAAGCTCTTGAATACCAATTAGATAGCTAGGGTGAGCGATCGCTACTCCAAAATTGAAACTGACATCTATGTCACCTACTGTGGGGCGTAGCCCATCGCCAACGCGGTAAGCGAAGTAGCTGACCACCCTTTTCTATCACTATCACCAAAAGCTGACAAGAAACCATAAATTGAACTTTTTGCTTAATTTATAATCAAAGTCACAACCTCTCACGGATGGATTAGGGTTAACTTAATCGTTAACGTTGATTTTCTTAGCCAATGTCTGAAATTTGCGTTGTTCACCAGCTTGTTTACGCTGTTGATAACGTTTTCTAGCTTGGTTTAATACCTCTTGCAATAATTCCTCATTTTCTGAGCAGACGATAAATGCACCTTCTAGGAAAGTATCTCTAGTAATTTTATTTACATTGCAAAACGTATCTAGTTTGGTATCAATGTCCTGTTCTAACCTGATTGTTCGCCTGATGATCTGGGGTAACTCTAAGTGCTGTTCTTGATTAGAAGTGCTTACCTTATCGTTTATAACTTCCTCACTATCTAAATCCGGTTTTGGTTTTTCAGGTAAATGACTAAATTCAGTAATTTGGTCATTTAGTAAGTTATCGTGTTGTACTTTTACAAGTGTTGTATCCCGTGCTGGAACACTTGGACGTGTCTTTTTCTTGAGGCGCTCAAAAACATCAGACATTCTTTTGTAACCTCTCGATAATTTGTTGGAAGGGAGTTTCGAGTTGTTCAAAGCCTAGAGAGGACAAACTTACACCTTTATCTATGGCCTTTTTAAATTGTTCAGATTCTAAAATTGAAGGTAAAACGACTATTTCTTCGGCAATTGTTCGCATTGCACTGATACTCGCCTTACTTTGTGCGACTTGGTTATTACCTACCCATTTATCTCTGAATGGCAAGATGCCAAGCACTATCCCTGAAAAAGCATCAATTTCTTGAAGTTCTTCAACTAAACTTAGAGTTCGGATGAGAGAATTTACACCTTTGGATGATGCTTCTACAGGAATGATGATATGGTCAGCTGCCCCCAACGAGGTAAGGCAGATTTGCGATCGCTGAGGTGGCGCATCGACAATGCAGTATTGGAATAAATCTGATACCTCTTTTAAGCGTTTGCTCAGAACAATAGCTCCCATACCGCTCCCAGACAAAAATTCTTGAGCATTATCTAATCCATCATCAGCAGGAATTAACCATAGGTTTTCTCCGATTTCATAAATACCGTCTTCAGTATTGATCTGTTTTTTGAGAACTTCTAGAAGCGTGGGTTGATTCTGCTGAACTTCGTGCCCCAGGTAAAAAGTTAGGTTCGCTTGGGGATCGGCATCAATCATCAGTACACGCTGTCCTGTTTGAGCAAGCATTCTACCCAACAAGATTGCAACAGTTGTTTTTCCCTGGCCACCGGACAAGGATGCACAAGTAAGAATTAACATTTTACTGACTACCAGCAGCATTGTGTAAATTAGTCAATATCATAATGCATAATGTTGTTTTTAAGTTATTTAGTCATTATGTAATTTAGTCATTTGTAAATGACTAAATTGTAATTAACGCTATTTAGTCATTACTTTAGCTCTCAAAAAGTCCTACTCTTCGAGAAGATAGTTGTAAAAATAGATTTTTGTCCCGTTTAGTTGTTGCTGATTTTAGTCAAGACTGAATTTAGTCATTATAAAATAACTAAATTTTATAATGATGCAATCTAGTAAACCAGTTTTATTTTTTGAATAAAATAAAACTTCAAAATGCTGCTGGGGGCTATATAGGGGCTATATGTACCCCAAAAATGATTCAGGACTTCGATGAGTATTTGACCCCTTTATAGGGTATATATGGGTGTTATGTGGGGTATATTTGACTATTGGACACTTTATACCCCACTTAGCCCCCAAGGGGGTATGATAAGCTCTTGAGGCTGGAGAAAAAAAGTAGTCATTTTATTCTTCTCTCCTCTGCTCCCCCATATCTCCTCATCTGATAACTTTTACAAATTGAACCGTATTACCTTTCCCGCAATGCCGAACGTTCATACCTTACAAAAAATTTTTCCTGCTGGCTTTGATAACGGTTATGGAAGCCTAAAACTTTTAGTCGATGGCTTTGAAGTAATTCGTGTCCCCAGCTATATTTCCACAGCCGAGATGGAAGATGTACCCGGACGAGTACTTTTTAACGGTACTGCCTACACAGTCGGAGAATCAGCTTTCCGTACAGGTTATCATTTTGACCGCAACACAGACAATAATGAAAATAAAGTCAACAACGCATTATTGACTTTATTTGGTGCGTTGGCACATCTGCCACACCGTAAGGCTTGGCACTTAAAATTAGTTGTCAGCTTACATGATGTTGGCCTGGCTGATGAATTGCAAAAAGTACTAAATGGAGAATATCAGCCAATACTAGCTGGCAAACAATCAGAGGTGAAAGTAGAAGTGCTGAAAGTTGTCCTAGAGGGGATGGGTGCATTATTTGGGCATCAACTGCCGAAAAAATTAACCATTTTAGACTTTGGCAATGGTACAACTCTGTATTCTCGTTACAACCAGGGGAAACGAGAAGTTCACACCGCCTACCCCATCGGTGTAGAAGTTCTCATCGATGATATTTCCCAAAAAATGAAACATCTAAATGGGGGAAAAATCGGGGATGCATCAAAAATCCGATTTTGTCTGGAAATGGGACATACCAAGTACAGCCGTGACATTGATATCAAAGATATATACAGTGCTTGTTTGAAAGATTGGTATGAAAAATACTTGAAGAAAGTGGTGAATCTGACACTTGATGCCAAGCACCAAGGGGACGAAATCTGGGCGATAGGTGGAGGCTGCCTCTTACCTGGATTTAAAAAGTTGTTAGAAAAGAATGGTTTCAAAATTCTGGATAATCCAGTGGAAGCTAATGTTTTTGGGCTTCTAGAAATGGCAAAAACCATTATGAGCAAGAATCCAACAACCACATCTGGGAAGCTATAACAATGACAGACAAACAAGACTTGACACCGGAAAAAGTTCGGATCAAAGATAGCTACCGTGAGCGGATATTTGCAGAATCACAGCAATTAGGTAAAAGTTACCTGGAGACGCTTTACTTTATTATTGATTGTTATTTTGCTTTCAGAAGGGGTACATTCCCCACTCAACAAGTAGCTTTCACCCCGATTAATACTGAGTCAAACCAACTTATTCAGCCGACTAAAGAGCTATCTACAGACTCTAAACCAGAGGATTCTGATGACCAAACCTTCAGCCTTGATTTTGATTTGTAAGGGAAATATAGGGCTCCCGTAAGGTTGGTCAGCCGATGCTGTAGTCTCAGAGTCAGCGCCCAAGGATGTCACCAGTCGAAGTTAGAGAGCTGTTCACCCAGATATTTTGGTTGTGATAAAAATTACCACGTTGTTCTAATGTAAACCCACCCAGCAATAATCTCAACCATACTTCTACCATCGGCATTTTAAAATCCGACACAACCTTAATTTCAAAAATTACATTCGACTCACCCAAATAACTCCTGGTGCTGATAAGCAAATGGAGAAACATCCAGACTAGCCACAGGTTTAGCATAAATAGCCTGATTGCGAATAGCCTGTATCTGTTCTGACTCTCGCTCCATAGCCGGTGTAAATTCTTGTCGCTGTTTCAGCAAATCCTCAAACTCAATTTCCCCTGCTCTACCTTGATAAAAAGCCTCCTCAGCACAACGACGGACTGCATTACCAATTTCTGCTGGACTGCAAATGCGATATTCAGCCAACAGTCTACGCCATTGATCATCACTCCAAGGTGAGTTATTGTCTCGAAAAGCTGGAAAATACTTAGCTAGATGTAGATTGAAAACTTCATATCTTGCCCCTTCATGGGGTAAATCCACAAAAAAGATATCATCAAAACGGCGCACTAATTCCGCAGGTAGCATTGACAAGCGATTAACAGTAGCAATGGTATAAACTGGCTCTTGATGCTCTTGCATCCAAGTCAACAAAGCCGCAGATAAACGCCGTGCCACACCTCCATCTGCATTGGAGTCCCAGCCAGCAAAGCCTTTATCAAAGTCGTCCCAGTAGAGTACACAGGGAGAAAGGGAAGTCACCAAAGCAATAAACTCCTTTAATGCTCTGTCGGGATGAGGATCACCCAGTAGTACACCCCAGTTAGCTGCTAACAGTGGCAATCCCATTTTCTGAGCTGCTAACTTGGCAGAAAGACTTTTACCAGTACCCGGTGGCCCCCATAAGAGCATTCCAATGGGAAACTTCAAACCATATTGTTTTGCTTTAGGTTGAAGTAGACAGGTAATAGTTTCCAACCTTTTCTCCAGCAAATCTAATCCCCCAGCTGAAGGTACATCCGGTTGAGCAATGTATTCTAAACCCCGACCCCGCAGTTTACTAACTTTATGCTCTAGGACTAATTGGGCGATTTCCTCAAGCCGCTTTGTAAAACCCAGACATTGCTGTAGTAGCATATTTATCTCGCCTATGGGTAAACCCTGACAGGCAAGAAAGAGCAATTGCAGTGCTGATGTTTTTTCTGTTGTCTTTAACCAAGAATTGCGATCGGTTACAGCGCGGCGATCGCACTCAGCAAACTGCTGAAGCCGGGGATGGCTACTTCCAACCCAGGCATCACAAAACTGCTCCACAACCATCTGCACCTGCTGTTGGTCTGGAAGTGGATTTGACAGTATAGGAATAAAAGGCTGTAATTCTAGAGGTAGTTGAATGTAAGTTTCCAATAACACCCAGTAATGATGTTGTTGACTCCAGAGAGCTTGATGACAGGCATTAAGTAATTGATAGCTACATTTTTGACTTATTTTGCTAGCATCACCCTGATTTAGCATTCCCTCCAGTAAATAAATACCCGATTGATATTCCTCCAGAAGATACTGAATAATGTCCCCGTCTTTACCTCTGTCAGTTGACTGTAAGATGTAGTGACCTTGATGCTGAATTAATTTCTGTAGTCCACAGTAACCAGGATTCCAGACAAAGACTGACAAAGAACGTTCTTCACCCCAATGGTAAAACTGCTGTAATATCTGCATTCTGTCAGGCGTATGATACTCCACAGCCACAATTGGAGTATTTTGGTTAGCTAGAGCAGGCCAGTCTGTCAACTTCATAAATCTGACTTCAATAACTTACTTTCCCCTTTTAGAGCAAATTTATTACTGATGCTTTAGCCACAAGGATAATTATTACTAACAGGTTGGCTATATTTATTGTGTGAAAAAGAGCGATGGCTACGCCCGCCGCAGGCATCGCCTCCAGTACAGTGTTAATTTCGGAAACTGCTCCTAGTCCGCTTCTTTATCTCTTAAAAGCATAAATTTGTCGCAGCAAAGACAGGTTTGAAATCGCAAAAAAATGAAATTTAAATGAAATGGATGTGAAAGCCGCGATTGCGGCAAGGAGGTGAAAAATTTACTTCATTAAAGGAAGCTGTAAAATGGCTATCGCTAAAGCTAGAACCAATAACAATCGCAACGCAGCTAATGCTAAAACATCTGCCAAAACCAATGGCACATCCGCTACAACTAAATCAAAGGTAGCGAATGCTTCACCACAAGAAGAGGCATTAGCATTGTTGAAGGAATTGCGGAACCTAATCTTCAAGGAATACGGCGTTAAATTACAACTACGGAATTCGCGTGTTTCAACTAAAATCGGTCATGCAGCTCGTGAAAAACTCGGACTTGATATTGCTGCTCAGGTGAAAAAGAAAGGTGGTAACAAAAAGTTTGATTGGCAAAAATGGAATACCAAATTATTTACTAAATTGTTTGGACAACCAGATGCACTCAAATATGCACCAGAAGTAGTGGCAATTTTCATGAGTATGCTGTACGACACTATCAGCACTGACCCAGAGCAAGCAATAGCAGATTTAGTTGAATTCAACCGCGCATCTCTGGAACGTCGTAATTCTTTCCAAGAACAAGAAGAGGAAGAACTTGACGATTTAGATGATGAACTAGACGAAGAACTGGATGAAGATGAAGAGGATATTGAAGATGAACTCGACGAAGATTTAGATGAAGATGACGAATTAGATGAAGAAGATGAAGATGAGTAAATAACTCTGACTAATTCTCAGTAATTGACAGAATAATAACCCAAAGCAACCTGTATTGTTTGAGGCAATACAGGTTATTTTTTTGCTGAATAAAGAATTTAAATTGGAGCTAATTGCATCTTTCGATGCTGTTTCTATGAGAAAAATACTAAATATCAAGGAGTAATTCTCATGGTTAACGCTAACGTTCGCAAAACTGCCAAAGCATCACGTAAAATTGAAAGGCATATTCCTGCTTTAGAACGAGTAATGACTTATCAGGAAAAAGTACACCTGATGGTAATTGAAGTATTGCGGGAAGAATCAGGAAGAGAATTAGCAGCAGCAGCCAGATTTAACGGACAAGAGTTTGATTGGGACAAACACAATTCCCAATTCCGTAAGGACTATGTAAATACACCATTAAAAGAACTGGTGAATTATGCCCGCAAACTTTACGGCTTGAATAATCTTGATGAAATTCGAGATAGACGTGCTTCTCATAAAGCTGTTCGGTCTAAACGCATGGACGGACTCAATGGTTTAAGTAGCAACTCTGATGACTTGATAAATGACGATTTTGAACAAGATGAAGATGACGAAGATGTAGAAATTGACGATTAATTATAATGCCCTGAATTATCTAATTCGGGGCATTCTATTTCCCACCCACCCGCATCCAATAAACAGAATTGAATGCAGCGATTGCTGCTGAATTCAAGAGATTTAAAAGTGAACTCTAACTCAGAAGGCATCTGTCGATGCTATCTAGGTGAGATGTAGCAATTCGTTAATCAAAGGATAATCAAATGACTCAAATGACTCGTAATCAACAACAAACAAAAGCGTTGGATCAAGTAATAGGATATCAGGATAAAGTGCGATTAATGGTACTGGAAGTTTTACGTGAGGAATCAGGTAGAGAACTTGCTGCTCAAGCACGTTTTAATCAGCAAGAGTTTGATTGGAACGAACATAACATTCAGTTTCGCCAGGACTATAGCGAGACTCCCATCAATGAACTACTAGCATACGCCAAACGTCTGTATGGACTGAAAGATTTGGATGCAGTACGGGAGCGGCGTAAAGCTCATAAACAACAACGTACAGCTAGATGGGCTGAAGCTTCTTAATTACCTGCTGGCTCTGACAGTAGCCCCACTAAAATGTGGGGTAACTTTTTTGCCCACCCACCCTTAACCGTAAAAGCTTTATTTTACCGAAGATGCAGCTTCGCATCCCACCCCACCAAATGTTGTAATTGTCCGACTGGAAAGTTTACTAGTCATTAACTCATTAATCTGCTGGTTTGAAAGTTGAGTTGGCTTGACTTCGACTGTGGGTGCAGTTCCTCCCCTGTTGACTTGAATAATGGAATTAGCCCAATAAAACTGCTGCTGGTCAGGTTGGGAATAAACAGGATAACAGCCTTTCGAGGCGATCGCTAATTTATGCTCTACGCTAGAAACTGATGGTAGAGAAATACCAGCACGAACTAATTTTGCCTCTCCTACTGGCCCCCACAAACGTAATTGTTGATTGACACAACGTTTTCCATCCTTGAGAGGGGCAATAATGTTGCCACAAACTTTAACATCCACATCATACATCGGCGGATAATCAGGCACAGTTTGAGCTTGAGCTTGAGTCGTATTTTTCTCATCCTTGCCACTGACATTTACAGTAGTAGGGGTACAAGCTGTAACTATACCTCCTATTACCAGCAGCCAAAGCCAGTTAACTTTGCAGGTAAACATCTGCTGAATCCTCTTCTACGATTGAGAAATTGACAACTAATTTTTTAACTTAAACCCCGTCCATTTTGAAACCTGGAGTTTTTAAGGAGAGTGTATTATTCGTTCGTGGCTTGAGTTCTGAACTTTACCCTGATTCCAACAAACTACGGTTTTCAAGGTAGACGCGGTTTAGATACAAACTGGCGCTGATTGCTAGGTGATGTCCATAACGTGCAGAACCCGGATGAGGCTTTTCTGCTACTTGCTCCAATTTCCAGTGTTACCCCCAAACGCTTAACATCCTTAGCACAAGTAAGTTGACCGTTTTGGTCACGACTCAGCAAATCTTGATTCCATTGCATTAAGTTGTGAGCAAACTTACCTTCATTACTGGTTGCCCATTCCAAAGCATTGGCTTGGGCTTGAGTGAGTTGGCGTGGCCCAGCAGGATCTAGATGACTGGATTGATACCAAGACATTCCACCTACACTCACCAGTCCACCTACTCCAGCTGCAATTAATAGCAGTATTCCCGCAGCAATTAAAGAGGGAACTGAATGAATAGCACGCTCAAATTCAGTACGCCTAATTAATCCCGTCACAGCCTGAGCGATCGCTTTTTGCTGACCTTTTACTGCTGCCTTTTCATATGTCTGGAGATGGTCATAAAGCTGCGTTTGCCACAGGTCAAACATTGCTTCCATTTCTTTGGGATTGTCTTCCAATAGTACTTGTAGCCTGCCAGTAGCAATCATCATCAGAAAAGCTGGATCATCAGGGTCAAGTCCGGTTTGGACTACTATTTCCCAAACCCTAGCTTTAAATGAATCATCTTTACCTCGAATGGCTAAATCTAGTAAAGTTGGGTAAGGAATTTGGCTCAGTCCTTTGCCTCTAGCGGCTACTGAATCCAAAAATTCATCGTCTAAATCGAGTTCTTCAGTGTGAGAATTACTCATATCTGTATTTGCTTTTGGCTAATTAGCGCCCTCGTACCCTACGCTCATTTGGTAATCCGATTTGATGGTGGGAGATGTCACCGAAACAGTGCTGAGTGCTGAGTAAAAAAGTAAAATTAATTGCACGGGCTAAACACTCCGCTACCGATAACAGCACTCCTGAATTAGATTACTTTTTGGTAGCAACTTTGCCGTTGACATTAGCATCATCAACTTTTTCTGTTGGGGCAGTAATTGAAGCTGTCGGAAGATTCCAAATTTTAGCTTTCTCAATTTCCTCAGAAGCTTTTTTGAGAAAATTGTGTAATCGCTGCTTACCCAATACACCTAACTCTCCATAATCTCTAGCCGCAGAAAAATTTATCTGATTGGCATCAAGGATATCCCGCTCTCGATAGCTGAACTTGGGAAAATTGATGACAGCTACTTTATGAGCTTTGATTAAATCCTGTAAATTCTTACGTCCATCTACATGTTTCCAGTCGTCGCATAAACCATAATTGCGTACAAATATGTGCTTAATCTTGTTCTCAAAGCGTTCGAGAGATTGAATAAATAATTGAACGCTGTCATATCCACCACTACAAACAAACCACTTATATATTTTGACCTTATTTTTCCCCGTAATTTCTAGGATTTGATTACGCTCAATCCAATCAGTTACTGCTGGGTATACTTGAGCAGGTAAATTGACAATTACAGAAGTTGTTAGCGCTAAATTAAAAATTTCATCAGCATCGTAAGCTTTACGCTCTGATTCGCTAAAAACTGCTGTTTTATGATTGTCTGGGTAAAATGCGCCCACATCTGGATTACTTTGGTCTGCTTCTACCAACTCATAAGAGAGTTTATTGTCAATGCAGTATTGCACCATAACCCGTGCAAACAAAGACTTGCCAACTCCACCTTTTTCACCATCCATGAAGTGAATTGCTGCCATCTTAAATCTCCTTTCTGATTTGACTAAATGTGCATTAATAAATACTTAAATATTCTCAAACATATCGTCTGTTTCATCATAGAAAGACCCCTCACCAGGAATGAAGGAATCAGAATCTATTTTGTGTTTTGGCTGGTTGTTACTATTACTACTGCCATTGCCTTTCGTTTTAGCTTTAGCGCTAGCATTACTATCATTTTCATCATCAATAACACCGCTATTACCAATTTCTAGCCCGAACATAGTAGCAAGCGTTTGAGGATTGGTCATAGTGCTGAGAGGTACAGGCAAAACATCACTTGATTTATGCGGTAATCCTAGTTCCATTCGCAAATAAGCCAAATGTTGCTCCAGGGCATGACAACAAATTAACCCTACCTGACGCACCTCTTTATCACTAATTTGTACATCCGCATTTGCTTGAGCTTGATATGCTAAAGGCAACCAACACATTCGTAATGCCTGTAACACCATCTCTTTGCTAGTACTGACCCCATTTCCTTTTTGCAAATATATAATTAGCTTTGCATCAACAGTATTTGAGTAAGCACGAAGCCGAAGAGTCAAATTTTTATATTGTCTTTGTCTGTCAGTATCAGTTCGTTCAGGCAATTTGCGACTACCGCTACTATTGGGCTGTCTATTATTGTCATTATTTTTGGGTTGTTTTTTATTTGTAGTCATGCTACCTTCTCGATTTGCGCTCTAAACCGCATAAACAAACCAAACGCATCAATCAACCTAAACGACAAAGCTTCCTGCTCTCGGAAAGTACGGCAATAATCATTACTTTTATCCTTGAATACTTCTTGTACCTGTTGCTGTAAGTCAGCACCCCAATAAGTTGAAATTTCTTGAAAGCAGTCTTGTAACTCTTGCTCTAAGTACAATGCTGCGCCACCACTCAAAATCACCTCGTTCACCGCAGGTAAAGTTGATTCCAACCAATCGTAAAGCCTAGACCAATACTCAGCTTTAGCAGTAGCAATGGCATTAACAATCATCTGCAATTCATAATCAAGATTTTTAGGTTCTCTGCTTTTCACCAGAGTGCGAATTGCTTGGTTATCAGTTGTGATATCTGAACCGGCTGCATAGATAGCAGAGGTCAAAGCAGTGGCATCCTGTCCCGATGTGCGCTCAATTACTCGCTTTACCATTTGGTGAAAGCCCAGTCCATTGGTGTAACCCGCCGTCATCTTACCCCGTTCAAATAATAGAAGGCTGGTATTACGATGCCCGAACATAAGCACTGCGATGGTTTGGGCGTTAAACCATTCTTTACCATTCTGGCGTTGGCGAATCATTGCCAATCCCGCACCTTCGGGTAAGCACTCGAATCGCTCCAGTTTCACCCGCAACCTTTGACCCCGAAACCTAAAATCCTTGAGTGCAGACTGCAATTGTTGCTCAAATGCTTGGCGATTTTGATATTCACCATAGGGCAGTAGTGAGGTCAGTGATAGTGAAAACCTGTTAGGCAATTTGTTGTGTTGAGCGATCGCACCAATAACCGCTAGGGCTTTGTGAATTGAGGTTTCGTACTTGAGCTTATCGAGTCTGGCAGATGCTGAAAACTGCCGTGCCAGGAATCCAACTACTGTACATTGTGTATCACCATCCGCAGGATTTGACACCCAGGCTTCATCTGCTGGTTTAGGAGATTCAAGACCCTTGCGACTTGACATATAAGCGTCAATCGAACTTTGAGGCAACTTCAGCATCTCTGGTTCCATTGTCATCAAATGTGGTTTGCCTTCAGTTGCTAATTCGTAAACAATCTTGGTCAAGGAAGCACCAGGGTCAAAACTGACTATCAAGTTTGACATTGACTGTGGTTTACTTAAAAGCTTTCCTTTAAGTTAAGTGCAAATAGAAATCATGCCAATCTACCCACTGACCATTTTTATCAGGCGAAAAATTAGCCCATTGGTTATTTTTTTGCTGCATTTTCTCAAGTAGTTATTTTTATGCTATTGAATTCGATTCAAAAATACGCCACTCAAATGCCAATTCAACGCCACTTAAGTGTCACTTGAGCGCCAATTCAATCCCAATTGAGTGCCAATTCAACGCCACTGCATACATTATGTATATATTCTTCTTATCAAGAACTAAGCTTATTGACAAGAAAATGGTCAAAAAATGCCAATTAAGTGCCACTTAAATGCCAACTCAATGCACTGATGTTTTTAATTTGAGTAGCCCAAAAAAACCTTTGGTGAGTAGCAAGCTATGTTGCTGTCCGGACATTTTTTCTGGGGAGAAAAAACGCACCCCCCAGGTGCGGCAACAAACTTGCCCTCCTTTCACGGTTCCCCTACCTAAGTAGGTCAACCACCGTGACAGAGGTGAAGATGATACGAAAATTCTCTCTGGGAGTTCAGCCTGGAAAATTTCTGCAAGGTTTGGGCGGATTAGCTTTTTAATTGCGCGATGGGCTACACCTTGCCGTAGGCGATCGCTCGCTTTCGCTATATTGAGATACCCCTAGCGCTATCTTGACTTCCTTAATACTCAACCAAAGCTATTGCAGCGCATTTCATTATCTCGCATCGCATCTTGGCATCGAACCAGAATCGTAAGTAACCGCTTGGTCAATGACAAATGATAGTGCAGTCGTCAAACTTAAAACAGCTAATGACTAATGCATCAATAATGCGACAAAAACGCTCACACAGGATAGACATTAGACTGACTTTGGCAGAATACGAGAAAGCACAGTTAATGGCAGATGAAAATAATCTCACTATGAGTGAGTTGTTTCGTGCCAAGACTCTGAAAAATAGATTGCCCAGGCGTGTCACCAAAGTAGCAGGCCAAACTTACTGGGAGTTGGGGAAAATAGGTAACAATCTCAACCAAATAGCTAAAGTAATCAATACTTCAGTACTCATGGGAGAACCTGTGGTTGTAGATAGAGCATTGTTGTCACAGGTAAGAGATTTGGTGAAACAGGTGCGGCGAGAGATTGCTGAAATTGATTTAATCACTGATTTACAAGATGAAGCATGATTGGCAAGCACATCAAAGGTAAAAGTTTTCGGGGACTGCTAAACTACCTCTTTGGCAAAGATGGAGCAAGACAAATCGGTGGGAATATGGAAGGAACAAACCCACGCGAATTAGCAGCTGAATTTGGTATATCTCGAAGATTAAACCCGAAGGTGAACAGGGCTGTTTATCACGCTTCTCTCAGTTTGGCCCACAAAGAGAGTTTAGATGATGATACTTGGGATGAAATCGCCCAGAAGTATCTGCAAGCAATGGGTTTTGATATGAACCAATATGTCGTAGTGCGGCATACTGATCGGACTCATGAACACATACATATTGCTGCCAGTCGCATTCAATTAGATGGCACTACAGTTTCTGATAGCTGGGACGATCGCAGAAGTGAAGCGGTAATTCGCAAGTTGGAGCAGGAATACAATTTGCAATCGGTGCAACCAAGTTGGGAAAAAGATAAGCACAGTCCAACTACTGGCGAACGTAGGCAACTTGCCAGAACTGGAGAGGAAAGCGTTAGGGTCAAACTTCAGCGATCGCTCGACCAAGCAACCCACGACCATCCCACTATGCCAGAGTTAATAGAGCGAGAGCAACAACAAGGTGTTAATGTCCGCGTTGGTTATACTCGCACAGGCATTGTCAAAGGCATTAGTTACCAACTTGATGGTGTGGCTTTTAGTGGTACGCATCTTGGTAAAGCATATACCTTTCCTGGTTTACAAAAGCATCGAGGTGTAAACTACAGTCCCAAGCGGGATGACAAACGTATCCAGAAACTCATGGAACAAGCTGTTGAAAATCCCACACTAGCAGTGCCTCCAAAACAGGATGACAAACATATCCAGAAATTCAACTCACAAGCTGTTGAAAATACCACGCCAGCAGTTACTCAAACAAACTCCTTGCCTATACCAGAACCAACAAACTGGGAGCAAATACGCCTAAATTTAAGCCAGCAGTACAATTTACCCAATTCTCTGCTCACGGAACTGTATGAAAAGGGTTGGCTCTATGCAAGTCTTGCAGGTCAAGCAATATTTGTGGAACGCACACTCAATGATCTTCCAACTCTTGCCAAGCAGCTAGAACCAACAGGTAACTTCACCGCTATTCCCCTTAACTCTGAACCGACAAAAAATGGTAGTTTTTGGATTGCTACAGATGCCACAGTAAAAAGAGCAGTGCTACTAAGTGACCCGATTGAAGTTCTCTCTGTCATTGCCTTAGAATCAACTGTTGACAAAGAAAAGCGCAAACCTACATTGTATTGGAGTGTAGGCGATAGCGAGCAAATACCTTTAGAATTTTTGCGAGCAATCGATACAGTGGTCATCGCTTTTAAAGATTATGAGAAAGTTGAGGATTTGACAGCTGAGATACTGGCTGAACTACCTCAAGCCAAACAAGTTTCTCCAGGTAAAACAAGCTGGAATGAGATGCTAACCCTGAGCAAACTGCAATCCAACCAAAGTCGAATAGCAGAGTCTCAAGGTTGGGAACTTTAATATTAGTAACCAGAGTTAGGGTTTAACTGAGATTTTGTAAACAAGAGCGCGATTGCGCCACTGGGAAATGAACCTTTAGGCGTAACTGCCATGACCTTCAATTCCAGACAAACAACGATTAAATTTCTTAGACAAATAGGCTTTACCACCGGAACCAAAATTTGGCTCAGGATTTCTTGGGATTTGCCCACAGACCTAATACCTAAAAACTGGAATAACTACTGTCGCAATGGTCAATTTGTCTACTCCCACTACATTCTCTGCGGTAAAATCACCCAGCAAGGATTTCAACTCTACTGCTGCACTTACGGAGGTCGAGACAAACAAGGCAACACCTGCTGGCGGCTGACACCTAAACGCTATGCTGATGGTTGGGCATTGGCATTTAAAATGTCATATCTTGGTGCTACAGTCAGCTTTTACCCCAACCAACCAGACAAGGGAATCAGCAATCACCACGTTAATCAATGCCAATGTTTGTTCTACGAAATTGATGATTTGGCATTGAGTGAGCAGCGACAAGCTGTAGTTCGGCTAAAGGATGAAATCAACTTGGAACCCGCCGCCGTAGTTTATACAGGTGGAAAATCCCTGCACGTTTACTTTAAATGCAGCCATTCCTTAAATCCTGCTGAATGGCTGTACCTCAATCGCCAACTGACGATTATCCAAAACGCAGATCCAGCCATTTGCAACTTAGCTCGTTCCATGAGACTGCCAGGTATGCTTCGCAGACGGGTGGTGGATGGAATATTGAGTGCAACCATCCCCATTACCCTAGAGCATTGGTCAAACTGTCAGTACAATGTGGAAGAACTAGAAACCGCATTTGATTCTACAGCCTTATTTCCCTACGAACTTTCTGAGCAACGCTGGCGCAAGTGGGTACAACTTCTCACAAGAGCGAAAAATGGAGAAGTTATCGACCCACAAGCAGCGTTACTGCAACCTTCTGTGACTGTTCCTCGCTCAACCTTGCATTGCCGACGAGGGACAGTAACACAGGCTACAACCAGAGATAATGGCTCATCTCTTAAACAACTACGCGCTAGCGGAGTGTCTGTTCCTTTGTCTATCTGTTTAACTTTGAGCGATCGCACTTTACTAACTTATGGCGAATTTGAGGGAAACAGAAACAATTCTGGCTATAAATTAGCTCGTAACCTACTGGGTACATCTAATTTACTCACTAGAAACCGAATCGCTTATCATCCCGAACCACGTCAACTATTTGACCGATATTGCGATCGCTGTAAACCTCCACTCGAACCAACTGAGGCAGATACAATTTGGCACAGTGCAAATAAAACAACAGCCTTTGCCAGTCGGGACTTTGGCTCAATTGTCATGAGCATTCGTAAGTGGAAGTCACACCGCAAATCAAAAAAACAGTACGTCAGAAAACCAAGAAAATTAGTTAACGCGAGGTTGACAAAATCGATGTAATACCCTTCCAATTTTTACCCATAATTTACCGTGTACACATATCTTTGTACAGGATTAAAACGGTGTGGGACAACTCTAAAATACTTGTGTGTACACGGTAGCCCTATTCCAGGGAGACTATATGACTATTAAAGATGAGTATTGAAAGTATTATCTCTAGTTTTACTTTGCCATTTTTGGTAAATAAGACTGACGATAATTGTTCTTAGCCATCAGCCTAGCCTCACGCTTTGTCCACTGTTTTTGTAAAGGAACATCAGCCAATCTTTGTAATAATATGAATACACTATCATCTCCAGTCAACCGAGCGATGATTTGAGCGATCGCCTTACAACAACTCCAAGGATGACGCACCACCTGAACTTCTGCAAATCTCACCACACCCCAATTGCGCTCTAAGAAAAAACGGTTACGGATTTTATCGTCATCAACATCAATGCAGTGGTGAGGTTTACCTGTATCTCCAGCATAAGGTTCATCAATCTCAATATCGAGAGCCAACCCAGAAAACCGATGGTAAAGGATAAAATCAGCCGAGTAACGTCTAGACGAACCAGGAATTTCAAATTCCACCGCTTGACAGATAAGATTCTCTAGAAAAGCACACAGTAAATGGCGAAAAAATTGCTTTTCACTGACACCTTGTTTGGCCGTACCATTTCCATTTGGTAATTGAACGCATCCTTGAAACGAAGCTTTCAAATGCTCCTGACTTGTAGAATCTTTAGTGTATAAACGTCTCACTAGTGGTGGATAAAGAATAATTGGATAGTACCCAGTAAACATAACCACACGTTTGTTAAACTTTTAGCAATCAAGAAGAACAACATCAAGACAATAACTAGAATTTATCTAATCTAATATCCTTCCAAATATCAGAAACTTGCCATCCCGTCTTACCAACAGAAAGGACTATAGGATTATTACGCGCTGGAATATAGTTAGCTTCCTTATTACTTCCACCTATTTGTGGCTGTTCTTCAAGCATTGGTTCTTGCATATTAATAATGTCAATTTGAAAATTCTGTTCTTGTGTTTCCTCGATGATTTTTGTTTCTTGGAGTAGCTTTTCCGATTTTTTGATGAGCTTCATATCTATTTGTAGTTTTAACGTTTGACATTGACAAAATAACAATAATCTGAAATTAAGTTAATTCCTAAAAATTTGAGAGAATACCAACACAGATAGGTGCGCTATCGCGCCAACATTGATGGTGTTAAACAACCAAAGCAATGCAACAATTAACAGCAATTTTCACGAAAGTTAAAGCGCAATTGGTTACTCCTCCCATTTCAAATCTTCACCCTACACAAAAAGTCACTTCCAATTTATCTTTCAATACTAATTTAGATTCAGGCACTATAGCTATCTTAGAACAGATTGAAGCTGAATATGAATACTACCAAGCTTGTGAGGAGTGGTAATCATGAATTTAGCACTCGCTCAACAATCCTTAGCGGGACTTTCCCAAACTGCTGCTCATCTCTGGGAACAGCTAACTAATTGCCAGACTCCTGAAGAAGAAGTTGAGATCATCACCGCTATTTGGGAAACTCAGGAAGTTCAGGAAGAAGTTGTTGATATTCAAGCAGAATTAGCATTGCAACTGGATGCTGAAATAACGGCTATTAAGCAACGACTAGAACATCTAAAAGTTGTACATCAATCAGCACTATTAAGACTAGAACGCTGGCGACAAAAATTAGATGAAACTATTTTAGAACAAACCGCCGCAGGAATTCTACCTGAGCAAATGATTGGTAATTCACTTCGCATCACAATTCAAGAAAATCCGCCCAGTTGTGAGGTGCTGATAGATGCAGAACAATTGTCTCCAAAATACCGCAGAGAAAAGACTGTTTACTCAGCAGACAAGAAAGCTATTATTGCTGCTTGGAAGAAAGGTATTCCTGTAGATGGCACTCACATCATACGTAAGCGCCGAGTTATCTATGCTTTGACAGCAACAGCAATTCATGACTTCAAAGACTCTCTTTTAACTTAACAATAGCTTTAACTAACTTATCAGCCAACAGCAGGGATTTTACTGTTTTGTTGGCTGCTACTTATACGTCAACTAAAAAGTTTTTAGAAGTCAAGACAAGCGGACATTTCAGGTAAATACAGAGAGGGAGCAAAACAACCTATTAGTTAGCATTTCAGGCGATACCCCTAGCTCAGAAGCAAGCGATGTCTGGTGACAAGCCTCATAAGCATCTACGCTCTTAAACCAATGGTGAATACTCCTGATTCACGATGGCTGAAACTCCTGTTTTTACGTTATCAAAAATTTGTAGAGAACTTGTTTTAGCTGTTTCTCTAACTGCTCATTTTTAGCCAACCAAACACAGTCGTAACAGTTAACTCCAAGTCTATCCCGGCTAACACTGGCAAACGCTCATCACCCTGTAAAAGTTCTGGTTGCTGATTTGGACGGAAGACCAAAATTGAACGATCTTCTGGGTCTATCAACCAACCTAATTGGCAACCATGATCTAAGCAATAGAGAATATTGCCTGTGACTCGATTTGAACTTTGTTCGGGAGAAAGAATTTCAATTGTCCAGTCTGGAGGAACCAGAAAATCGTTGGGTGCCTCCCCATCAGCAGCAAAGGGAATACGTGACCAGTTGAAAACCGCTACATCAGGTACTACTGAGCGGATACCAAAACTACAGCGCAGTTCTGGAAAGGCATAAGCAACATGAAGGCTTTCGGCAACATCGTTGATACTGTTGCACAGCCTTAACTGTAATCGGCTATGCTTCCCTTTTGGCATTGGCTTCTGAATAATCTCACCATTAATGTAAACGCTTGCAGGCTTTGTTTCTGGTAGCTTGAGAAACTCCTCCAGGGTCAGGGATTGGGTAATTACCGTAGACATGGCTCAGTCGAGAAAAGCAAAGGGGATATGTTTTAGTCTAGCAGTACCTACTCTCAAAAACAGTTTCTACTTCTGGCTACCGCCACAACTGCTTGCACACCAGTTAACAAGGCCAAAAAAGCTATGACTACAAAATGGCTAACACCAGAACAGGCCATTGTCAAAGCCAACCTTACTGTTACATCTGAAACCTTAAAATCTTACATTTCAGAACAACAGGGAAAAACCACTGCTGAAGAACAATTTCAAGCTTTAGGATTGCTATTTGACAGGGAACGCTTGCGTGCAGGTAAAGCTAACTTTTTACAACTTTTAGAACTAGTAAGTGATGAGAATAGCTACGCCGAAGATGAAATCGACTCTCATCACTTAGATGACGATGACATAGAAACATCTGCTACCAACAAGGTAAATCAACTAGAACCATTTATTTTCGAGCAATGCAAAGTTCAAATTGTCATCACTTTACTACCTACACAACAAACAGGAGATAGACCTGTAATGATTGCTGCTAGCAGTCACGGTGATTTCCCTGTAGTTACCATGCTCAATCAAGAAGAACTCGGTGATTTTCCACCTGCAATTATTCAACTACTGGACGAACTGAAAGCCGATTTTCCTAATCGCCAAATTCGCCGGAATATAGCCCAGACTAAAGCTGTCAAAACCAATAAACCGCCCACTACCCAGACTCCAATTCGCACTGAAACTGCTAGCTCAGATACTACTAAACCAGCAAGTAATACTACGCAAATTTCACTTTTTTAAATGCCATGACTACTACAAATAGTAACAAATTACTTGTTATCTACGAAGGTCAACAACACTGGATTCCAGAAGCGATCGCCTTTGACGACCAATTACTACGCGATGCCTTCACTCCTCTTTGCGCTGAACTGGCAAACGCAGACATTGAGCGGAAACCAGGAGAACCCATTCACATCATCAAGAAGCCCGGTAAGAAAGGTGTTTTTTCTCTAGATTCCCTAATAGTGGCTCCTGAAGAAATCAACCCCGCAGTCCAAATGTGCTACCAAATGCGTCAACGTCAGGTCATCACTGGAATTGACTGGCAAAATGCAGGACAGCTATCAGTTCAAATTGAAGAGGCGATCGCAGCTGGGACAGAATTTTCTCAGTCACTCAACCAAACCCTAAAATCCCTAACAGCCTGCACTCCTACATCTAGCGTTATCCCTGAAGGTTTTTGAGTGCTGATAAAAGGAGTTGGAAATTGACTTGAGGGGTAAATTATTGTCCAAATTACAGCAGTTTGCATTTCGGCTGAAGTAGACCCCATACCCTACCTGCATCTCTTCTTTAATTCCAACCCCCATAATAACGAGTTGTACAAAATATGTCTCACCTCGTACCCCTCAGTATGGCAGAGGCAATTTATAGTCTTTATCAGTGCCAATTTACCTTAGATGCCACAGAATCACTTGATTATCTGGAAACCCAACTCAACATTTACTCCTTACTAGCACTGTATCAGCACTACTTTTCTACTGAATGGAAAGCCAGCCAAGCCACTATTTACCCACCTACAGATGTAGATTGCCATAGTCCCAGAGAACTGGAATTCATTGTACTGATTTACACTCATCTGTTTCCGTTATCTCACTGGACTGTAGAAACAGCCTATGAACAAAGATTGCACAGCATTCCTATTACCCCAATGGGTATTGACTGGACAATGGATGGAGAAATTGAACATCTCAAAGATGGTTGGCAACTACTTTTACCCTTTAGCCATGACAGTCGCCGTTGGCTTGATGACATACACCCAGAAGGTAGCGATTGGTTTGATAGTGAATTTGCAATTTACGAAATTACGTACAGTGACATCGACCACCCAGACAAAATTGACCACAAAAAACTGAAACGCCAGTGTCATCACTTAGGTAATCCTTTAAAGTTTCTGCCTTTAACTTTAAAGCTGCTAGACCATGAAACTAAAAACCTTTGGTTGGACGAGTACGCAGACGATTATTACTACCAACCTGACCGCACCTTTTTACCTTGGTCAAAAGCATCTATTGATTTGCTCACCAGAAAATGGCAGCAAGCAAACCGAATGCTGAACTGTGCAGCCAACTTAATTGATTGGCTAGAAGCAGACTTAAAACCTCATGCTCAAATCCTACTAAAACTATGGAAACAAGCATTGAAACCACGTTAATCGACGTTACATCCACAGCAATTCTATCCAGCGAGATTCTACGAGCAATTTTGGCAGACCCTCCCCGGAAATCTCCAGTAATTCAAGCAGAATTGCTGTTTTTGGATGGTATTTACATCTTCCACCACCGAGATAAAGAAATTGCCGATGCTCATATTTACAAATGTATCTCACCGGCAGCCCTAAGAACTGCTTTCAGCAATGAACCAATTGATACTGGTTGGATGGAACCAGGAATTGTGCGTTGGGGTACGGGCAGTACAGACACATATTTGGTAAAATTTATCCCACCAGCCACTCATACAATCAATTGCGATGAACTTGGATCTTTAACCGTTCCACTACCTGCAATGGTGTTTGTGGGCAAGGGATTAAAATATTGGGTTTGGGCAATTCAAGAACAGGAGTTTACTCCTCAAGCAGAAGCTTTTCATGTGCCACTACCCAATGTCTACAGTTCTGGACAGGTGTGTTGGGGAGTGAACGAACCACCTGCTGCTAATGGTCTATCAATTAACCATGCTTGGAATTTGTTTATTTCTACTATTTTCACCAACCATTTAACAATAAGTAAATCACAAAAATACCGCAAGGATGTTCGCCACCAACTTCTAAAACTGCACAAAAGATGTAGACACGCAACCTATCCTGTATCTGACCTTGTGCCTATCGGCAATCAGAAAAGTGTCGCTATGCTTGTGCAGGAAATCCTCGATGAACCCATTACTTGAAGGTATTATTGGTTACAAAATTGTCACAACTTCATCTCTGCTAACACACACCAGCAGTGGACTAGAGTACCTTTATGCCGGAAATGGCATCTTTGCTAGAGCCATTCGTCCTGGCATAGAGGTATTAATGCCTATTTGCTTGTGTTCCCAAACTATCAAAGGGCTACCTCACCTAACACCTTATCTCAAAGTCACTCCCTTAATTCCCAAACCGCTACTACTGGAAATGTGGCGGTCGAGTTATCAAGCTGGCAATCAATTTTATGAAATTCTCTTTCACCTCCACTGTACTGATGCAGGCTGGGATTTACAAGTCCCAGAGCAAATTCAAACTCCAACTAGCTGCCAGCCAACTCATTCTGGCAGTGACTCTTCCCACCAGAAAGCGGCTGTAGACATCCATTCCCACGGTTCCTTACCTGCCTTTTTCTCTACCACCGATAATGCTGACGAATCTGGCTTTCGGATTTATGGAGTACTAGGTAGAGTTAATACACTGAAACCAGAGATTAAAATCCGGGTTGGACTGTTTCGCCACTATTGGGATGTACCTGCTAAAGCAGTGTTTGACATCGACCGAGACTTTTTTATGGTTGATGTCTCACTTTCATCTGACTGTAAATTTTACAGTACCGATGTACCGCCTGTAAATGTGATGGAGAAGCTATGGAGGTGAATTTCAATTTAGCAAATGCCTGTCCCCTCACCAATACTTATATCAACTTAACCAACTGTACTATGGAGCTAAATCTTGATTTGGCAAATGCTTCTCCTGTCGTGACTGTCAACTACTCGAAGATAGAACTGTGGCTAGTTGGGTGCGGCGGTACTGGTTCTTGGTTGGCTCCTTCTTTGGTTCGGTTAGGTAGAGTTCTTTCTCAGCAAGGTAAACAGGTGAAACTCTACTTTGTTGACCCGGATCATGTTGAGTCGGCTAACGTTTTACGCCAGTGCTTCTGTGATGCAGAAATCGGACTCAACAAAGCCAAAACGTTGGCGGTGCGCTACTCCCTGGCTTGGAAGATGCAAGTTACAGCGATCGCTCAACCTTTCCAATCTAAATGGATTGTTCCCAGTTACAATACCCTGATTGTTGTCACTGCTTGCGTAGATAATGCCAAAGCCAGAAAGTCAATTACCCAAGTACTTCAGCACAACACTCATCGCGCTGCGCCTCACATTTGGCATTTGGATTGCGGCAACTCCAAACGTAGTGGTCAGGTACTATTAGGTTCCCATCTGTCTACTAACCCCAATGACTATGATTTCGAGGCTTTAGGCTGCTTTCGCTTACCTGCACCAACTATACAGCAACCTGACTTACTGGTTTCACAACCAGAAGAGTTGGCAGACAACAACTTGTCCTGTGAACAAATGGCCTTGCTCAATAGCCAGTCCTTGAGCATTAACCAGCGAGTTGCTGCGGAAGCCTTTGATTATTTGTTGCAACTGACGACGGGGAAACTACGACGATTTGCTACTTATTTCGACTTAGAAAGTGGTAGCGGAAAATCTCTGTATACAACGCAAGTCAGTATTATGCAGGCGATTCTCCTGGGTCACTCCTGTGCATAGGCGTAGCCTGTCGTAGATATTGCTCCCCTCTCAAGTTAATAACCAAGCACTGTACAGTTGCTTCTGTACAGTGACTTCAATTGAGCAAACCAGCCCGCAACGCTAATACAGCCGCTTGAGTGCGATCGCTTGCACAAAGCTTGTTCAAAACCCCACGCACATATACTTTTACACTTCCCAAGCTGAGATAGAGTTTCTGGGCAATCTCGTTATTGCTATAGCCTTGGACAATTAACTCCAAGACTTCCAATTCCCGATTTGTCAGTGGATCTGCTTGCAGAATGCTTGCTTGCTCTGGGTCAATTGCAGAGATCGTCACCGTTTGAGTAGCATTCGGTTTTACCGCCGCCGCCGCTCCTTGACGAGTATGCTTGAGAACAATACGAGCGATCGCTGGATCAATCCAAGACTGACCTTCATGGGTGATATGCAGCGCTTCCAGCAACAACTCGAACTTAATTGTCTTCACACAGTAAGAGTCTGCCCCAGCTGCAAACGCTGCCAGTACCATTTGCTCCTTGGCAAACGAAGTAAGCATTATTACTTTAGTTTGTGCAGTAGTTTCCGACACTAGAGATTCCCGAAACTGCTGCACCAGCCATATTCCGTCTCTATCCGGCAAGCCAATATCAACGATCGCTATGTCTGGTTTTGTACTTTGGAGCAGTTTCAACCCATTGGACGCTGTAGCTTCATCACCTACGACTTGAATACCTTCTTGCTCGTTGAGAGAACTACGCATTCCAATCCGCGTTAAGCTATGGTCTTCAATAATTGCTACTCGAATATCTCCCATCATTTACCTCAGCAGCTTGGTAACTATACTTTCTTAACTGTCGAATATGGTTTCAAGGAAAGGATTACTCCATTGGACGAAAAATTTTAGCTATTCAGCCAAAATGTGGCTATTGAGATGCAAAGTGGCATTTCAATGTTATTAAACCTCATCCAGGTTGAAACCAGTAGTTTTTACAGTATTGGCTGAACAGTTTATATATCAAAGGCTACATATCTCAACTAGCTGTTGAAAAAACTCCAGTGTTCAAAATGGACATCGTTTAATCTGAAAATTCTCTGAAAAAATCTTCCTAAAGTATAAAAAAATATAAAAGCACTGAAGTTAAACTGAAACCAATACAGTTTATTCTGACTTGTGTCCACATCACACTTAGAGGAGGATGTAGCTTATCTCTAACCGAGAACCCTGGCTCTTACACATAACATAGCCAGATTAACAATTTGTAATTACGAATTAGTAATTACGTTATGCATGGGAATTTAGACCACAATCATAAGGTTGTGACCTGTAGAGATAGGAGACTATAACCAGTTTCTTAATTACCAATTACGTACCTTGTTTCTCGCTGGAGGCGAGTATTACGAATTAGTAATTATGTTGAACAATGCCTTTTTTAGAAAATTTTGATGAATGTTAATCGCCACGTAGTGGTTAGCATGGCGCTTGAAATTACACTTTCCCCAACGAAATTCAGCTTGACTACTCTATTTCTCTACTCGGAAGGGATTAGGTTTATTAAAGGCGTTTTATGAAGAACACTTTATCTTTGAATATAACTTCAGAAGAAAGAAACCAAAGAATTCTGCTAGTGGATGACTCAGCTGACAGCCTCCGCTTTCTGCAAGTCACTTTAAAGCTGAAGGGATACAACGTGACCATAGCCAACAGTGGTGCTGAAGCATTGGTACAAATTGCTGAATCTCCTCCCGATTTGGTAGTGCTTGATGTGGTGATGCCGGAGATGGATGGCTACGAAGTTACCCGACAAATTAAACACAATTCAAACTTACCTTTTATCCCAATTTTGCTGGTGACAGGTTCTGAAAAATCAAGTGTTGTTAAAGGTTTAGATGCAGGTGCAGATGAATTTATTCGCAAGCCTGTAGATAAGAAGGAATTACTGGCCAGGGTGCGGGCTTTGCTGAGACTGAAACACAGTATGGACGAACAACTGTTACTCATTCAGCGACGGGAAGATTTTGTGACCCGCCTCACTCACGACCTGCGAACTCCGCTGATAGCTGCTGACCAATTCCTAAAGTTGCTGCAAAGAGGTGTTTTTGGCAATACCTTATCAGCAATGCGTGAATCTTTAGAACAAATGGCTCAGAGTAACCAAACTTTGTTGTCAATGGTCGATACCTTGTTAGAAGTTTACCAGTATGAAGCTGGAGGCAAAACTTTGGATTTCTTTGTGGTTGACCTGTGGGAATTATGTCAGCAAGTAGTGCAAGAACTAATGCCTTTGGCCGATGTTAAACATTTAACTCTCAAAGCTGTCTTGACAAAGGGTACTGAAGCTTCTTTAGTTAGAGTTAAAGGCGATCGCCTGGAACTACGCCGACTTCTGACTAACTTAGTTGGTAATGCCATTCGCTTCAGTGATGCTGGTTCAGTAGAAGTTCGCCTCAATTCCACTGTTCAAGGGGTAAAGATTGAAGTAGAGGATACAGGTATTGGCATGAATCCAGAAGAACAATTACTCTTATTCGATCGCTTTCGACAGGGCAAGCATCAACGCCGGGGGAACGGTTTAGGATTATATTTGTCCCGTCAAATTGTTGAAGCCCATCAAGGGAATATCTCTGTTTCATCGACTGTAGGCAAAGGCAGCATTTTCACAGTTTATTTACCTGTGGAAACAGCTTATTCAAAAATGTTATCAGCATAAAAAGTTTGGTAAATCGAGCTTAAGGATTTGCACCGAAATAACCTACCTACTTTATCAAAAAACTGATAATCAAGGCTTTCAGTTATTCAAAAAGGTAACTTATTAATGCGTGCCTCTTAAGGGAAGTTTTACCAAGATTCATCTGGTTCAGGTGGACGCCAACCACGAGTAGTTGAACTTTCATCACCTAGTCTATCAATTGCACCAGGATTGCTATTGAGGAATTCATCTAAATCTTCATATCCACTTGGATAATAAAAACCTGATGTAGGTTTGATAGGATTTTCCTTAATTACTATGCTTTCACCAGGTTTGAGATGAGCATATTCGGGGTAATGCTCATCTTGGGATATATCATCAGAAGGAGTGATCAACTCATCTCCTGGTGAATCTGGGTCATCGTCATAAAGCATTACTAATAAACCATCTTCTAGCCGTTGAATTCTTTTATTCATAAAATCTAGTGGTAGCTTCAAAATTGTGTAGCCTCAGTAACACAGTGGAACAATGATAATACGATTAAAAGCACTGTTCAGCTATTTAACTTTCTTGGGAGTCTGCTAGCAGAGCTAATACCGTATAAAATACCGTCTGCCATGAAATCAGTAAATTATCCACTTGGATGATTTTATCGAGTGTAATTTCGTGCCAAGGTGAATATTGGAGTCTCATGCTTGCTAGATAAGCTATCTAATAGATTATTGGTAATGGATTTAACCACTAGAGTCTTAGAAGGTTCTGGTCTGAGTATATCTATCTTTGATGGGTCGTATAACAATGGTAAGGGAAGATATTTATCTGAACCAGAAATCATTAAAAATTCTCTGCTCGAACAGATGTTTGAAGCAGAAGATTTACAATCTCTACTACTGGTTAAAATTGACAGTAAAAATCCAGATGCCAACCATTTAAGACAAAGAACCTTTCAGGATGGAATCCGACGCAAGTTAGCTTTCAGTTCTGGCAATAGTTATTACTTTGCTGATGGTTCACTGCATAAAAAAATTAGACGCTTATTCGCTACAGAACCCGATACTGCCTGTCGCTATGGTTCTTTACTAGTTAGTAATTGCTACAAAGGCTCAGAAACTTTTACAGGGCTGCGAGTTAAAATTGTGGACTTTGAAGATCCACAGTATGCTCATTATAAAACAGGAGACTGTCACGGCAAGATTTCGCCCCAACTTGCCAAACAATTGGGAGGAGAAGGCAATTGTCCATTCCAATTTCGGTTCGCCTGGAGAAGTAATTGGGCTGAACCAGATAATTTCGAGTGCCCAAAAACCAGCTTCTTGTCCAAAGGTACTTTCCTACCCGATGCCAATTTGACTGATGCCAAAGGGTACGACATTATTATGGATCGTTCCTCAATTAAAGGCATTAAAAAGTCAGAACTTAAAAACTTAATACCCTGCGGTGACTATGAGTTTCCCCAAGCGGTAATCGGTAATCGAGGTAACGCCAAAGCTACCAGCTACGATAATAGTTGGCAATTTACCATTTGGTACTCAGAAGAAGCAATCAAAGAAGATTTGAGCAAACCCACCGAAGAGAAAGCTAGAGAACTTGCCGAGTTACAGCGTAATCCCTTGGTGTTGGCAAAATACATCATCCAACAATATGACAAACAACAGCGATCGCAGCAAGAGCAGTCAGAAGAAGCTTTTAACGAAATTGAGGGTAATGCTAACAATCAAGCGCAGGAATCTCGCTGGATTTCCCTATTACGCAGCGATAAATATGGTCAATTGATTGAAACCCCCAAATTTCGCAAGTTTGCCACCGATTACATAGCCAATCAATGGCGTGACCTAGCAATTAAGGGAGGATACAACCATAATTCGGGTATGGCAATGCCATGCGATCGCCTAACTCGTGGCACAATCTGTGTACCTCATCTACCGGAAGGAGATGTCATTCTCACCCGTTACCCCATCGTCAACTCAGACAACATCCGCCTCTACCAAAATATCCACGATCCAGAATTGAGGAAAACTCGCAACGTAGTTTGGATTCACCCCAAGGATGCTGAGGAATACCACCAAGCCGATTTTGACGGCGACCAATTAATGGTCAGCCCTGCCAGTAAACTGCCTAATATTGCTCAAGAAACTCTCCGCGCAGGTGAACCGGGAAGATTTGAGCCAGTTAAACAACGCCCTAAGCTGGCGTATACGGAAATTACAGATGAAGAAGGCAACTTAAAATACAAAAATTTAGCAGAGATTGCTGCTGCCAGCAGTCAAAACAAAGTAGGGCTAGTAGCAACAAACATTGGACGTGTACAGTCATCAATGCCCCACGACGGGGAGAATGTAGAGCGATTTGAAAAACGACAAAGGAAGCTACTAAACCGTCTATTTCAGGCACTTCAGGTTGAGGTAGATTCGCCCAAAAGTGCAGAAAGATTGGAAGATATCAAGGAAATAGGTGGGGAAAATTTGCTCGCCGATGCCAAAAAATGGTCAGAGTCTCACCCCAGTTACTTTTTTGACTTTAAGAAAGATGAACGGCTTTATCGCTCCTTTGCCATGCCTGCGGATGCTCCCGGCTCAATTAACGTCATTGCAAGAGTTGTAGTCAATCCTGTGTGGGAACCAACACGCATTCGCAGCAGGGATAGGCATGAGTTTCGCTACCTGTTTCCCAAAGAGACGCTATCTGTAGATGCCTTGGAATGGGCAGAAGAACTGAAAACAAGGTTTCAGCAAGCTAGAGACGAAATTAAGGAACGGGTGGGAGATGACAGGGAAGCCTTTAATGAGGAACTAGGGAAGCTCTACGAAAGCTATCGGGCGGAAATTGATGAATTATTCCCCACTTCAGAGGAACGATTTGTAAATCCTGCGGACAGGCTCCGCCAATGCGTAGCGTCTCGCAGAGAAGGGGCGGCGGCACTGTGGAACACACAACACACCCGTCCAGAATTAGATCGGCATCGCAAAGACTGTTTAAAGCTGGCAGAACAGATGGAAATTACGTTTTCGTTTGAGCATGATTATGAACTGCCAAGCGTTGCATTACCACAGGATATTTATGTTTTGAGTGTTCCTTTCGGTGCAGGTGCTATTAAATGGAAAGAATCTTTAGAACAAAAGGGAATTAAATTTGATGCCACTATTCATCCTCAATTACCTCTGATTGAATTTGCTTTGAAAGACTTATCCCCCAAAGTAGTTGATAAATTAGCAGCTAAATTTGGCGAAAACATTAACGATTTAGATGAACTTAATATCCCGAAGAATTTGAGAATTATTCCTCCAGCAGATCATAGTTGGGCAACATCACGTCAGGATTCAGGTGTTGGTGCTTTGGCATATAACCTGTTTACAGAGGAAGTATGTCAGCAGCTTCAGGATTTTCAGTTTGATGAAATTAAAGTGTTGGGTATCAAATACAATCACTTCGCCAATGAAAACTTTGCTAGTAAGCAATGGAAAAAGCGCAGCGTTACTTTGGAAGTGGGAGTTTTTGAGTTACCCGAATCTCATCCAGAGCATTATCGTTACAACGGTACACCGATATTACAGATTGATGGCAAGAATTTAGGCACTTTTGCTCCCGACAGCCCGAAACTGCCGATTGGTGCCACATTTGCAGCTACTTTGCAACCAGATGGCTCTAGTATTATCCTCAAGGTTAATCCTGAGTCAATCAATCTGCCAGAAGTTCCATTACCGGAATCAGAACCAAAGTTAGATACTGCTGGGCGATTCCGAGCCATTCACCGCGAACTCTGGCGTAAAGAAATGTTTGATAATTTAGTAGGAGCGATCGCTACTACCTACGAACAGCGACAAGCCAATCAATCTGCAAGTAATGAAATTGAGCAGTTTAAAATTGGTAGCCATTGGACTGCTTATGTGCAACCCAGTGGTGATTTTATTGTGCGAAATGAAGGTAAGCGGACGATTTGTCGAGGTAATCTCCAGACGGGTGAGGAGATATTTCCACTTTCAGAAGAACGTGCCAGTGAGCTAGAAGTGATGATTTTAGAGAGGGAACGATTACTTCACAGAAAACATGAGGTATCAAATAATGGACACCATGTTAGCAGTCAGGATATAGAGTTGAACTAAAGTGGTAAAGGAGATTATTTAAATGCGTAAAATAGTATAGGCGCTTTTATCAAATTACGATTACCTTTGAAACCGCGATAATAATTTCTCACGGTCAGCTTGTAAAAGTGAATCCATATATTCATCGGGGGACAATTGTAACAAAGCGGGAATAATGGCTTCTAAAGAAGCATCAATATCCCCAAAGCGCAGCTTTAAAATTTTAGTAATAGTTGCCCTTCGTTCTTTCTGGATACCTTCTCGTTCCCAACTCGTTACCATTTCCATTTACGATTGTCCTAGAAAACGCAATAATAACTCCTCACGGTCAGCCTGTAATATTAAGCCCAAATATTCATCTGGTGACAACTGTAACAAAGATGGAATAATGCCTTCTAAATCAGTATCTAAATTACCAAATCGTAACTTCAAAAGCCCTGAAATGACTTTTTTTCGTTCGGCTTCCGCACCTTCCTGTTGCCAACTGGTAACAATTTCCATAACTTCCTCCCGTTCATCTAACCCCATTGTACTAATAGCCGCTTGAAAAACCTGCTTCTCAGTATCATCCAGCCGTAAATAAGTATCAACAAATCCCGAAATTAATTGCATCCGCGCTGGGTCTAACCTTAAAGTTGTCAGCAACCGCAAACATTCCGCCTTCACCTGCGGACGTTCTGACACCGCAATATTCATCTTTGCCATCAACGCCGCCGCCACTGGATTGTGTTGCGTTAGAAAATCCCGCCAATTTAAACGATTCAACTGAATAGCTGCAAACTGAAATTCCAGCACCTTGAAGTCGCCAAAGGTGACACGATAATTTTGAGGTTCAGCCCGTTTGGGTTCATCAAAAGAAAAAATCACAACTGGGTAAATCGCTAAATCATATTTTTCATGGAGACGCGCAAAATACTTAAACATCCGCTTCGCAAATGCTGTCTCAGTATAAGATTGATTTTCAACGTGAATTAAAAAACAAGTGTCTTGTTGCTGATAACGCACCTGTGCCAGCAAATCAATTTCTTTCTTTTCTCCAGATGTGACATCAGTAAACACATCTTGGGGTAAAAACTGAATGGAATCGCGGTCTATTTGGCTGGCTACTTGAGGCAGGAATAAATCGAGAAACTCAACAAAGAATGTAGATATTAATTCTTTGAAAAGCCTGTCATGGTCAATCATCCTAGCAACTCCTCCAACACATCCAAATTTCCGCATTCGGCACAAAAATATCTTCTGGGGACGCTTTGTATACTGATGTATATTTTAGCATTTTTCACACTTTGAACAATAGCATCTTTATTACTTTTACTGTTAATTACCTACATAAAATTAATACAATTATGCAAAGCGCGCAGTTCTGATAAATGTTTACAATAATATAGATCACTGCTGGGAACTTTTTTTTCAGATTCATCGTTTATTCTGAGTCATATCAGAAAAGTAGCTTTAGGATATTTGTTCATAAAACTGTTAACTGTCAACATTAGCCAACTGGACAACTTATAAATCGCCATTTGGTCTAGCTGTTTCCAGATCAAGCCTTGTTAGGTTAACTCTTAAGGCAATCAGCTTTGAGTACCTATGGCTACCAAAACACTGACCAAACCTAAGCAAAGACAAAATTCTCAAAATCGCTCATGGGATAACCTGACAGATCGCCGCAAACTCCGCCATATTGAAAACACATTGGATAAAGCGATCGCATCCTCAATTCAGGATGATTCTATCCAGTCCCACGAGGACTTTAAAGCCTATGTAGAAAATTACAGCCAGGAATCGGGTAAAGCCCCCATCACAGTAGAACTCTGTGTAGGAGGTGGGGATGATGACGAGATTAGAGGCTATCGCTTTTACCTCACGAATGATCCGAACCACAGAACCAGTGGCAAATACCTGATTAAAAACCTCGAAGGAATTACCAGCAAAGATGAAAACTACTTCACCCCTTCTAACATTGCTGAAATTTGCGGTTTTGCTGAAACAGAACTAGATGATCTCGATGATGAATTAGAAGATGACCTGCTCGATTTAGATGAAGAAAATGAAGAAATAGATGATACAAACGATGAACTAGACGACCTATTAAATGACGATTTCAACACTAAACTTGACGACCTAGATGACTTAGGTGAAGAAGACGAGCCATCTGTTAGTCGTGTTAGCGCAGCCCAAACTAAAACTCAAGCCAAAACTTCAACTAAAACCCAAAGTAATTCTCAGCCTAAAACACAAGCTAAAACTCAGGACAGAGCTAAGACCAATAAAACTGCTGCCAAAAACTCCAAATCCAGAGAGCCTCTAGACGAAGCTTCGCGTTTAAGTGCCACAGCTGCCACCAATGGACGAGAAGTAAATGGGGTGAATTTGGCAGGCTTAACAGGTCAACTGGCATCTCTGGGAATTGCGGTGGGACAAGGTGTTTTGGAACAGCTAGCAGCTGAAGCTGATGAAAAGCGGCTTGAACGAATTCTCAAAGAACTGCAACAGCAGAATGACCGCGTAGATAACATAGCCAGTCGCTTGCAAGAAGCAAAGCCGGACTCACCAGAGTCTCAAAAGTCTCAAGATTTTCAAACTGTATCTGAAGAATCAGCCGCAAACAATCCACTGGCTGTAGCTGCTACCAAAATCGGCTCGAAAGTAGATAATCTTGGTTCCCAACTAGACCCCAAATACCAATCTCAACCATTTGAATTAAATAAGGATGCCAGCGTCAGCGAACAGCTTGACCAAATTGAAGCCTACCTGAAAGTTCTTTCCAAGCGACTTGACCGTTTAGAAATGGTAGTTAGCCGATTGGAAAAACAGATGGTAACGCCACAAAATAATTCTACTGTTGTCGAGTCAGAAACTGATGCAGATATTGTCCAACCTAACTCTGCTAACCAGCCACCAGCAGACGTTGACATTTTAGAACATCTGACGAAACGCCAAGCACAGCAACAACAAGCTGCCTGTGCCGATGCTTTAGTAGGGTTTGCCAAAGTTGCTGGTGAGTTATTTGACCAATCACCCCAAGCAGGTATCGCCATTTCCAGTAACAAAACTTTATGGGTAGAGCCACAGGACAAACAAGTAGCCATCGCCTTAGAAAATACCCAAGGTGAAACACTCTTTGCTGGTACTCGCACTCAGGGACAGTGGGCGATCGCACAAGACAATCTTAGCCCTGATGAAAAGACGGGCATCTGCAAACTGCCACAGTCGAAAGAAGAATACGCCCTCAAAGCCAGTACCCAAGCATTGATTCAAAAATTTCAAGAACAACTACCTAATCGATTTAACAGCAACGATGAACCGACATTCACCTGGACTGAAAAGGGCAAAGTCAAGTACGAGTTTGAAGTAGTAAAACTGCCCAATGGTACACGGCTACTTCAAGGATTTAACCCTAATCGTAACGATGAACAAGTGCTTGATGCCGTTTTAGTACCAGGGCAGCCCCCAGAGATTTTGCAGTGTAGCATCCCCCTGCGTGAGATAGAAACGCTACTGGACAATCAGCAATCAACTCGCTCTACCCAAGCCCAGACTGATAAAGATACTGCAAGGCAACGCCAGAAACAAACTCAAAGAAAAGCCAGCAAACCAGAAATGCAAGTTTAATTCTACAAACGAGAAGAGAAAAATGAACAACACAAAATCTCACATTTCTCAGTTCAAACTGCTGTCATCTCGAAAATTTTCAACCAACTTGAGAAACCTGAAAATCAACCGCACTGACTTACTTTTCATTTTACTATGTCTTGCGATTGGAATTTATTTGTTAGCTACCAAACCCATATTCGTCACTATTTTGGGATGTGCCACCATTGTTTTCTTGAGTATTGGGTACATAATTCGGACAGTACCAATTCTAGAAAAGTATTTAGGTAGAAAAATTCGTTTCTGGCATATTGTTGCCGCAATTATAACTGTTACCGCTTTACTCGATACCTTTACAACTCCAGCCCAAGCTATTTTCTTAAGCGGGTTAGAAAGCTTCTTCAACAATTTAGCCCAACAAAGTTCCCAAGCAGGAGGCGGTTCCACTAGTACTTTGGATGCCAACGTTGTTGGTTTGACATTCAACCTCATCCGAGGTGCATTCTTGCTGCTGGTTGCTGCTGCTTCTCTATTTGCCTATAACCAAGCACAGCAAGGTAACGACTGGCGGCCGATTGTTACTCAAGTTGGTCTAGCGTTCTCCATCGTAATTGCCATTGATGTTATCACTTTCATATTTGTCGGTAATGGCACAGGAACAACAGCCATCAGGTAAACCCAACTTGAATTTTATACGCATTAAATAAAAATTCAGAAGTCAGAAAACATTCGTCAGAATTCATCAGTGGGGGATGAGCATAGTTAGTTGGTCTAGACAACTTTGAGAGGTTATTGACAAAAAGAAAAGTCCTATTCTCCCCCTTATCTTCACTTGTCACTTCTTGGTTGACTGACTACTAATGCAGCACCAGAGAATTATACAAATATGGCACAAGACAATCGAGAATTCATCAAAGTAAATCGGATTCTAGGCAAGCAAGCCAGCATTGGGCCAATTCCGGCTGAACAGCTACTTCCTTGGATTGCCATCATTGTAGTTTGCTATGTTCTCACCAATGGTTTACTCAGTTTGGGTATGGGTTGGTTCTTTGCCACCTCGTTCTGGCTAATTATCAGTTGGTGGATTCTCACAGGCAAACAGCCCCATCAATTTTTAGATCGATGGCGTAATCCACCGGGAACAGAGTGGTGCAACAGTAACAGCATTTATATCTCACCGATTCCCGAATATCGACCCTGGTGGGTACGTCGGCGCTACGCAGACTCGCAAGTGCAAATACGATTCAAGCCGCTGATTGTACCGAATCAATATGGAGGCAAAAGTAAGCTCATGCCCTTCCAAAATGAGGTAAACATCTGCTGTATTGCAGAAATTAAGAAAGATGATCGTGAAGTGGCTGCCCTGTTATTGGATAAAGGCAACTCTCAGTATCAACTCGTGTTTGGGTTTCGCATCGCTGGACTGCATGACATACTCCATGAAAATGAGGTCAGCGAATTTGCCCACTCTATCGAAGAGGGTTTGAAAGAACTACCCCCCGGTGAAAAAATTACCTTTTGTACAGGCTGTTATAGTGATGATACTGAGTCATATCCCCTACAGACAGGCTCTACCAAGGGAGTACCCCACAAACGCCAAACCCCACTTACTGCCTTAGCAGACGATTGCCACTTGAAACCAGTTTCTGTGCTGCTTCGCAACGAGCAATTGCGGGTGGAACAACTCAAGGAAGCAGGTTCTCGCCAAATCTGGAATCAAATTGCCTTCTGTACTTGGACGAGCGATGATGAAGCTGGTTCACAGCAAAAGGATTTTGTGGGTGGACTGATTGAAAAATGTAGAAAATTCGGCTCTTGGGCAGTTGAACTGATTACGGGGAACAAACGCATTTACCAAGAGGAGTTTTTCAAAAAGCTTTTACTGCAAGGGTTTCAGCAAGGATTCATTCAGTGGGAATTGTTACTCAATACCAAAATTGGCTTAGAAGTAACACCTTGCAATGCTATAGATTTGTGGCAGTGGCTTTGGAATCGATTTAATGAGGGTGCAGCACCTCCTATTCCCCAAGTCATTACACTGAAGGAGACTGAAACGGGACTAGAGTTAACAGAAACCCTAACTACCGATAAACACATCTGTACATTACTGATTGAAGGACAACAGGGACGTTCTGCTTGTCCCGAACATCGGGGAGATAATGACCGAGTTTACTTGACAGGTAAAAGCAAGGTTTGTGGAGTCATGGTTGTAACAGATCCCCCCGTCGGTTGGTCTAATGCCCAAGAGCAGCTAAAGTGGGTTTGGAAAATTCTTGCTTCCAGCTACGTCCACGATACAGAAGCTTGGATTGAAATCAGCCGCAGCAATGACTTCTTAATCCAAGACAACCTGGCGCGTCAGGCAAAACAATCCAAAACAGCCCGCACTTTAGCCATAACCAAAGGACAAGGACGGGACGTTGGAGCGGAAATCAAACAGGAGGAATCCTTTGAAGCTCAACGACGACTTTATGAAGGGACAAAAGCGTTGCACTGTGCGCCTGTATTTCTAGTTTATCGTCACAGCGCCCAAGAGTTAACCCACGCTTGCAACTTATTGGCTAACAGTTTTGAGACTGCCAAAGTCATTCGAGAGCGTAATATTGCTTGGGAAATTTGGCTGCAAACCCTGCCGATTACCTGCAAATGGTTGCTGCACGGAGGTAATCTCAGCGAACGCAGAATAACTTTAGATACTCATACTGTAGCCGGGATTATGCCCCTAACTGTCCCCAAGGACATTGATAAACAAGGTGTGGAATTCCTTACCAGTCGTGGTGGTAAGCCTATTTATGTTGACTTATTTCACCAGCAGATTGGACGCGCTCTAATTACAGGTACTTCCGGCTCAGGAAAGAGCGTTTTGGGATGGCGCTTTGCTTTAGAGGCATTAGCGAACAATATTCCCGTTGTTGGTATGGATATCTCTGCCAGTGGTAACAGCACTTTCAAGACGGCGATTGAGCTTTTGGGCGAGCAAGGAGCATATTACGATATTTCCAGTGGCAGTAGTAACCTACTGGAACCGCCAGATTTGCGACGGTTCGACAAGTCAGAACGGGAACGGCGCATGGAATCTTGGAAGGATTTTATTCGCAAAGCATTAACAGCGATCGCAATGGGTAAAGTCGAAAACCCCCATCTAGCTCAACGGGTTGATGCTTTACTGGTCAAAGCTTTGGATGTATTTTTAAAAGACCCAGAAATTATTACTCGCTACAACCGAGCCTTTGAGATGGGCTGGCTTTCACCAGAATGGCAGCAGATACCCACGCTACCAGATTTCGTCAAGTTCTGCACTAGAGAGCGCCTTAATCTGAGATCCTTTGAAGACATTGACCGACAGGCACTCAACCAAATCCAAAATCAGGTTAGTGCTTTACTAGCATCTAGGTTAGGGAAAGCGATCGCTCGTCCCAGCACTTTTTCCCCATTACCAGCGATTAAATTCTTTGCCCTCAGTGGATTAAGTAACGAACAGGATGCTTACTTGATGGCAATTAACGCCCATAGTGCTTGTATCCGTAATGCCTTATCCCATCCTAAGAGTTTGTTTATTGGCGATGAGCTTTCCGTATTGTTACGTAAAGATGGCTTTGCCCAGATTATAGGCGAAACTTGTGCCACGGGAAGGAAAGAAGGCATTGCTGTTCTGCTGATGTCCCAAGACCCCGATACCATTTGCGAGTGTTCGACAGGCGCTCAAATTATGCAGAACATGACCTACCGGATTACCGGACGTATTACCAGTAGCGGTATTGCTTCTTTCCAACAATATCTAGGCTATCCCGTCAATATTATCAGTCAGAATGCAACTGAAGCATTTTTGCCCCGTACCAGCGACCTTTATTCCTGCTGGCTAGTAGAAACAGGTGGTAGATTCTGGCGTACCCGCTTTTATCCTGGCGAAATGATGTTGGCCAGTGTTGCCAATAACCAGGATGAACGGGAAGCACGAGAACGGGTGATGGCTCAGTATCCAGATACCGCCAAAGGCAATCTGTTAGGACTGAGAGCGTTTACAGATGCTTACATTCCTGCTTTGAAGGAAAACAGAGGGTTTAAGCATATTGGTCAAGAGATACATCAAACCGCAGCATTGCGCGATTGGCTACGCCCAGCCGTAAATCCTGCGGACAGCCTCCACCAAAGTGGAGCATCTCTGCAACAAGAAGGCGATCGCCCAGAGAATAACGATGGCCAACAGGCTGAAAGTAGCCTGATTGCAAGTTGATATATCTAGAAACTGCATTAAGGAAGGTGAATCATGAAATCTAAACTTACCTTTATCAGATTGATGGCACTAATTCTAATTTTTGAACTTGGTTCTATCGCCAGTCCAGCCCTTGCTCGCACTCAAGACAACGGTCGAGATCCGGTAGCTGCTACTGTTAGTAACAAAACTACTGGTAGTAGTATTTTCACCTCAGACACAGCATCTCAAATCAATGATTTTGTGGGAGATGTCAAAAATTTCGCTCAAAATGACCTATTTAATCCTCTTGGCAATCTGCTCAATTCTGCCTTGGGTGCAATTCAAATTCCAGATTTAAACAAAGTTTTGGCAGGAATCATGAACGGTTCTGCCAACAACGATCCTGGTGCCGTGCTGTCTGAAACTTTGGAGAACAAAACCAATGGTCAAAGCTCTTATGGTATCCGTGAAGACCTTGGTAAATATGCTACTAGAACAGTTGCCACAGAGATCGCTAATCAGGCTACTTTGAGCCAAGCAGCCCAAAGTCAGATGGCTCAAATTAAGCAAGCTACTCAACAAGATACTCAAGAAAACGTCAGCTTGGGTGAGGAATCCCAAAGTTTAGATGTCACCCAACAGATTTTGCAAAACCTATCCCAACAGACTGCCCTTAGCAGTCGCGTCAACGAGCGGATGCTTATTGAAGCCCAGCAAGCACGCATTGACAGGGCATTAAGTAACACCTTAACCGCTCAAACAGCCAAGGAACTTTCAGCCATCAATACTGCCGATCGCCGTAAGAGTGTTGCCGCAGGCAATGCTGCGACTCAACAGGCAGGCTTATTGATCATGCCTGGTGGCATTACCCTTGGTTCTGACAAGCAGTAGCTACCAATTGGAATCTTAGAGCTAGTACCGCCGTGAATTCAAAAGTCGAAAAGCTGATTAATCAACCTTTTTAGCTATTTCCGTAAGTCCTGTCAATTTTAGCTGCGATCGCTAACGCTTTCGACACTCATGATCCACATTATTGCTCAATCATTTCCAGTAACAGGCGGAGAATCCGATGCCCTAGAAATTATCTCCAGTTCTTTAGAACTTTCTCGCGCCACAGTTGAGTCGTGGAATACCGTCTGGCTAGTTACTTTAGATCCGCTCGGTTCGGCATTATGGATTGGCTTGATTAAATTGGGCATCACCTTGGGAGCCGCCAGCATCTTATTTGTGGCGCTAACCACTGGCAAAGAAATCATTGAAAAACAATCATGGTCAGAACTGGCATCAATCTTTGTTTGGCCTATCGTAATTATGATTTTCTTGGGGGCCAACGGCAATATGCTGGCGAAGACAATTACTGTTATCCGAGGCTTTGCTTACAACCAAGTGCAAAGCGTTCTTCAGCTTCAAGTTGGTGAACTAACATTTCGAGATGCTATTACCAATGTGGCAATTAGCAGTATCGCTAGACAACAGCTAGAAAACCTCTATAGCGAATGTCAAGGAAAAGTCGGTACAGAGTTAGTTGAATGCTGGAACTCAAAGCAAGCCCAGGCACAGGCAATTGTTACCAAAGCTGAAGAGCAAGCTAAATCTCCACTCCAACCACTACGAGATTTTGGTAGTTTTCTCTGGAATAGAACTTTACCTGGTCAAATCGGTACTGCTGTTCAGTTTGCCAATGATCCAGGTAGTGTGTTTCGAGATACTGCCATCCCCATCATTCGCTTTATCCTGTATGCCCTGCAATGGGGCTTTGTAAATATTTTGGAAGCTGCTCTGCTGCTGACGGCATTATTTGCACCGATCGCAGTTGGTTTATCTTTACTGCCATTACAAGGTCGTCCTATTTGGGCATGGCTCACAGGGTTTATTTCCTTGTTTGGTGTTCAACTTGGTTACAACATTTTAGTAGGTTTAGCAGCCGTCGTGCTGGTGAAATCTGGTGCGGAATTAGCATCTGATGTAGCATTTTTATGTTTCCTGAGCATCTTTGCACCAGTTTTGGCGGTATTGATAGCTGGAGGTGGGGGAATGGCTATTTATAACGGCATTTCTGCCAATGTCAAAGGCTTAATCGATATTTTTAGCAGTGCCATTGGAACTGCAACCAGTATTGCTTTACTCCGTAGGGGGTAATACCAATTTTGAATTTTAGATTTTAGATTTTGCGGAAAGTCTGTAGCAAGATCCCGCAGGGTGCGCCGACTTCCGCCTCTTTGTTAGCGCAGCGTAAAGACTGCGGCATAACTTCTCTACGAGATGCTAGCTTGCTTCCCCGCAGGGGTACGCTTAGAGCGACGGAGGAGCGTTACCGTCACTTTTCAAGACAGTCAATCACGGGAAAATCCCACAATCAAGGGATGAAAATCCTTATTCCCCTATTCCCTGTTCCCTATTTTCAAGCTAAACGGTCATGTGATAAATCACACAACGAGGGCATGAAAATTAACCTACCCTCATCCCTAGTCCCCAGTCCCTATTTTCAAAACAGGCATCAGAACTTTCCAAGACTAATTAAAAACCTTTAACACAGGGCTGTTCGGTGGATTTTCAAACAATACTACTTATGCCAATTTGGTATGACTCTGCAAATTAAACGACTTCAAGCTCCATTACTTCCAGAAGCCAAAAACCTCCTAGCTGTTTGCTTTATCTGCCTAACTGCATTTAACGGTCTGATATTTTTGTTGACTCTATTCACCGCTTTCAGGGTCAATAAAATTGCCGATCGCAAAACGACCTTTGCCCAATTGGTAAATGGCGAAACAATCTACATTTCCGAGCAAGACCGCAACTGGCGTTATCCAGCTGTAATTCAAAAAGTAGTTAGTGACTGGACAACCCTAACATTTAACTGGGATGACAAACTCACTGGCACTAATCAACCAGACCAAGGCATTCAAGTTGGTAGAAATGGGCGCATTCCCACAAATACTTGGTTTGCTTCCCTGCTACTAGAACCGGAATTTGCCAAAGCTTCTCTACCGAAGATTGCCGAATTAGTTCCTACTAGCTTCTTTTCAGGTCAACTGCGTAGCACCACTATTATTTCCTATCTGTCAGAACCAAGAGCAGTACGACCTGGGGAATGGGAAATAGACATGATTGCTACCCGTATCTTAGTTGACCGTACTACTGGTAGAGATGAGCGTATTCCTTTTAACCGCACTTTTACCGTCCAAGCAGTGGAGATTCCCCGATCTCCTTTAGGTAAAGATGCCCCCCTGGTAGAACAGAAAATTTATGAAGTGCGATCGTCTGGACTGCAAATTACCAAGATGGTTGAGTTCAATTCTCAGCAACGACGCTAAAGGAAAAGGGTAGAATTATGACCAATTCAAATCAAAACCATGAATTTGACTACCGAAACGAGAACTCTGCTGATTATTCGTCAGAATTCAACAGTATTAACGGCAATCATCGCTCTAACCAAGCCACTTTGGTTGCTGATGATGATATCAGCCCTGAAGAGGAGCAGTTGTTGGCAGGTTATAACCCTACCGCAAGTCACCTCATTTCTGAAGAATATCGCTTGAAACAAGATGCAGAAGGAGCAGTAGAGCGACCGTTAGCAGAAAAACCTAGTGTTCGACTAGGTTCAGTAGTTGCCTTAGTGGGAATGGTTATTGGCTCTGTAGCACTGATCTGGTTTGGATTTCTCCAACCGAAACCTCCTGTCAAACAAGTAGTCCAAACCCCTACTACATCTCCAAAAGACGAACCAGTTTTAGATGAATCTGCCGAACTTAAAAGCAGATTAGCCTTTCAAGACCAACGACAACAACTCAAAGTAGAACCTGTTGCGGCTAAATCCCCAAGTCCAACCCTACAAAATAAATCCAAACCAACGCCATCTCGACCTCAAGAGACTTTTTCACCGCGCACAACTCCTACATCACGCACAACACCAATAACTCCTGTAAGAATTTCTCAACCTGCGCCCCCAGTAGTGCGGTATATTTCTCGAAATCCTGTAAGTTATCAAGCTTCACCACCAAGACGACAGCCTGAAAGTAATGTCGATCCTTTCCAGCAGTGGAGTCAACTAGCTAGTCTGGGACAGTCGCAAATCGGTAACTCTAAAGTAGCTGAAACTCAGTCAGAAGTTGCTCTTAACACTCAAACTCCAACAGGCTTGAAATCAACAGCTAGGACATCCATTTCCACTCCTGAAGACCCTGGTATTCAAACAGTTTTAATTGGCTCCAAAAGCACTGACAGTAAAACTGATAACTTGACTCCAGGAATGGTAGGTATCCTCAATCGCACCCCTGTAGCTACAACCAATCTCAATGTCAATGAAACTAAAGAGGTAGCGCTGGGTACATCTGTCCCAGGTAGAATTATCATGCCGATGATTTGGGATCAGGGAGGGAATAATCCCAGCGATCGCTTTGCTATCGAGTTAAACAAACCTCTCACAGCCACAGATGGCACGGTGGCACTCCCGGCTGGTACTGTTTTAGTAACGAAAACAGTGGCAGTAGGTAAAAAGAATAACTTAGTATCTGCTAGTGCGATCGCGCTTATTTACCCTGACTCCCAAGGCACAATCAAACAGGAAACCATTCCGGCTGAGACTCTGTTAATTCGCGGTAGAGGACAGCAACCGTTAATTGCTAAAAAGCTGAATGATGTGGGGACAGATATTGCCCAACAAGATTTATTAGTTGGATTACTCAGTAGTTTGGGTAAGGTGGGAAGCATAGTGAATCAACCCCGCACTCAATCTAGCACTGTTGTTTCTAGTGGCACTTTTAACCAAAGTACTATTACTAGTAACTCTAATCCTCAGATTTGGGCGGCGGCGCTAGAAGGCTTTTTTAGTCCAGTCAGTGAACGTCTGTCTAGACGCTCTGACCAAGCAGTGCAGGAATTGCTACAACGTCCCAATATCCAGTTTTTACCTGAAGGTACAGAAGTCTCGGTTGTCGTCAATAGTTTTTTGAAAGTTGAAAGATGATACCAATTTGGTATAATAGCCAGCAATTTAAAATTCAAACAGATTGAAGTCGAGTTATCTACAGCATTCTGGCTATTGAATAGATACAAACTGAACGTTCTACAACTTAATCTTTGAGATTACTAGAACAGTTTATAAGTCAAAACTTCTAGTCCAAAATTCTTTCATTGGTATGAAACAATTTGCCACTCTTGTTATTGCTAGCACTACAATACTGTTTGGGGTGACGATACCTTTTGTACAGGCACAAGCACAAACTCCTACATATCGCTTGATTGAACGGGATATGGCTGCAAGCAATAGGATTCAGGTTCAAATTACTCCAGGACGTGCTACGCCCATTAGCTTCACTCAAACCGACGAGGCGATCGCCTACATTTTGGTAGCAGACCCTTCACGACTCGTCTACACCACAGATACAGATTTAAAAAGCGGACGCGCTACAACCATTTTTCTGAGGGCAATCCAACCGTTAAAGTTTCCAGGGGCTACCACTACTGCCATTACTAACTTACTTGTCCAAACTGTAGACAAAACGGGACAAAAACGACTCTACAACTTCGATATCGTTCCAGTGCGTAGAAACACTGGGTATGTTGGTATTCAGATTGCAAATGCGATTACCTCTGGCACTGCGCCAAGACGCGGAGTGGCTTCTGAAAGTAGTGGAATTGCTGGTCAGCAGACACTATTGATAGATAAAAATCGCAGAGCTAGAGTAGATGATATTGAAACCGGGCTGAGAATTGCTATTAATCGGGGTTACACCAACAAAAGCGATCCAGTTGTTCCTAAAGTGCAGCAAGTTTTATCTCTATTGCGAAATAGCAGAGTAACAATCCCAGAAGCAGCTACATCTGTTGGTGTTCCAGTTGAGGTTATTTCTGAATTAGGAAGAATCGCCTTAAATGACCGTTTACTCAGACTAGGACAGCAGCGCTAGAGGTGATGCACAGGGGAAAATAGAAAGGAAGTTAACAACTCTCAAATAGTTGACAATAGTGTTAACAAGCCGCTAAAAACCACAATATTGGTACGTATCTTTGTGAGAGTGCTAAATTGATTTTGTCTGTAAGTGATAGCGATATTTTTTTGAATCAATGAGAGTGACCTTTACCCAATCCTCCAATGAAGGTGTTTTCAGAGGATGGATTTTGCTCCGCATAGAAGCCAATGATATTTGCACCCAAATTTGGACATCATCTACATTCAATCCTTATAAAGAACTGTATATTTGGCTGGGGCAAATTCGAGACTCCCAACTACCTGCCAAAATGATAATAGATGAGGAAGGTCATGGAGTAGAGCTTATAGCTGAGTATTTGAGCGATCTATTTGTGCAATTCCGTATTGAGCCGTGGATGTGTGGGAATGATACTACAACACGTCTCAAGATTGCTACTGAGCCTTGTCAATTGATCGAGGCTTTTCATGATGGAGTCATCAAATTTCTTAAGGATGAGTATCAGCCATCACAATGGTCGTATATTGATGATCTGAGCAATACAAATTGGGGATCTCTACTCAAGCCATCTAATATTTCTGGTGAAAATTGGCGAATACGTTTAGCAATGTACTGGGGAGGACGTGGCACCGTTCCTGAAACCGGACGTGAAACCGTATGGAACCAACTCACCCTAGAACAACAATGGCTGGTAATCCTACATGATGTACTGCTATGGACTACACAATTAACAGCTAACGGTCAAATCACAGAAGCCTATGCACTTGTCAGCTTCTACAAAAATCTACCAATCGATCTTGCTTTAGGTGAATTTGATGCAAGTTGGTATGAGAAGCGAAGAATTGAGTTAAACAAAAAATATGGACTGTGTGAGTACTCTATAGAAAGACGAACACCTAAGAATTGCCGTTCTTCAGCAAAGGCGAGGTTGAAAACGCTTAAGCTTGGTCAACTTGTAGATGGCACTATCCGTGGAATTAAACCGTATGGTGTCTTCGTTGATATTGGGGGATATTATGCGCTATTACATATCAACGCAATTTCTCAACTAGCTATTAATCATCCAGAGGAGGTCTTTCAAGTTGATGACTGGATTAGAGCAATGATTGTCTGGATTGATGTTGAAAAAGGGCGAGTATCACTCTCAACTAGCGATTTAGAGACTGAACCGGGTGATATGTTAAGAGACCCGTTGGGTGTGTATGAAAAAGCAGAAGAAATGGCAGACAAGTACTATCAGAACGTCTTGTCAAAGTTGGAGGCTGAGTAGTGCAGGCTAATAGCATGAATTTAATTATATCAATTAGTATGGATCAAGTTTTTAATACCTGAATGATCTTGTCCACAAGTTCCATTGGCTCAATTGGCTTGGCAATAAAAAGTTGAAACCCTGCTTTTAAAATACGTTGCTCATTTTTGGCTTCAGCAAAAGCAGTGAGAGCGATCGCTGGAATTTGTCCCCCTTGCTCTATAGTGCGGGAGCGAACCTGACGAATCAAGGTAAAGCCATCCTCATCTGGCATACTGATATCACTAATCAGTAGAGCAGGCGATTGCTGTTCTAAAAGTGCCAACGCTTCTTTTACTGATGCTGCCCCTAATACATCTGCCCCGGCGCTCTGGAGGACAGTCTGCATTAACATCCGAGCATCTGCATCGTCATCCACAACCAGAATGCACAAGTTCTGCAATTGGGCAATTTCCTTATTCCCATGCAGCAATTCTCCTAGTACTAGTTCATCATTACTCAACTGCTTTGTCATTGTCACGATAGGTAGTCTCACCGTGAATGTCGAACCCTTGCCGAATCCTGCACTGGCTGCTGTGATATTGCCATTGTGGAGTTGTACTATGTAATGAGCGATCGCAAGTCCTAACCCTAATCCACCAGCAGAACGAGTAGTGGAAGCATCACGCTGACTAAACCGCTCAAAGACGAATGGTATAAACTCTGCTTCTATGCCCCTCCCTCGATCGATAACAGTAATCTGAGCTTGAGACTCAACTTCCTCCAACCTGACCTCTACACTTTCATTCTTGGAACTAAACTTGATTGCATTTGAAAGCAAATTCCAAACTACTTGTTGTAAACGAATCGCATCACCTAAAACCTTGGACACAGCATCAAGATGTAACTGAATTTGAATGCCCTTTGTTTCGGCTGACAATCGAATAGTATCTGCTGCTGACCGAATTACACTTGCTAAATCAACAGATTCGATTTCCAAATTCATCTCGCCCTTCTGCATCCTAGCCAGATCCAACAAATCGTCAATTAAGCGAACTTGTAGACGGGCATTCCGCTCAATCGTTTCCAGTCCCTCAATTTTCAGTGCTTCATCCATCTCAGATTCAGTTAGCAATAGTTGCGCCCAGCCGTGGAGATTATGCATGGGAGTACGTAATTCATGAGACAAAACAGCGACGAATTCATCCTTGACTCGATTTATTTCTGCTAGTTCCTCAGTCTTTTGTCTCAGTTCTTCCTCTACACGCTTTTGTTCACTGATATCAATGCCGATTAAAAATGCGGCTTTGTTCTGGTCATATTTTTGAGCCACAATTAAATAACTACGATCTGCGCTTATGGATCTCAACTCATATAGTGCTTCAGATTGATCTCCAGCAAAGAAATTTTGCACGAACTCACGAAACCCATTACCACTAGCTAAGAAGCCAATATCCTGACCAACAAAAGCTTCGGGAGGCAAATTAAAACTATCAGCTAAGTGCTTGTTGACACCTAGATAGCACAAATCGGAACTGACCCAAGATACAATTCCAGGTACAGCCTCCAGTACAGTCTGCAACTGATCTCTAGCAGCTTGCAATTTTCTTTCTGCCTGGTTGCGCTGGGTAATATCTAGAAATACACTTACACACCCCCGCACTTTTCCATCTTCATCAAATAAAGGGGCAGCATACTGCGACAGGTTAATTCTCACACCATCATCACGAACCACCTCAATCTCAGAATCCAGTATTTCCACACCATGAGTGGTAGCATATTGCATAGCCAGTTCTTTTGGAGCTAGTTCTCTGCCATCCTGGTAAACTTTAAAGTTAGTTGGACGTTCATCATTAGGAGCGCTGAGAGAGGCATTTGCGTCAACAGGTATGCCAAGCAGTTTGGCAAGAGCCGGATTAGCTCGAATAGTTCGGCATTCTGGATCTTCTGCAATGCCAATGCCAGTTGGAATCACCTCTAACAAAGTTTGTAGTTCTTTAACTCGTCGATTTAAAGCTTGGTTTAACTTGATAATTTTTGCTTCTGCTTGTTTGCGGTTCGTAACGTTTTGGAAGATTGCCAAGCCAGTCAGAATTTTGCTATTTTCATCTTTAACTGGAAAAGTTTGTACTAGATAAACTTGATTGTTATAAGGAATTTCAATACACATTGGAGTACCCTGTAAGGTACTACGGTAAGCTGGTTCTATCAGTTCGTAAGTCTCAGGGAGAACAGTTTCGTGCAGCGTTTTACCTTGGAACTCTTCTTTTGGTAAACCAAAAATTTGCAGTTCTGTACCCTCAGCACCCATAAAGCGCATATCTCGATCAAAGAGAAAAACTACTCCATTGGGTAGATTTTGGGTTAATGTTCGGTATAGTTCCTCACCTTGGCGAAGTGAACGCTGACTCTGTAATAAATCTTTTAGATTGATTTGGGCTTCTGTTTTATCAGTATCTGACTGCTGTTTACTTGACTGGAAGTTATCAGTTAGCGCACTGATTAATAGACCCTCGATAACAAATAATACAAATTCCAGACTATCGAGAGTAGAAGATGGATTTGTAAAAAAGTAATGACTAGCTAAAGCAGCCAAAAACACTGATGTCAATCCTGAAATGATACTACCGTACCAAGTACTTATAGCGATCGCAATCAGCCACAAGCTGAAAGAATTTGTAATTCCGGTTAGATGCTCTAGTCCCAGCTTTACTAGCAAGGTTACTCCCACACTGAAAAATGCAATCCTGTAGGGCAGGTATTTTTGTTTGATAAATAACATAGAGATGGGAGCAACGGGATGGGATTTTGTAAGTCCGGATAAAAAAACGAGCGATGTCTACGGCAGGCCACGCCTACACTAAAAACTATTTTCAGTGTAATAAAATATTTAGTATATTTAAATACGTAGTAATGCGTAATTAGGTCTAATGTATGGTGACATGCGCGAAAATTTGTAATGACAAGAATTCAAGTAGGATTTCCGAGTAGCAATAATTTTAAGATTGAAGATGTTTACCTTTATGGAAAAATATATATGTGCAATTTCAGATTTAACTAAATCATCTGAATCTTAAACAACGTTGGCGTTGCATAAATGCGGCATTAATTGGCGGTTTAAACCATTGAAAATTTGTTCCAAATTGTCCGGAATTATCCCATGATTCAGCAACGCCAAAACTTTTAATATATTGATTTCTGATGATGCCGAATGGATATAGAAACATATATTCCTCAAACCAGAAGGAGTATTGTTTTTCGGAGAAGTAAAACCAACAGCTATCGCTGCATTGAGTGGATCAATTAATATAATTAGCGAAGCGATGATGATCCAAACACTTCCTACTTTCGCTGCAACAGGTTCTTTTCCATTTCAACTCACCCAACAGCAGCAAAAAGCTTTAGATGCAATGTGGACATTTATACAGCCAACTGTGATGGCTGCTTTATTTCTGCTGGTTGGCTATGCTGGAACTGGCAAGTCAACTATTGTTTTCCAACTAGTTAAAGTTCTTGTCGCTGCGGGTAAGCGAGTTGTACTGACTGCACCCACTAATAAAGCTGTAGGTGTGCTGCAACGCATGGCGGCAGAAAATGGCGTAACTGGCGTAGAATTCTTCACCATTCACCAGTTGTTAGGACTGGGTATGGTAACTAGAGGTAAAGAGAAAGTACTTGACCAAACTGGGCCTTCTTATATCAATCTATTTGATGTTGTCTTTATTGATGAATGTTCCATGATTGGCAAACAACTCTGGCGCTGGATTGAGGATGTTGCTAACCAATCATCCACCTGGACAAAAATCAAAATTATTCTCATGGGCGACCCAGCACAGTTAAATCCAGTTAATGAAGGAAAATCCCCCAGTTTTCAAGTACCAGATAAAGCAGTATTGACTCAAGTTGTGCGTCAGGGAACTGGTAGTCCTTTGTTAGAGTTTGTCACTGCTTCTCGCTATGCAGTCACCAAGAGCAAGTTTCCTTTTGAGCCTTATGCCAAATATCTACCTGATAAAAGTAATGGGGCGCTGATGGTTAAACGTCAAACTTTGCTGCATTATGCCTGCAAAAAGATGAAGAGAGAATTTGCTCAAAACCCAGATTGTTTCCGAATTTTGTCCTGGACTAATACTCAAGTTGACTTTTACAATCATCAGATTCGCACACATTTATATGGTGAAAATATCAATCGCTTTATTCCTGGAGAGAGATTAATCACCAGAGAGCCTGTGATGGCTCCTGATGGTAAAACTACGATTCTTTCTACATCTACAGAGTTTACTGTTTTAGATGTTTTTGGGGATCGTTACAACAACTATGATACTTGGAGGTTAAAGGTAGAGACAGATGAAGGGATTGTGCGTCAAATCTATGTTCTGCATGAAGATGAGCAAAAACAATTTGACCAAGAAACCAAACGTTTACTCAAAAGTGCCAAGCGTAATCCCTTTCTGTGGAAGCAGTACTACAAACATTCAGAGCAGTTTGCTAACATCAGAAACTGCTTTGCATTAACTGTTCACAATAGCCAAGGTAGCACTTTCTTAGAAGCGGGTATTGATGGTAAAGATTTGAGTAAGCGACTTTATCCAGAACGAGGAGATGACAGTAAGGCAGTCCAGGCAAAGATTAGAGAGTTTAATCGTTTGTACTATGTTTCTAGCTCACGGGCTAGACAACGGATATTAGTTATCCGGTAATAATTGTGTATAGCAATCTCGACACAAAATTCCGATTAATCATTCGTCAACAATTCCGATTAATCATTCATGAACAATCAGAACCCCGATTTATTAGATAAATCGGGGTTCTGTGCCTTGTAATTTTCACAAATCAAATAAGCTAATGAGCATTTAAGTTGCATGAAAGCAGGGCTTAAGCCCTTACTACAAGCGAATAAATCTGGAAAAATAAATGACGATTAGCTTATGATTGCTAGATTATGAAATCGAGATAGATAATGTATTATTAAACGTTTGCTCACTTTAATAACTGCTTAATAACTATATAAATCCTGTCTTTTTTTTACAAAAATTCGGCTAATAATCTGATTATAGCAGCTTTTTATTCTCCAATAATTTTGAAAGCTTATCTAGATTTAGTAACTACTTAAATGATTTTTATGAATAAAATTCTAGCTAAATTTAGTAGCAAAAAGGTAAAGCTTTCGCTTTATTTTACTGAGGTAAAAAACATTATTCTTCCTAGTAAATGTGGTACAAGCAGTGATTACCAATTCAACCGAAACTTTTCTAAAAGACGCTGTTGTTGAAAGATATAACATCTCTAAATTGAATAAAACTCGCATCCGTTTCAAGATTCAGTTAAAGAAGACAACCAAGAGTAATGCTCCAAAATGGACAGATGTTCTCAAATATTCTCAAGATGAACAAGAATCTGACTTAGTGAAGGTTACAACCTCAGAAGTTGGTTTAAAGGGCATCAAAGTTTTCAAAGCTTTAGACGAAGCAGCAAACCAATTAAGGCAAGAAATTTCTTCAGTCCAAGAATGGATGAATTATGACAATGGTGATTGGATTTGTTCTATAGACTTAGCGCCCTTGGTCTGGAATCAACTAATCGGAATTCGAGATAATATTGCACCTGTTTTACGCACTCAACTGAAAGAAGAGTATGAAAAGGGGTACACAGACTATCAAGAACGTATTGACAAATTTCTCTCACTCAATGCTTGGCAGTTATCTATAGAACAACAACAAGAAGTTAAGCAGAACTTAGCCAAAGCTTTTCCCTGTTTAGAGGAACTAGAGGACTATTTACAAGTAGTAATTGGTCGTCCTGTCATTATTCCCGCCATCAGTGAACAATTGTCAGAGAAACAAGCTGAATGCTTAGGGCAAATAACTCGATTTATCGAACAGTATGACAAAAATTTAGAACAAACACTGAGGGAATCAGCGATCGCAGGAGGAGAACAACTAGCAGCCCAGTTGCTCGAAGATTTGAGTAATTGGGAACCAGGACGCAAGCCAGTCAACTTCAAGAAGAAGATGGAACGCCATTTCAAAAAAGTCCAAATGCTTTTGGCTAACGCCAGTTTTGAAGCAGGTAGCAGCCTTGAACAAATGATGACTCATCTAGAAAATGTTCTCGAAAACGCTTCTGTGGATGCTAAAAAGCTGGATTCACAAGGGCGTTCTCAGTTGCAGGGAAAAATGGATGAAATTTGCTCCAAGCTTCTGGATGAACAACGCCATCTCCAACGATTAGCAAGTGATGAGGGTATGGGCTTAACCAGAGCTACAGCGATGTCTCTCAAACTTCGCTAGAAAAAACAATCAAGAACGTGTCTGTATCGTCCTTGATCGAAAACGAGGTGTGGGGGAGCCACTGCGGTGGACGGGTTTCCCGACTTGTACCCCTACGGGGAAGCAAGCTACGTGCAGCGTCTCCCCTTGGGAGAGGCGACTGGCGTCAAGTGGCGTTGTAGAGGAAAACAATACGCCCACACTTCCCAAGCTTGCTACGGAACTAAGAGGGGAAGTGATAGGTAGGAACTTTTTGCTTCCTTGTCTATCACCACTGTTCGCATTAATTTACGAGTCCACAGTATTTAGAGGTAGGAAATGTCACATTTTTCAACTGTCACTACAAAACTAACTAACCGTGAATGTTTAGTACAAGCTCTACAAGATTTGCAGCTTACCGTCCAAGTTTATGAAAAACCACAATCGCTGAGAGGTTATTACGACGACTCCCAAGGACAAAGTGCTGAGATTGTTGTCCCTGGTCGTAGTTTAAGTGTCCGTGCAGATATCGGGTTTAGGTGGGATCAGGAGGCAGGGGTGTATCAACTTATCCATGATGCCTATGAAACTGTACCCCGACTAGGAGAAGACTTCTTTTCGCACACCCTAATACAAGCCTACGGACAGAAGATGGTTCGCGCTAAAGCAGCTCAGTTACAAGAACATCTGGGAGAATGCACCATCACAGAACAAACCAATGGTCAGGTACATACCCTGCGCCTTGCATTTTCAGCACATCAGCAAACCCAACAAGTTCGGAGATAATTTATGGAACGGGCAATCTTGATACATTTTGACACTGCTACAGGTGAAGTAAAAATAGAAGCCGAGGGATTTGAGGGATTGTCGTGTCTAGAAGCAACCCAACCCTTTGAGGAAGCTTTGGGTATAGTGCAAGGCGATCGCATTTACAAACCAGAATCTCAGCAACAGCTTCGTAGCATCATTACTCATCAACAACGACTGTACCAATAAATGATGACAAGAGAGACAAGGGAGAGATATCTTCAATAACTCCTCCTTATCCCTCATCTAAACGTGCCATTCCACCAATAAACATTTGATGGGGGGATTTTGCTCGTCCCCCCGCACAATTAATTTTTCTATGAGCGAACTACCTGAAGATTATCCGATGCTCCATATTTACCCCTCAAAAGGAGCGCGGCAACCAGTAATTCTCAAAGGAAACGCGGAAGGACTGTGCGCGCTACTCAATGCCCTAATTTCCGCGATTGCTCATCCAAATTCTTCTGGAGTTGCTGAAGTGTTTAACGGCGATGCCGAAGTTTACGAAGTAGTCGTGCATCTTGTTACCACTCACGAAAAACTTTCTCCCGTACCCGATCAAAATTCGCAACAATGAAACTATCAAACTTGATTACCACCATTGATTCTCAAATACCCATCGTGGCAATAGATGTTCTGTCCCCCGAAGAAGCCACTATCATTCAGTGGTTAACTACTGAAGTGATGGACAAACTTAACAGTCCTGTATACTTCTGGAATTTGGGAGTTTCCGGCTTGGAGCAATGTCTGATTGCTGACGACGGTGGACTAGTATTCAAATCAGTCGAGACGTATAAAAAGCCTCATAACATAGACCCTTTAATATATGTGTTCGAGTACATCAATAATTTTGGTAGTAATGGAGTTTTTATCCTGGGAGATGTTCACCCTTTTGTGGGTAGAAACTCCCTGCAATTGAGTTGGGAAATCCTCACCAGAGTAAAAAATTTGTACCATCGCCTCAAACCGACTGAAAAGCGAATTGTATTTTTAGGTCAAAACATTCAACTGCACGAATCCCTGCTGAGACTAATTCCTTGCTGTGAAGTTCCTTTGCCCAGCATTGAGCAAATTCAAGACCACTTAGAATCATATTTACTATACTTGCAAGAATCTGCCAGTGAGCAAGAGGTAACTTTTACCGTATCTCTCACCACTGAAGATAAAGAAACCTTGGCAAGGGCAGCTTTAGGCTTGACGCTGGAGGAAATTAGCGACTTTCTGCGGCTGACTGTTAAAGAGCGATTAACTTCTAAAGGTATAGTAATTGATACTATGGTCATCCCTTTGGTTGTCGAATACAAAACCCGCCTACTGTCTCAAATGGGTATTGAATTGGGTAAATTGGCGACCATACCCTTTGGTGGTTTGGATTTATTGCGGGATTGGTTGCAACGCCGCAGCCGATTATTTTCTCAAGAAGCGCGATCGCTAAATCTACCCCAACCTAAAGGTGTGCTACTGGCAGGGCCACCAGGGACGGGTAAATCGATAGTAGCAAAGAACATTGCAACCATACTCAACCTTCCACTGCTGCAATTAGACATTGCATCAATGCTTGGTAGTCTGGTGGGAGAATCTGAGGGCAATGTCCGCCGCGCACTCAAGACTGCTGAAGCTATTGCACCCTGTATTTTGTGGATTGATGAGGTCGAGAAAGCACTTTCAGCTAATGGGGATACCTCTGGAGTCTCACAAAGGATTCTGGGGAATATACTCACTTTCATGTCTGAATGTACGGCGGGGGTGTTTGTGGTGGCAACCTGTAATGACCCAACAGCGCTGCCTATTGAGTTCAAGAGGAAAGGGCGGTTTGATGAGAATTTCTTCGTTGACCTGCCTACTGAGTTGGAACGTTGCCAGATTCTCAAGATTCATTTGGAACGGTTTGGTATAGAAGTTCCACAGGAATATTTAGAGGCGATCGCTGCTAGCACCGACAAGTTTAGTGGTGCTGAGTTGGAAACCCTGGCATCAGAAGCAGCTCTACTGGCTTTCGATGAGGGAAGACCTCAGCAGGTCACACTGGCTGATTTAGAAAATTGCCAACAAAACATCACCCCGTTAGCTGTTCAAGATGCTGCTGCTGTTGAGCGGATGCAGTCTTGGTCAAAGATTGCCCGACCAGCTTCCAGTCCTGTGCAGGTGTCTAAGAAAGGTCTTCGTACTTCTAGGTTCCGTACTAATTAGGTATTCCCAAATTAGTAATAATTTGAAGCTTTTGTCAAATGAACATCTGTTGTTGAGATATTCATTTGACATGGCAATACTTTACGCTAAATTATGTCAAAAATATGGAAGTTTACTTAATATTTGTAAATGCGGCTCAGAACAGTAACAAATTCTGGAGTGCAAAAGTTGAGCAAGGTAATCTAACTGTTGAGTGGGGTAGGGTAGGCTACAAATCTCAGCAAAAAGTACACTCTTTTGGTAATTATCAACAAGCAATTTCTAAATTCCACAATCTCGTGGCTGAGAAGAAAATGAAAGGCTACCGAGAAAGCAAACCTCAAATTGATAGTACTTCTGATTCTCTAGAAATCAAAAGAGCTATTCAATTACTGGAGATATTGCGCCCTTATGTAGCACAAAGACAATTTGCCAATAGAAATTATCTAGAGACATTAAACCAATATTTAAAAATTGTTCCTACACCTTTAGGAATGAAAATAGACCCGTCTCGAATATACCGTGATGTGGCAGATGTTGAACATCAACTATCACTGCTGAACTCTTTGTTGGAAACTGATTCTGTGCTGGCTGATAACACTACAGAAGAATCTGTTAATAACAGCAAAGTTATTAGTTTAAAAAGCATTGGAAAGAACTTTTGGAGGCATTTGTAGAACTTAATAATTCAGGAGCAGAGCCAGATATTCCCAAAGCTACGATCAGAATAAAGGCTTACCTGAGAGCGGTTAAATGGGATATATCAGTAAACTTCTGTATGTCTCACAGAGTAAAAGCATCTGATTCAAAACTTCACATCCTTTCTTTTCTGCTATCGCAGTCATCTTTCTAACAATGACGCAACCAGAAATAAATTATCATGACTCAAACAGCATCGAAACAAAGGGTAAAGCCTGCCAATCAGACCGAAAAAACAAGTGTAGCTACTCCTAAAGCCGAAAATGAAGTATCAGCAAATATCCCAGAGATATCTACAAGTAAAAAGAAAAAACGTACATCTCCAGACGCTGATACTTCAACTGAACCTATCTCAAATAAGCGTACTAATAAACGTTCTGCCAAATCAGAGTTCAACTCTCAACCACTTATAGAATCAGGAATGGAGGTAATCTGCTCACAAACTAAATTTCACGATGCACTCTCTTTAGTTAGTTGTGCTACCCCAGCTAAACCTAGCCATCCGATTCTTGCTAATGCTCTAATCATTGCAGATATCGAAACACAACAGATACATTTAACTGTTACTGATTTAGCATTAACAATTCAGGCAAGTTTTGAAGCTCAAGTTTTGCTCAAGGGTGAAATCACTGTGCCAGTAGTAATGCTATTTGAGATAGTTAAGCATTGCCCTAATGGTAATATTAGCCTCAGTAGTCAGACTCAGATTATACAGCTTATTGATGAGGATAAGCAAACAAAAATCTGCTCTCTGGGTTTATCTGATGCTGATGGAAAATATGAAATTAGAGGCATTAGTGCTGAAGAATTTCCACCTAGTTCTACAATTGATGCTACTCCCATTCCTCTGCCAACAACAGTTTTCAAAGATGGTTTGAAAGGTGTAATTTATGCTGTAAGCACTGATGAAAATAAATATATCTTGACCGGAGTTCATATCCAACTTACACAGGAGAAGTTAAAGTTTATTGGTACTGATGGGCATCGAGTCGCAACCACTGAACTTTCAACTCAAGGAATTGGTAGAAAACCCCGCAAACAAGTAGAATCTTCAGAGATACAATTTACTATTCCCGGTCGAGTCCTCAAGGAACTAGCGCGTAACTTGGATGATTCTGTCGAATTCATTAATCTGTTGTATGATGCCCAAAGTAATCGCTTGGGTTTTGCCTGGCAAGATATTATCCTCAGATGTCAATGTCTCGAAGGAACTTACCCTGACTGCGAACAGCTATTGGCAAGATTTAGCTTTGACCGAGAAGTAATCCTAGAAAAAGCATTCTTAGTCAAAGCACTGGAACGGTTAGCTGTGTTAACAGATAAAAAAGAGAAAGGTATTTACTTACAGTTTGATGGAGCTTTGCAGCAGCTACGATTATCAATTGAACGGGAGTTTGGCAAAGGTGATCAAGTTATTGCTGCTCATCTACCATCAGAAATGTCATTGAATATTCAGTTTAACCTCAAGTATTTAGTAGAAGCAGCCAAGGCAATTCCTAGTTCCGCTATCAAAATGCACTTGCAACAATCAGATCATCCTGCCATGTTGGTTCCTTATGGAGATAGACCAAATCCAGAACTGCAAATGGAAATGCGTCAATTCTTATTGCCACTGTACACTCTAAATGCTTAATAAATCTTAATCGGAAACTTGAAGTTTTGTAGGGTGTTTTGGATACGAGTGGTGTTTATTTTAGACGGGGATTTGAGGAACTCTGGACAAAACTGGACAACATGAACGAAAATCCTCGATTTTGACAAATAGAAACTGTGCATTTTGGCGGTAGATATCCGACTATTTGCCGCCAAAATACCAAAGTTATCCAGTTTTATCAAGAAAAAAGGAAGCAAAGCAGGGTGCAAGAAAGAAAGAGAGAAAAGTATGTTTTAGAATCTAATTGTTACCCAATATGGTAAACACTTTACAATCAGAGTATTACTCAATAGTTCCACCATGCCAGCAAAAGACATATACCATAATGAAGTCAAAAACGCATTGATAAAAGACGGTTGGACTATCACAGATGATCCTTACTTTATCAAATATGAGGATGCTGAACTCTACGCCGACCTAGCAGCAGAAAAACCAATCGCCGCAGAACGCCAGGGACAGAAGATTGTCGTAGAAATCAAGAGCTTTGTGGGTAAATCACTGATGTATGATTTTCATAATGCGCTGGGACAATACATAGTCTATCGGAAACTCATTCAACTTACGGAGCCAGAATATAAACTTTATTTAGCTGTTGATGATGTTGTCTATGAGAACTTTTTTCAACGGAAATCTGTACAAGCAGTCATCAATGAAAATAACCTGTTATTAATAGTTGTAAATACACAAAAGGAGGAAATTCGGCAATGGATAAGCTAGAGCAATACCGCAATGCTATCAAGAAAATATTAAGTGATTATTACGAAACTACTAATGCTCAAGTTATAAAAGATGCGGAAGTTGAAGTAAGCGATCGCTTGGCTTTTGATGAAACAAGAGATCAATATCTTTGGTTTCGGTTTGGCTGGGATGACAAAAAGCAGATACAGTATATTATTATCTATCTCTGCATTAAAAACGGCAAAGTTTGGGTGGAAGAAGATGCAACTAATTTATGCGTTGTTGATGATTTGCTATCAGCCGGAATACCCCAAGCCGATATTGTTTTGGGTTTCCATCATCCCAGTAAACGAGGTTTAACAGAATTCGCTACTGCTTAAGGCGGCAGGTAAAAAAGATAAAATTAGCGTTCTATGAGGCAAGGATATGAATTCTAAAATGGCTATAGCTCGGTTGTAAATTCCATAAACTTATACACCTGTTTCAACTTTTAAATGATTGGGTGTACTCAACTTCTGGTATCGGTAAATCTTACTGGAATTGAGCAAATCAGCCTACTTTTGAGTCAAAATTACACCCCCTTAACAGGGGTAAGGGCGACAAATTAAGGTTAATGAATCCTATGTCTACAGTCGCCCTACATCAAAAATATCGACCCCAGACAATAGCCGAATTAGTTGGACAGCCCTACATCAAAACTGCTCTGACTAATGCTATCAAACACCTGCAAATTGCACCAGCTTATTTATTCACAGGTTCTAGAGGCACAGGTAAAACATCAACTGCTAGGATATTTGCTAAATCCCTCAATTGCCTCAACACTAAAAAACCAACTGACCAACCTTGTGGTATTTGTCAATCCTGCCGTTCAATTGAAACCAGTAATAGCCTAGATGTTAGTGAAATTGATGCTGCTTCTAATAATGGTGTAGATGATGCCCGTGCTTTAATTGAGCGCAGTACCTTAGCACCAGTTGCAGGACGTTACCGAATTTTTATTCTTGATGAGTGCCATTGTCTAACCGGTAACGCCTTCAATGCCTTACTTAAGTGTATTGAAGAACCACCACCTCATGTTGTTTTCATTCTCTGCACAACAGAACTGCACAAGGTGTTACCTACCATTGTCAGCCGTTGTCAGGTGTTTAATTTCCGCACTTTGTCTATTCAGGCAATTGTGCAGCACCTCGGTATTGTAGCAGATGCAGAATCTATCTCTATTGATGAGGAGGCACTAACAGCGATCGCTCGACTTAGCGATGGTGGATTGCGGGATGCACTGCAATTACTGGGTCAGGTGAGTCTTTTAGATGAAGATATCACTGCCAATCATGTGATGGAAATCGCTGGTGGTGTGACAGAAACAGAATTAATGTCAATTTTACAGGCAATATCCACCAACAATACCTTTAACTTGCTGCAAGTAGCGAGAGTTTTAGTAGATTCTGGAAAAACACCCAAATTGATTCTCTCCAACTTACTGCAAACATACCGAGATTTACTGATTATCAAATCTGCACCCAAAGAGCAATCCCTGCTAACTGGTTGTCTTAGCTATGCTCAACTTAAGGTTTTAGCAAATCACTGGAATTTCGAGACGCTTAACTTGTCTTTAGCAGAGTTACAAAAAGCAGAAAACTATTTGCGGTACACAGTAAATGCTGCTGTATGGCTAGAAGTTTGCTTACTGAACCTGATGACCAGTTTATTGCCTGTCAGTGCAACCAAGACGCTAACAGCTAAACCTGTGCATGACGGCAAGTTGCTACCAACAGTTGGAGTATATACCACAAACAAGGTGAAAGCTAAACCTGTAAATGACAAAGGGCATGATGACAAATTGTTACCAACAGTTGCAGCCCAGACTACTAATCTGGCTCAAATTTGGCAGCAGGTGATGGATACAGCTAAACCTAGCAATCAAAAGCTGTTGGCTCATGCAAATCTCGTTAAATTGCAAGGTGACAAGGCGATTTTAGAGGTTACACCAGCTTACCTGAATAAGTTTGAAAGTAGTAAAGAGGCGATCGCTAAAATGCTGCAACGAGCTACCCAAAGTCAACAACCAATGACTGTGTTAATTAAAACTGCCAACAAGAGCAGTAATGGGAGGGTAAAAGCATGATTGTCTTGCTGACAGGTGACGACCAACACGCTATTCAGGAACAGCTAAACCAATACAAAGCAGAGATTGATACCCAATGGCTCACACTTTGCTATCACCGATTTCCAGCCGATCACCTTGACCAAGCTATCAGTGTAGCTCGCACTCGTTCCCTGACTGGTGGTAAAAAACTGGTGATTGTCGAAAATTGCCACCTCAAGCAGTGGGGTGATACTGAGTTAGAAACTTTGCAGCAGCTTGTTCAAGTGCCTGAATTCACAATTTTGGTGTTTGTCGCCACCAATGTAGATAAGCGCCTGAAGATTTACAAACATATTGTCAAGTATGCCAAGTTGTTTGAGTTTCTATTGATACCACCTTGGCGTGCTGATTTAATTGAGAAGGCGATCGCTACTCAAGCTAAAAAAATCAAGCTGATGCTGTCAAAGGATGCAGTGGAATATCTAGCAGAAGCAATTGGTAACGATATGACTCGTGCAGCTACTGAGTTACGCAAACTGTATATTTATGGTAAGGGCAGACAACTTGAGCTTGCAGAAGTAAAAGAATTAGTGCCATGTCAGACTCAGAATAGCCTACAACTGGCATCTGCTATTCGCCAAGGAGAAAGCAATCAAGTTTTGCACCTGCTGGATGATTTACTGTCACGCTCGGAACCATTAATGGTGATTGTTGCTACTCTCCTAACGCAGTTTAGAACTTGGTTATGGGTTAAATCTGCGATCGTTTCTGGGGTTAAGAAAGATAGTGAATTAGCTCAACTGTGCAATATCAGCAATCCTAATCGCATTTACTACTTGCGTCAGGAGGTAGCAAATACAAGCATCAACGCTTTAGCTAAGGCAGTAACTATGATGCTGGATTTGGAGATGTCTATTAAGAGAGGTGCTGAAAGTAAGGATTTACTGCTAATAATTCTTAGTGTTAGCAGGTTATTTAAGTTAACTTAATCAACATAAAGTTGACTGAGAGTTTTGGATTTTGGATTGTATATTTGATTCCGGTCTAAAATCCAAAATCAGTTATTTAAGTAAGTCCAAGTCAATATTTCACGTTGGTAAAAGGCAGGAGGCAAAGGAAATAAGGCATATGGTAAGTACCATAATAGTCAGCTAGGTTTCTGTGAACGCTTGATGTGAACCACCACTTTTACTTACACCAGATGGAGGAGGTATTAAACGATCTGTTTACCACTTTATTTTGCTTGATAACTTATCGAACTTGTATCAATGTCAATAATAACCTTACCGCCCCCATTTTTTTCTACTTGTCGCCAAACTTTATACCCATCAACAATTGCCTTCTCCCAATCACCTAGCGAACACTCTCGAACTTCTAAATGCAAGGTCATATTTTTTATAGTTTTCAATAGTTGGTCATCTATCGTTACAACCCCTTCCAAAAACCCATGATCCTTGGCATAGCTGAATACAAGTGCTGATATACCTTCATCAATAGCTATTGCCCGACCACCATCTTCAACCTCGTCAATACGAGGATTACTTTTACGCTTGCGTTTAAGGTTACTGCGAATGACTGGCGACCATCCCAAAACAGCAGCATAGGACAAATGAAAAATATCATGAAAGCGATAGCCATCACTAAAGTAGGAGTTATCGGTAAGGTAATTTCCAATCTGTTGACCATTAATAAATGCTCTCACTTTCACTGAGTTATCTTCGCTCACTTCAGTAAGATATAGCTCAAACTGTCGCGGTAAACTTTCGTGTTCGGAAAAGTTACTATCAAATATGTAGGCTGTAGTTTGACTATCTATTTGTACCGAATCTCTTCTTCCCCAACGGTCACGACACTTATTCAGATTAATTTGTGCAATTTCTGCCAAATCTAGATCAAATTTACTGGCTACGTTAGCAACGTACCAAAGTAAATCCCCTAACTCTTCTGCAACACAATCTTTAAAAAGTTTATGTGCATCTTTATCCCGGAGATGCTTTTTATATTCAGCGAGGAGTGAACCTGCTTCACCAACCAAACCCAGCAGAGGTATGATTATTCCATCTCCACTTTTAGTAGGAACTTGATCAGTTTTCAGGGCTTGTTGTTGATACTTACGAAAATCCATTATCCACTCCTTATCTTGAGATTATATTTGGTGTTGCTGATTATGGGCATGAAAAAATAGAGTCTGAAAGCAGGCTCACTTGGCCATGCTAAAGTTGCTGAAGCAAAGCCTTCTGTAGAGTTATCGGAGTTGATTAGAAACTTTTGCAAGGAGGGCAAATAATTTTAAATTTTTTAAATTTGCACCCCTCGTTTAGTAATACCTTCTATTTAGATTTGGAAGCAGCTTGAATTTTTATATCCTCTTCAATAGCTTGGTTAATTTTCCATTTTGGTGGATACCAATAACTAATTGGTTGTACGTTAACTGAATACTTTTGCTTTATACGTGTTCTTCCTGATATTCCCGATATTTCAGGGTGTTTCATCCGAGAATACTTATCTACCTCACAAAATAGATTTTGGCAGTCGATTAATTGCAGTCTCCGTCCCCAAAGGGAATGATAATTTAGTCCTAATCGCTCAAACTCAGATTCTTGGATATCTGCCATGAATTTAATAATTTCTGGTTCGTTTAAACCACCCAGATCAAGAAAACATTTGCGGATACCATCAAGCGCACCAGGACCAGGAATTACAAACTCCATCTCGCTATAGCTAGTAATCTCGCTATAGTTAACATCAGTTATAAACTGGTATGCCAAAAAATCGCCAATAGTTGGATAATTATGTAATAAATCGAAACCCTGGTGCATATTCCGTGAATCTGCTAGCTTCTGTGGCAGATCATCAGTCATCATCTTTTCAATCAACTTGAGATTATTGCGGTGCTTTGTAGTATATCCAAATGTTTTGCCACCCGATGGCATGATATATGCCGCAGAATAGATAGTCTGACCGGACTGCATGGTTTCTGTGAGGATTTTATCGTAGCGTTCAAAGCAATAGTCAGCATAAGTAATATGTCCAATATTTTTTTCTAGAAGCTGCCAAGTTTCAATTTTGTTGAAAATTTTGAAGAGGATAATTCTAAAGAATACCTCATTGATTGAAGATGGTAGATCGTCCCGATAGATGACATTTCGTATCAAGTACTGGCTCGTGCGGTCGCTTGCGCGGTAGGCATTGGTAAATTTGTATGTGGAAAGAATTGGATCATCAGTCCAAGGCACTTGTGCATTTTCTAGCTTCTTGTAAAATATCTTTTGTCGTTCGGCAGCGAATTGCCAATAAGTATTGAATACAACTGTAGGCTTGGCGGGTAGAATATGTGAAATGATAACTGGCGATGAGATAGGTTTTTCTCCACTATCGCCAATTCCAAGACTTAACTGTTTGTTTTGATTGGCGTTTTCGCTAGACTGTTTCTGACGTTTTTTTCCCATTTTATCTCTCTAAAGAAACATTTCTGTTTCCTTAAATCCGTAAAGTACTCTCACCCGCAAATATCTTTTATTAAGCTTGTCTGGAAAAAAGCTATGTTTTATCTATTGTATGTTCGCAAGTTGTTTGTTGCATAATATTCCGAGCCGCCTCTATAACTGGAGTTAAAGTTGGCGATTTTGTTCCAATTCTTTCTAATTTTGCTACACCTACGAAGCAGTTCATCCGGTCAAACGTCAGTCCCATTTCGTGAGCCATGAAATCGCCTAATCTGCATAGTCCCAAGTAGTTGCCGTATGCCTTATCAAAAAGTTGTTGGGTAGCATAAAAAGCATTTAAAACAAGGGTTTTATCTTGATTATTTGGTACAAAGCTAAGGTGTTGTAAGCAAGGAAAGCCTAGTTGCCTACAATTAGGAATATGGTCTCGCCCTGGATCAAAGATAGAAGCTTGAAACATACTTCTTCTGATTTTTGGGTGTGAATTATACTCAAAAATGATGTGTTCGAGTTGGTTGCCATTGTGGGGCCCAGAACCAAAATCAATCAGCCTTTCAAAGTAAATACCACGTCGGTTTTTCGACGGTTCAGCAGCTTTGTATCTGGGAAGAGCATTAAGATAAATCTCAAAGAATTTCTTTCGGTCATACTTAGCCATTCGCCAGAGAGAGCTAGGAAAAATCGTATTTGCAACTGTGTGAATTTTTTGTTTTTTGTTCTTTACAAGGCAATTATCAAGAGCATCTCGAACTGATTTGTCTTCATTTACAATACCGCTGCTAAAACCTGTTAAACTAACCACCAATGGCGAAATTTCTTTGCCAGGATTATCGATAATGTGTAAAAATATACGACTCCAAGCGCAAGAGAGGTTTGTTTCGTTAATGGGGAGAGGCGCACTATTACTCATCTTCCGGCTCCTCAAGATGGCGATATTTGCTTAGTCCTACAAACTGATAACGCGAAACCCGAACAAAAGCTGCCCACTCAGCGTCATGACAGTAAACGCGCACAATACCAGGACGGTTAGCTTGGAAGAGACGACCCTGTGAGTGATTTTCTTGGAAAGTGATAGTGTCGTTCGTTGCTTCTGCTGTGTTTGGTAGTAGAAGATGACTTCCAACTTCAGCATCAAGTGTAGGCATTGACCAATGTGCATCAGCAATTATCAACGGTTCTGCTGATGAACGCCCAAGAAAATCTTGGCGGATAGACTTGGGTGTAGATTTTAGAAGTGACGCAGCTTTGATGCGATTAATCATTTTTAGGGTATAAGTCATGTGATTGATCAGAGTCTCGTACCCAACACCAAAACTACAGGCAATCGTGAAAATCTGAAGTGGCGTTGCTGAAGCAATATCCCAGCCACGCGAAGCAAATGCTTTTCTCACCCCCAAAGTTGGCATAAGTAAGAAACCTGCAAAGGAGTCAACCAGAAACTCGTCAGGATGGAAAGTCTTAGATTTCTCCGAATCCTCTGTTAGTTCATCAATCGTTGAACTGTGTCCAAAAACGTGGTGTCCGAGTTCATGAGCGCAGGTAAAGTTACGCCTAGTAAGGGGTCGCAGCGCAGAAAGCCATATTTGTGGTTCATCTCCTTTGAGATATATGCCTTCCATGCTACTAATATCAACAAACTTAACTTTGACATTGAGTTTGTCGCACAAGTTATAGATACAAGCTGGGCTTTTAAGGTCTAGACCAGCTTGTTTCCGAATATCGATTGATTTAAGCATGGCCTGTTGAGCCAATTCTTGCCTCTGATTAGCCACAGATTTTTTCCTACACTTGGTATCAAGGTAACTAATATTACTAATCACAGGTTGTCTCTCCCCGTTCGCATTGAAGCAAGTAATGTTAACAGTCGGTCTAAATCTTCTGGCTTAAGCTTTTGGAGTTCTCTAGCAGCAAGCTGAAGTTTATTGTCATGGACATCGACCTTATTCGCACCTTCACCAAGTAGCCATGACACACTGACATCAAAAATTTCTGCAAGCTTTGTAATTTCTTCGGCGGAAGCATTTCTCTTGCCAGCCTCTATTTCAGAAATAGAGGGTCGATGTAGACCAAGAGTTTGAGCTACCTGAGCCTGAGACAAACCTGCCATCTTACGTGCTTCGCGAATGCGAGAAGCAATTATTGCTTTCTTGTCTTTTGCTTCAGTCATCTCCGTTTTTCCTCTTTACTGACGATTTCACAAACTACATCAGCTGATTCGTTGATGGTGAGTCGCCGCGTGCAATCCTCTGACAAAAAAATGTTTTTGTCATTAGGGATGTTCACGTTAAGTTCCGTAGCCAACATAGTGATGGCAACAGGCCAGAGGTAACTGTCAAGCCATGCTAAATCATTGATAGGACAAGTTGTTTCTGTGATTGGCTGTCCTTCATATCCGCTATCGCTCTGGATTTCTTTAAACACTTCTATGAGCTTGACCTTTACATTTTCTGGGGTCATAGTGCAGCACACTATATTACCGTTTGTAAGAAAATCTTACCAAGTGTAGGATAAAATGTCAATCGGAGTTCAGGGTAATATTTAGGCATTTAGATGTTAATCATCTCAAAGTCCTTGAAACCGACCAGAGGTAAGTTATATGTAGCGCACTGTGTGCTGAATATTCTTATGCCCAGGGTGAGCAATACGTAGTAAAGGTTATAATAAATACATATTTTTTCAGTAGCACTCCCCCAATGGGGGATTTTTTAGGGCAGTGAGCGAAGACTACGACTATGACCACGCCCAACTACAATGCCCTGCTACAAAGCTTTTGGACACCACCTCGTACACCCATTACAGAAAATTCCAACTCAAATAACCATCCTACTGAACCAACAGATATTACTGAATTTCTAGGTGAAGATTTACTATGGCAACAGACTATCCCTGCCAAAGAACCTAATCTGAAAAATATCCCTAATGACCTGCCAAATAAATTAATTAAAGCACTTCACTCATTAGGAATCACCCAACTTTACTCTCACCAACTTCAAGCATTACAAGCAATTAGACAAGGTAAAAGTTTAATCCTCACCTCTCCCACAGCCAGTGGCAAAACTCTCAGCACATACCCCGCCATTCTGGAAGGTTGTATAAATCAAGAACACCGAGCATTAGCATTTTATGGACTGCGAGCATTAGCACTAGACCAGTTCCACAAAATCTCTGAACTACTCTCTACCATACCCACACAATCCAGACCTATACTTGCAATGATCACTGGAGATGTCAAATCAGAAAAACGAGAACAAATCCTCAAGAGTGAACCGCATATTTTAGGTGTCACACCAGAATTAATCCACTTTCAACTCAAGCAAGCCTGGAAATCCGCGCATTGGGCAAACTTTTATCAGCGATTGCGCTATGTACTGCTTGACGAAGCTCACACCCTCTCAGGTAGCTATGGCGCAAATATGTCCTGGCTGATTCGTCGCATTAAACTAGCAGTAGATCATTACGGTGGTGACTCCAAGAAACTGCAATTTATCTTCCTGAGTGCCACTTGTGGTAATCCTAAACAACTGGCTCTGAAAATCTCCGGCTTAAAACCAACTAAACTCAACCCCAAACCCCTGATTTGGATTCGCAAAAGTGGAGCCGCTTCACCATCTAGACAAATAATAATCACTCAGCCCAGTTACAATCTAACTGGTGATACCGCTCGGATAATTCAATTTTTACTCAATCAATGTAAATCAGGTATCGCCTTTTGTAACTCCCGTCGCAGCGTGCGGGAACTAACAGAATTACTCAAATCAAACCAAGTAGCCGCGTTCTACAGTGGCATTACCTCTGAGCGTCGGGCAGAAGTAGTTGACCAACTCCAGTCTGGCACGATCAAGTGGATTATTGCCACAGAAGCATTAGAAGCTGGAATTGACCTACCAGAATTAGAATGTTGCATTTTGCGTGGCTGGCCAGGTTCCAAAATGGCATACCAGCAACGCAGTGGCCGCGCCGGACGTTCTCAGTCTGGATTGACAGTGCTGCTTCCTAATGCTTTCAATCCCATTGACTGCTATGTAGCAGAACATCCAGAAATGCTGGTATCGCCAGAAGCTGAGGAAGTATTCTTTAATGACGAATATCCCATCTTTGCTGCTAAACATTTGATGTGTGCAGCCGCAGAAACTGGTATTCCTAGTAATAAAATCAAGCACTACTTTGGCACAGCAGCTTACGAGGTAGCAAAACTCCTGTTAGCCCAAGGGCATCTAAATAAAGGTCGTAATGGACTGTGGGCAAAAGGCTATCCCCATAAAGATGTTAACTTTCGGGGTGGCTTATCCCAAACTACCATCAAGCTAGTAGATGCAGAATCAGGGGAAGAACTAGAGGAAATCTCAGAAGATATTGCTCACCGAGAAGTCCATCCCCAAGCCATCTACAAACGACAAGATGCCAATGGACGAATGCTGACTTATCGGTGCATCTCCCTTGACTTGAACAGCAAGCAAGCAATTTTAAAACAGACAGCAGATAGCTCACTGTTTACAGTTGCAGTTACAGAATCAGAAACCAGTAGCCTAACAGTGCTGACAGATCCGGTGAAGTTACCATTGCTGTTTTCTCAAGTCAGTGAAGTTGATGACTGTCAGGAATACTTAACCCTAGAACTTAGTTTTGGTGAGGTTAAGCACATTACCAGTGGTTACAGTTTAATGACCCAAATCTATGAGCAGACTTGTTTGAACAAACGGTGTCTTAACTACAAAGAGCCGCTACCTAAAGAACGTCGTTGTCCGCTTTGTAGCAAACTCACACGCAAAGCTGTAATTGTGAAAACCCTGTCAGAAGAAAAGTTTGAGCAGCCTTTCCGTACACAATTTTCAGCACCAATGGTCAAAGTAGCGATAAACTCAAGTGCGCGGGAATACCTCCAACACAATGCCTTGGAAACTAGAACCAATTTAACCCGCAGTGGAGAACCGATTCCACCAGGTTATCAACAGTTGTGGGAATATTCCAGTCCCTTGATTGCTATCCACAGCTTTGGGCATCAAATTATGAGAGCTTTACAGCTGGTGGCTAGAGTTGACCTAAAACAGGTGAATTTTACAGTAGTGAAGGAGTTAGGGGAAAATAACAATTACACAGGCTATTTCTATGATACCAGTGATGGTGGGAATGGTGCGGCTGAAGCTGTGTTTAAACATCTGCCAAAACTTGCTAGTGCTGCTAGAGCGATCGCACGAGATTGCAACTGCGATACTGGCTGTGCCAAGTGTCTAATTCAACATGGTTGCCCTGATGGTAACACTGCTTTATTGAAGCAACTGGGATTACTGTTGTTAAATGCGATCGCCTCCACCGGGGCGTAGCCCTACACCTGATGTGTGACACGAGCATCGTCGTAGACATCGCTCAACTTCCAGATTTTATTGTTCCAGATACTCAATCACTGCCTCCAAGTCTGCGATGCCTGCGGCGGGCTACGCCTACGCCCGATTAAATCGATTGAGCATTGCTTCTGCTACTTCTGGTTGAGCGTTGACAGTTGGTAGTTTTTCCCTTACTACACCTTTGAGCGCTTCTAGCCACAGCGACAAATTTGTATGTCGAACTGCTGTCAATAATCCCATGTTGGTGAGAACAGACAAATGAAACCCAAGTTGGTCTTGTCCACCATAACCCAAATATCCGTTACTAAGTTCTAGTTTTTCTGGAGTAAATTCAAAATACTGGTCAGAAGTAATACCAGCAGATTCTAGTTTGGGTTGTGGTAATGGAGGTTGGGATTGAGTCATTATCAGTTAGGATTGTTGTACAGCAGGTAATTTTGACATTTGCAAAACACTGTCTGACCAAGTGCCAAGTTCTTGAATAATCTGGTTTTTAGCATCTGTGTTATTCCAAGCTTGTTCCCAGTTAAACAGCCAGCGTGTGAGAAACCTTCCTAAGTTTGCTAACTCAAAAGCATTGTCAATATCTATATCTGGGGCTATCCACTCAAGGAAATACATAGTCTCTCTAATCAGGCTTTTGACCACATCCTCATGTGTAGACTCACTGAAAAGTTGATTTATCCGTGCTAAATTAGTTGCCAATTTTTCCAATCTAACAGGGATACTATCTTGCACAAAGGTTTCTTGCTCATAAGTTAAGCCACTATTCATCCCAGAAACTCCATAATAATTGCGGCAACCTGTTCTCTAATCTTAACGTCCATAATTTCCATTGAACGATTCTGTCGGGGACGGAGATTAACCATAGACTCATAGATTATCTGTTGTGTATCAGGTCTAAAACGATGCGACCTAATATCACTCTGCTTACTGCCATCTTCTAGCAACGCCTGTTCACAGTAAAAGTGCATTTCACCTCCCCCAGCCAGAATCCGATGCTCAATATCTACCGCTACCTTAATATAAAACTTTAACTCTTGTAGCATCTGTTCAATTTGCTCTGGTGTAGCACGAACTCTAATAATCTCAATCAAAAAACTTACTCCTATTAAACATACGGTTGCCCTGGCTATCTTGCCTAATTACAGCAGCCTTCAGCTATCAACAGTAATACCCGATTGGTGCAGAGCTTTGTAACTAAATTTTCTACTTCCTGCAACCGGCAATACTTTGTATATCTGTATTGAAGCATAATTAATCGAAGTAATTAATTTGCAGCTTACCGCTGCATGGGAGAGATGTTATATTCTCTCCACCATGCCAGTAATTAATCTTGCCGATATTCAACAAATTACTAAAACACAGCAACAAGTCCTATTCCCCAGTCAAAAATATCATCCAAATCGCTCTGCCTTTGACTCTATAGTTGCAGATAACTTCTCTTTGGTGATGAGACAACTATTTTTAGGACTGACTGTAGAACCTTTATTAAATGCCTATCCTCAAATTGCTCAGTGGGTTGATCAAATACAGGAACTTGCACCGGAAATTTTTCAATCTCGGAAAAAGTTATTAGTCGATAATCCAGTTATTGCACCTCTTGCGATTAATGACGACAAGCACTTTATTCAAGTATTAACAAATATAGCATTTAAACAAGGTATTCCCAGGCTTTATGAATGGGCTATACGCCATCCCTACTTAAGCTGGCAAGACCGGGTAAAGTTGTGGACTACGGCTAGACAATACTCAGTTGCTCCTAACCAAATACAACTCGTAGTTTTAGCATTACATCCTGTTAAACCAGCCCAAAGATTAAATGTACGCTGGAATAAAAAGGATCAGATGCAGACTGAAAAATGGTTAATTAAACTACTGACTCAATCTCCAGATAACAAATCACAATCAAACATAGTCATTCCTGAGTTATCGTCAATGGTCAATTTAGAAGCTATTCCAGAAGTCAAGATTTAAGAGGCTAATGCCTCTGCCATTGGCAAATGCTTATTACAGATAACCCCAATGGTACTCAAATCAACTTTTGAACATGGATGGCTATTATCAAAGCTACTGAAATTAGATGATGAATATCAAGGTAGGTGGGAGCAATGGCGATGCACAATGGAAACTGGAGAGCTACCTAAAGAAATACCACAAACTGAGTTTTTAGACTTAGGACATCCTCAAGTTTTACAGATGCTCTCAAGCTGTCTGCAATCTATTCCTACAGGTGGATGCGGCAGTACTTCCAGATTTATTCCCTATTTCACTGATTGGTTACTTTATGCTCTAGGGCATCCCAACATTACTAAATTGCCTCATGAGCCAGAGGGATGTAACGGTGCGAGTAATCGTCTTATTCAAGAATTGGAACTGAAGCTTTTGATTTCTTGTCCCTTCGATTACTTTGGTCATTTGTTGGCTGCTAATCGTTACGGACAATCGAGAGCTAAATTCTATCCTACTCCTACTTGGACAGCCAGGACAATGGCTATTGCAGCAGTTGACAGTTCTGCTGCAATAGCACCATTTCATATATATGAACCAGCACTTGGTACAGGAAGATTAGCATTGGAAATGTCCAATTATGCTATCAGTTTAACAGGCTGGGAGTGGGATTCACTACTAATAAAAATAGCAAGTTTAAACTTCATGCTTTACGCTCCCTACTTGGCATTGCCTATTCCTAGTTTGGGTGGAGATTTAGTTATCGGAGACACCCTGACTGGCAAGGGTATTTCTTTTATACGACCAAATTTAAAGTATGAAACTCCCGCATCAACACCTAAACCGAAGCTAAATAATAGTTTGCTAATTAATGGTATTAAATACGAAAATACTAAAGCAGAAAATATGTTGCAACGAAGTTTATTTTGATGAAAATTCAAATTGCTGATTGGCAACAACTATTTCAAAATTGTGTCAGGAATTCTCCTCTGCCAATTTCCTTGCCTACTGTAGCCATTGCCAATCCTCCCTATTGCAAAATTAATCTCGCTTCCGATTCAGAACTAGCCCGATTTGAGATGGCTTATAAATGGATAAAACACGGAGATGGAAGCTACGTTATTACATCCAAGTTGAAAACCCAAGCAGAACAAGAGTGCTTATTTGTAGAACAGTGTTTAAATCAATTGCAACCTGGTGAAATAGTCTGTATTTTGGTGTCTAATGGAATTCTTTCTTCATCTAACCAAGCACACTTTCGCCGATGGCTATTAGAAGACATGGCTTTGCTAATTGCTTCCATTCAGTTACCTACAGAGAACTTTCAGGTAGAATGTGGATTGGGAATTATCACCAGCTTTTTGATTCTTCAGCGCAAAGGTGGAGATTTACCAGTACCAGAAGATTACTCAATCTTTATGGCAGTTGCGGATAAAATTGGTTTTGATAGTCGAGGTCGTCGTCTGTTTCGTCCAATTATAAATGGGCAACAAACCCAAGAAATTGATAGTGATTTACCTCTGATTCTAGAAGAGTTCAAAAAGTTTATCAAAGAGGTATGGCAAAATAATGTTGAGAAATAGCACTTGCTTTAACCACTTCAACCAAGCGCAGATTATCCTCAAATTACTAGCAACAGGAAAACATACACCCCCTGAACATTTTACGCTGTGAGCAACAATATATCCAACAATATTTCGCTTCTTAAAAGCTACCAGCCTCTTATCCTTGCAATCCGGGTGTTTGATAAACTCGTGCTGGGAAATTTTCTAAAACATCAGTTTCACTGCTACTAGACTCATGTGCAGGTGCTACATCTTCCTCTGGTAATGGCAACATCCGCGCTGCTGACTCAATCCGTTCATGTAATGCTTGTGTTAGCGTTTTAATATCTGGAATTGTCACCTGACTTTCTAAAGCAGGTTTAACTTGTGTGTCCCAAAGAGCCTCACTATCATGCGCCCGTTTTTCATCGGCTTTGGACACGGGAATAATTAAAGGATAAGGAATAGAAGCTTGTCCCTCGGAACTATAACCAGGACTGGTAATTACGCACTTGCCTTGAGGAAATTTCAAAATTTCGTCAGCACTGATTACAGGCATTTTTTGCAAATTCTCACTCCAGCTAATTGAACGGCTCATTTGTCCGCCAAGCGATCGCCCTGTGGTACGATTTTTAATCAGCACTTCCTTCTCACCGTAACGCTTTGAGTAATCCTCAGCCGTTTTGTAGTTACCAGGATTGAACAAAACATGGGTACTACAAGCAGAAGCGATCGCACTCCCCATTTTATCTCCATAAATATCGTAAAGTTGCTCTAAACTTTGGATACCCAGAATAAAGCAGGCACCATTGGAACGATATTCATTAATCCACTGTGGCAGTCGGTCTAGCTTTATAGATGGCAATTCATCCAAAGAAATAATCAACGGGTCTTTGCGGGGACGGCTCAAATTACCAACAATCATCAAGTGCATTGCAGCAGCCAGCAGAGGCCCAACCACACTGCGACGTTCATCATCTAGCTTGAACACCACCATCTCTCTACCTTCAAGCTTAGTGGGAATGTCCGATTTCCCTATAAATGCCCTCAGCAAATCAGCTTGGATGAAAGATGAGAAAGTACCTGCTGCTGTGGTCAAAATCCCCGAAATAGTCTTCTCTGCATCCTTGGCACTCAAAAATTGAATAAACGAAGTCGCCACCCATTCATCCAACCTTTTGGACTGTACTGCATGGTCAAGACGTTGCACCAGTTTTGGCAACCGCAGCACCGCATAAAGCATCGCCATATCTGGGTAAGGTGAACCCTTAACTAACTGTAAAAGTGCTTTAGCTAACAAGTCCCCGGCTTTAGCAAAGAACTCATCACTTTTACCACCACTGGAAGCATTGCGGTTAATCACTTGCCCAATTTCCCCTGCCATTACCCCATCCCGTGCATCACGCATATAATCCAAAGGATTAATAACACCGCTAAAGGGTTCACCGGGGGCAAATACTCGTACTTTATAGCCATAACGGGCAGCTAGGGGTGCATGGAGTCGTAGTTGGTCGCCCTTCTTGTCGTAGAGTAAAATCGGGAAACCCTGCTGCATCGCACTTTCTAACATCCGGTCTATGGTAGAGTAGGTTTTACCAGACCCAGGCGCACCTATTACCAGTGTTCCCCTTTCGGCATTGGGAAACCAAACTGTAGGTGCAGCACCAAGTATAATTTGTATGTTAGCCAGCAACCCCCGCCACTTGCCTTTTACCCAATAGCGAGGAGTACCAGACCATAGGGTAACTTTATTGTGTTTATGCTCCTTGATTTGCTTGAGTGCTAGGTTAGTTGCTGCTAGTTTCTCACTGATACCGGAGACTTTACCAGTGGTAATTTTTCCCTTACCAGTACCACTGATTTGCAACAACAGTATAACGAACAGTATTCCACCTACCATCATCCAACCTTGGGGATTGTTATACTGCTGAAACAACTTGCCAAAGTCAATGCTAGCCAGAGGTGTTTGGAAGGATGACACTTCAATTAATGTCGAGTTAGCAGTGATCTGGTTGTGTGGTAGATTTTTCTGGTAAATTTTCAT
>NZ_CP040282.1:0-239406 GCF_013393925.1 Nostoc sp. C057 | reverse complement strand
GAAAACTTGGGGTGACTTGATTTGCGAGTTTATTAGTTGTTTTGGAATTGCGATAACGTTTGACTCCCATGTATTACAAATCTATAGAGTGTTAGCCATGCCGACTATTAATATAACAGCCTTGTTGTATAAATTTATCGTAACCTAATCCTTTGATCCTCTTTTTTACAGAACCTGCATAATATGGGCGCTTCTATTAGGAATTTTCTGTATACTTTGGCATTGATTCATCCTATTGTCACCTTTTAAGAGGAACTTGTGTGAAGCTGTAAGAGAATGAAGAATTAAAGAAGAATTCAGAAGTCAGAATTCAGGAGTCAGAATGAATGAGTGGGGGATTCAGACCCACCACTCGATTCTTGCACTACTAAATCTCCGATTTAGTGGGGGAGCAAAAACGCCGTTTATTCATCCGCCACTCGCACAGAATTCAATTCTGAATTCTGGCTTCTGACTCCTGAATTCTGTTCGTTAAACTTTCTTCTACTAATCAGTTCTAACTTACGTAATTGTAAATATGCCTTCAATTTCCTACAACCGCACCGATAGCCAGCAACCACAAAGCATTACTATTCAAGGTTATGTTGTCCGTCCCGGATTACACATTCTCACTTACGAGCAACTCAAGTTGCTACGGGAGCAAACACAGCATCATTCTCAGCTTGAACATTTACTCAGCCAAGGTGTGATTAAGTTGACTGGTTAATAGTCGCCAGCACGAAAATCCTAACTCGCTACATCTAATTCCACAGTTGCTGGCTGTTGTTCTTCCTTTACAGCACCCAGTGACTCAATAAAAGCGTCAATTACCTTGGCTGCTGACTGCCTGTTTTCAACTTATCAAGAATTTTTCTAACCTTTTTGCTTCGCCTAATGTGACTAAAATTGTTATTGGTTTAAACTTGTCTAACGTCAACTGTTTTGCAGAGGTAATACAGATGTGGGAATGTTGCAAGTGCCATGAGCAGAATGAGGAGACTTTCTCTTTCTGCTGGAGTTGTGGTACCTCAAACGATGGAATCGAGGATAAGTCATTCCAGGCAGTTGACGAAATTGCTCCTTCTAGCATTAAAGGTCAGCCAGTCTTAGTCACATCAACAGGGCTAGCTGAGTATCCAGACCAACAAGAAGTTGAACTTTTGGCGTGTGTTAAATGTGGCTCTGAAAATATAATTCCAAACGTTCGTATTGTCACCCACACAGAAGAGTTTAAAAAGGATCTGCAAGTAGAAATTTACGAAAATCCAAAAGCGCTCATATTTAAAGGAACTCACACTGGGACATTAACAGCATATATTTGTGGTCAGTGCGGTTATACAGAAATGTATATCAGCAATCCACAATACTTACTCAATCAGTACAAGAAGAATAAGAAAATTTAATTACCAATGTTTGCTTATCACCCTTGTTGACTTATCCCTGCTCTTGTCTTTAAGGAACTTGCATTCCGCGTTGCACAGCTGGACGTTGCTGCACCATGTCTACCCAGCGTTTGAGATTTGGGTAGTTGTCGAGTGTTAAACCCTGAAATTCATAAATTGCTACCCACGGATAAGTTGCAATATCAGCAATAGAATAGTCACCACAGATAAATTCATTGTCTTGCAGTTGTTTATCTAAGACACCATAAATGCGTAAAGTTTCCTTTTCATAACGTTCGATGGCATAAGGAAGTTTTTCGGGTGCAAAGCGTTTAAAGTGGTTCAGTTGCCCAAACATTGGCCCGACTCCTGCCATTTGGAACATCAGCCACTCTAGTACTTGAAAACGGCTTTTTTGTTCAGTGGGTAAGAGTTTACCTGTTTTTTCAGCGAGGTAAATTAGAATTGCACCCGATTCAAAAACTTTAATCCCAGTTTCTTGGTCAACAATGGCAGGAATTTTACTATTGGGATTGATGGCGATATATTCAGGTGTAAATTGCTGTTGAGTAGTAATGTCAATTTTGTGGACATCGTAGGGCAATTCGACTTCTTCCAGCATGACAGAAGCTTTGCGTCCATTGGGCGTGGTGAAAGTATAGAGATCAATCATCTGCTGCTATCCCAAAATCTTGACATTTTCCGATGGTAGTGTAGCTTTGATTGAGAAATTAGGCTATTAGCCTATAGAGAGATAACAGCAATACTGAACAGGTGGGCGATCATTTTTTTTCACTTATCCGTCTGGACACTAGCTCTTAAATATGATTAGCAGTGCAGGGGTGATCCGAGGGAAGCGATACCGAACGCGCGGAGCGTCTCCAAGAGTTGGCGGTAAACTACGCCCCTCAGTTCCAGTTTCAAGCTAGAAAAATGGCGTAGGCACAGCCCTAAAATTAGACATCGCATACCACTGATTTCCTATGCAAGAAAAAGCGCTTACGCAATCGCGTGCAGAATCTGTTTAATGATAGCTATCCTATTAAATAGAGTTTTAGCAAAATAGTCAGTCAATTTCACCGGTGTCTAACAATCAACAACAGCAATGCGAACTCTGCCAAAGAGAGATGGAATCTTTAACTGTCCATCATTTGGTTCCGCGACAAAATACCAAACGCAAAAAACAAGACCCAGGCCCAACAGCAAATATTTGTTCTGCCTGTCATCGACAGATTCATGCTTTATTTGATAATAAGCTGCTGGCCCTTGAACTCAACACACTAGATAAGCTCAAAAATGAGCCGCAAATGCAGAAATTTTTGGTTTGGGTAAGAAAGCAAAACCCAGGCAAGCGGGTATCAGTCCATCGCTAAAAAATAAGGTGAGATGGGGTAAGCGCGTTGCTCCCGGCGGATATGCCATCGCATGACTTGTACCCTAATATAGATGCGCTTTTGAATTTAGAGTAGTAAGTAAGGGTGAGATCAGTTATTGCAAACATTACTATGACTAACTCTCAACCTCCACTGCTACAACCCGAACTAGAAAGAGCAGGAATTACATTTGAGCAGTATGAAGAATTTACTCCAGAAAAGTTGGAACTCTGGGACGGATACCTGGGCTATGGTGGACAAAACCAACTTGGGTTTCATTTAGCTGTGTTAAGAAATATGGGACTACTCACAGCAGTTAGCCACACACAATTGTCGTTGTGGATAGAAGCCCTAGACCGTCATATTCGGGAAAAACTAGAAACCATCAGCGCTCAACCAGAAGTAGCCGAAGCTATGCTAAATCGCCTGAATCGGGCAATGTCAGATTTGGCAGCAGTAACAGAGTATTTAGAAAGGTAGCAGACAAATTCCGACAGTGGTATCTTTTATGCACCAGACTAAGCAGCGATCGCTTGGTGTCAAGAGCGATTTCCAGATTCGACTGTCAACCAAAACTTTTCCTCTAGGAATCAAGTAAGGGCAATCGCTCACTTTCCAAGAGAACCATCGTAACTATCCTCCCACACTGCCATGAACTCTTCCCACTCTTCGTCTGTCTGGGGTGCTTTGTCTTGTGTCAGTCCCACTCTTCGCGCTAGCAACAAGCCTGGTCTAAGCTCTCGCCAAGCTCAACCAACTGGTGTTCGCTTGTTGGGGTTGTAGCCTTGGGCTAGTAGCTGGGCATATTCAGTATCGGTCAATCCCAGGTTGTGGATGTTGGTCATGGTTGGGCGATCACATTACACCTTTGCTATGCAGCCAATTGATAAACAGGTCAGCAATCGCTAAGTTACCATGTTCAAGCATTTGCAGATGACCGTGACCAGGGAGGCCAACTTCAGGAAGCCAAATAAAGTCAGCACCGAAGTAAATTGCGGTTTCTGCATCTACTTTATAAGGATGGCGCGGGTCTTGGTCGCCCGTAATCACACAGATGGGAATATCGTATAGTATCTCAGGGTGGCAAATATAAAGCCCTCGTCCTTCAACATTTCTAAGTTCGTTGCTAATCCGCGCACTTTCAGCAACCAAACTGCAAAAGTAATTCTCAAAATTCTCTTGCGGAAAAGTATCTGAGTTGGTGAAGTATTTCTTAGTATCTTCACGCGACTGAATACGTGGACGGTCTTCGGGAAAAACCTCGTGAGAGTTTTTTGTGGTTGCTGGTAACAGATCGGCTGGTGGACTTGGTGCAATACCTACAATAGCTTTAACAAGTTTGGGATGAGTTTTTGCTGTCTGCCAACCAACAACACCAGACATACTGTGGGTAAGAATAACAGCTGGGCCAATCTGTTCCAGGAGCGCGACAGTAGCATTGATTATCCTCTGATATGACATCAGGGCTAAGTCTGGTACAAAACCCGATCGACCATGCCCTGGCAAGTCAACAATATAGGTTGAATAGCCAAGTTTTGCCAGATATACTCCCCAACCTTGGCGATTATCAGGTGTTTTAACAAAGCAAGTACCTGTATGAAAAGCACCATGTAAAAGCACAATAGGAACTGAATTTTGGTCTGGTCTGGGTTGGTAATATTGAACGTACATTTGGTACGGAATATCACCAACAAAGAATTCTATTTCAGTATATGAATTCATGATTCTAACTTTCCTTCCCCTAGTCAGCTTAACGTAATCTCGACGGATAGAAAAGCCCAAAAAGGTTGCTAGATATAAATTGCTTAACTGGGTAATCGCAAGCGATCGCTTGTAGTTGATGGGGGTGTCAGCTACTCTCTTGGTAATGCCAACTTCAAGATTATTCGTTTTTTGCGTAAAGCACGAAACTTGAGGTGAATAGTATTATATAACGGTATTTACTATGGATAAACCGGGGACAACATTTATTGTCTCCTATATAATTTACTTCTATCAAAAACTGCTCTAGCTTCCGTCTAGGGCAGTTTTTGATTGCACGGTAGAAGCCAGATTCACAACTGCATCTAATGGTGAAGCATATAACAGTATAGGACTTACGCACTTAACTTAGATATTGAAACTAAGCATGAAAAATAGCATAACAACCCATGCTCAATTACAAAATTCCCAAAAAATGGTTAATTTTGGTGAAAGTGGCTTTGGTGTCTGCCTTGTTGCTGGCGATCGCTTCTTCTGCCTCAAGTATTTATTTATATGGCAGCAGTACTAATAATATCAAAGCAGATGCAGCAATTGTTTTAGGAGCGGCAGTTTGGGGAGAAGAACCATCTCCTGTTTTCAGAGAGCGAATTAACCACGCCATCAACTTATATAAAAATGGATCTGTTAAAACAATCATTTTTACTGGCGGAGTTGGCGAGAGTAATGAACCACCTGAAGCTATAGTTGGAAAAAATTATGCACTCGCGCAACAGGTAAAATCTACTGATATTCTCACTGAAACTCAATCGCGTACAACTCACCAGAACCTCACAAATGCTTTGGAAGTAGCGAAAGCTCACCAATTAAACAAGTTTCTTATTGTTAGCGATCCATTGCACATGAAACGAGCAGTATTGATGGCGCGAAATTTAGGAATGGATGCACATTCGTCTCCCACACCGACTACCCGCTATCGCAGTTTTCACAGTCAAATGGAGTTTTTGAGCCGAGAAACTTATTTTTACTTTGTCTATTTGGTGTTTAAAATCTAGCTTTAGCAGACTGCAACTAAAAATTGCCTAGTTGAGCGATGACACAAAGTACCCCCTAGAAGCGATCGCAACAACAAAAGCAAGTTTTAGTGAGCGCTCACGCCTGAAATCGCTAAATTTTAGCTAACATTTCCTTTCGGCAAACAGTGACAATTGTCCCGGAGAAATATTCCCGGTTAAAATTGTGGTTTCTTATATTGCAATAACAGAGCTAGCAACATGAAGCCATCGTGGAAAACTACCATAATCTTAACTGCGATCGCTGGAGCTATCATCACCACTATCTTGATTTTCCAAAGAACTAACCAGCCATCCATCGCCCTTACTGAAGAATGGATAACTACTCAAGTGGCAGATGGGGACAGTATTATAGTCGGCCAAACCGATGGCAGCCAAATGTCAGTTGAGCTTTGTGGAATTGATGCCCCGGAAGTGAAACAAGGTGAAGTGCCAGCACAAGCATTGAGCAATGAAGCAAAAGATAAACTACTCAAGCTAGTCGCTGCTGCCGATAACCAACTAATGATTATTCCAGTAGCAAAGGACAGCGATGGGCGCACTGTTGCTGAAGTGATGGCTCACGGACAGGGCGATACTGAGATTAGTTTTCAGGAAGAACTGCTCAAGAATGGTTTGGCCAGAACGCGTGACTTTAGTGTAGAGTGTCCAAATCAGTTGACTTTTGAACAGGCTCAAAAAATAGCAAAGGCATCTAAACTGGGAATATGGAACCAGTCCAATTTAGAGAGGCATTGAGACTAAATGTCTATTAAATTAGTCTGATTTTTGTCTTAAAAAAAATGACAATCCATCACAAAAATAACGATTATCATAGTAATATTCTCTTGATATTCTGTCTGAATAGCATCGATGTATTTCCTGATATATTGTTAAGATATTGTAAAGATTTCAGAAAAAAAAGAGTAATAAATACTACTTTATTGAGCTAGACTGAATTAAGCCAGGAACAGCAAAGATTCTAGCGAACCGCGATCGCTCTTACTTCAAATTTAACGATTGAATAAAAGATGCGCCCTTAGACTTTAGTTCCTCAGATGATGGTAGTAGTGCTAGAGCTTCAACCGCTTGATTATCTTTGATACAAAGTAAACTTCTTTGATACATTAACTTACTGTTAATATTTATACTATTTTTCTTACTTTCTGCTTGTAATGAAGGGCTGGGAACTCCTGTTAAGGTAAAGTCTAGACATTTATATCCATTCTTCATAACAGAAGATTCAGCTATTTTTTTACCATTCACAAAGTTAGATTTATTTGCAGCTTCGCTAAGAGCATGTAAAATTTTTGGAATCTTTTCAGCAGCTATTTTTTTAGCAAAGGTTGATCGAGCTACAGTATATGCAGATTCACCTTTTATAGCTGTCCATGTGCGGGTTGTTATGCCTTTAATTGGAGTATTAACCTCTTCGACAATAGAACCCGGCATCAAAATGCTGAAGTTCCCTTCTTTAGAAGTAAATACTTGGTCTTGATATGATGCAGGAGCGCAAGCCGATAAAGCAATCAGTCCCAAGCAAGTTATTATCTGAAAAACTTTATCAGCATTATTCAGTAAATTCATAGTCGTTTTTAAAAATTAAGTTTATTCCTTGATTTACCCTTTGTAGCCAATATAAATCAACAGCTTGTTTTCGATTAATAAGAGGATAAGCTATCGCTATGCTTTCAACTCATGTACACGTTGCCATTCCTGTTGTGTAATCTTGTAATTTGTAGCGTTCGGCTGACGAATTACAGCCAAGTTTTTCAAGGCAAGGTCTTGTTTTAAGTCTTACCGTAGCAAAGGCTTTTCTAACAATTTGCTGGTAAATCGAATCTTTGCACAAGGTTTAACACCAATGCGGCTGGTATCTATCCAATAGCCAATATCAGGTGGGTTTACAATAATTTTGGGAGGTTCAATAATCTCTGCAATTGCATAGATTCCCGCCTTATCGCCAGACTTCCAAATCAGTACTCCATCACCAGTAACCATGTCTTTGGCATAGCGTGTTGCCAGCCACGGCATCTGCTCAAAGTCGCGGATGCCGCCTATGATGCGGTAATACTTGGGGTTGCCTTGAAATAGCCAGTAGGTCATGTTGGTAAGTTAATTAATTTTTGATTACTCGTCTTCATCTGTAACATCACTAAATGCCAAATCATCCATTACTAATACAGGCTTGCCCATAGCAGCTTCGATTTTGGCAAGTATCATCCGTTGACGCGATGCCATAAAACCCTCAAAGTCGTCTTGTCGAAGTGTTATTGCATCAATTTGGTGAGTTGCCAAAATCGCATTCATGCCTGCATCATCTAGCTGAACACTGTCATGCTTTTGAAGCTGAACCAGATATTGACTTGGAGCTTTACCGCCAATCATGCGATTTGCTATAAATGATATGGGAGTTTTGTTGAGAATAGAGTTATAACGAGATGCGGGAATACCCTGCTTGTCACACCAACTTTTGGGGAAAATGTGATGAATATCTAGTCTGCGTCCTTCCCAATCGGTTTCATCCAAATCCCGAATAGTGGACTTCCAAAAGAAATCTTGAGAACCTTCACGTTGAATCAAGGTATTAATACCCTTATATGCAGCACTAGTTCGGGAACGCAAAGTCCCTAAACGTGCAGGTTGAAAATTAGCATCCCGAACAGTTGCAGGTTCTTCCTTACCGTCCTCAATCCAGTCGATAAGCTCTTGAATATCCAAAGCCATACGGCTTTCAACTGCCCCGCCGTACAATTCGCCAAGGATACCGCACCAGAACCAACGGGTGATTTTTTCATGGATTTTCGGTTCCAGCCAGCGATCGCCAAGCAAAGCCATGACTGCGGCAAGAGGGATAAGTTGAGTGCGGTAAGGTAAATCGCTAGTTGAGAAAAACGATTGCTGACGCAAGAATTTAGCTGATTTCCAGTAACCTTGGGTAAGGGGTAGTTTCCACTTTTGGAAAGTATCTAGGGGCAAAGATAGAACAGCTTCGCGCTTGGCAGTTACACCTGTTATTTGCTTGCCAGTTTTACCTGCTTTTGAGTCTTGCTGGCGTTTCTCCAAAGTGTACAGCAGTGTCAGCCCTTGCAAAAACTCTGTAGATTGGACTTCCCGTAACAAACGTTGTTTTCTGAGGTGTGCTTGAATACCTTCAATCCCTTCTTGACTATTACCAAACCACTCATCCCGCAAGCTGACATTATCAGCAGCATACGTAGCAGTTAAAAGGTCAAATACCGAGAGATCAACACCACCTTTATTTACTTTTTCAAAAACAAGACAAACTGCTTCTTTTTTGTTATTACGGTTAAGTTCGATGATTGGCAAATCATAAGAACGAAATTCATTAAGCACTTGGAAGCGAAATTCCATATAACGCCCAAATTTATCTGGGTAGGATTTATTTAGCCCTTGTTCCCAAGTGTCTGAATTAAGAATTTGATTACAAGGGAAATAAAAATGTTCGTATTCTTTCTCAGGTGTGCTAAGGTCAAGTTTGACATCACGCCCAAAGTTTTCTTTTTGAATGCGATTTGCATCAATGCTAATAATCGCACTTTCGTAATTTTCTGGCCCTAATAAGGCTGTTTCAATATCAATATAGTAATAACGCTGTACCAATTTCTTTTTAGAGTCACGAGTTTGAACAGGTTGCTTAAATATTAATACTTGCGTTAATGAAGTCAGCCGTTGTTGCCCATCGAGAATAAGCTTTTTCAATTTATCAAGTGTTGCTTGTGTTGGATCTACTCCTTCAACAGGCCGAGCTTTAAACTTAGCATCACCACCAGCCTCAAGCAACATAATTGCTCCCACAGGGAAAGAACGCGCAATACTTACCAACAGTGAACGAATATGTTCATCATCCCAAACCCACCCTCTTTGAAAATCGGGTAGTTGAATTTCACCAGATACAATTTTATCTAATAAATCTTTTAAACTTATTTTTGTAGAATCAAATGTAGACATAAAATAGTTAGACTCCAGGAATTCGACATAGTATATTTCTTGTAACCAAGCTTTCAAATTGCATTTGCAAAGCAAGAGCCGTTACTGGATCATTGAGTAATACACCAGCTTCGATATTGCGCTCGTGAGCCGCTTCTGTAAAATTAGCGGAGGTCACAAGTACACGTTTCTGATCTACAACAACGCATTTGGCGTGTAAACAAGCTTTTGATTCCACACCCAGCGTCAGCGATCGCGGATCGTGAAATACTTCAGGTAGTCTTTTTCCGGGCCAAATATCTTGGCGAAAAGTATTGGCAAACTCCCGCAGTAAAGTAGATGTTGGCACTTCACTGTTGTGTGGTCGGTTGACGTTAAGAAACATTCGCACATTTAGTTCTGGGGTTAAATCCATTCGTTCTGCCAGCACCAGAAATAACTCTCGTGCTTTTTGTTTTTTATCAATAGCAAAGCTAGAAATGAGAACGCTTATTCTGGCAGTATTAAACAACTCGCGCACAACAACACCAGTATCGCGGCTTTGAGAACCAGCAATTTCTGGGCCAGTCCAAACCAAATCAACGCGATCGCTCACAGCTTGAGATGTACTTCTTTCTTCTGCCAAAAGCCGCAGCGTATAAGCAATATGCTGGGAATGTACGCCGATGACATTAAGGCGGTTGAGTTCATCAACTATGTCTCGATTTAAAGCCGCAGGGATGTAGTTCGCTACATTGGATGTGGAAAAGGGTGGGGAAAGTCTGCCAGTTTCCAAAGCGACTGCCAAATTAACGAGGGCTGGACGGCTCAGGTGGAGAAAAGCCATCATACTCTCACATCCTCAAAGAATTCTGCCCCTGGGCCTTCAACAGTAGCAACGACCAATGCCCTATCAAGAAATTCATTGCGTCGTTCGCAAGAAGTTTCAGCAATGAGTAAACAGCCATGACAAGCAGCACCATGTAAAAACCTATCCTCCTGTTCGGCATCTGGTTGGTGCTGGGCGCAAACTGGATCGTTAGAGCAAAGCCTTCCCATCTCCAGTGCAACATCCAAATGGTATTCAATTCGGTTTCCTACTTGTACCAGTCCCCCTAAAGTACCTTCAGAGCCAGGAGAACCAGTGTATAAAAGAATTCCATAACCGGATTCGCCAGCATAAATACGTTCACGAATTGAACTAGCAGCATAACCACATTCCAGAGACACTGCTGCAATCAACAGGTGTGAAAGGGAATGCAGCATAATGTAAGGTAATCCAGGGAACTTGGCTTTCTCTTGAGCAATACCTTTTTGTTTGCGCCAGATATCAAAGCCTTTTGCTAATTTCTTCCCCCGAAGATGTACTGCATCCCGCTTGAGCCAATTTTCAATAGCTTCTTTACGGAAAGCGATGAATACGCCTTCGCCTCTGTTTTCAATCGCTGGAACCCAAGTAGGCTCAATATCCAGAGCAGCTCGCCTGACTTGAATATCTAAATCGCCGTCAATATCGGGCATAATTGCCTCAAAGCGAGTAAAGCCAATTTGGGCAGTTACTTCCTTAAGTCGGTGTACTAAGACAATGCTCTCTATAAGAGATAGTAATTTTGGTTTGATGTTATCTAATTTCCGCGCACGAGCATAAAAGTCGCTTTCTGGTACATCTTCTCCAACTTCAAAGGGACTAGATAGCAAAGTCTCAATTTCTACTTGCTTAATACCCTTATATTGTTTACCTTGCCCACCCTGTCTGCGCTGGATTTCTGCCCATACTGCTTCATCACTAAATCCTTCTAAAGCAGCAGCTACTTTTTGCTTCCGGCGTTCTTTTTTAACTTCATCGCTACTTTCTGCATACTGAAGGAAATCTTCATAAACTGAATTAACCGCCTTTTGCAAAGCATCATCCGAGTCTGGTAGAGAAATGACACTCAGAAGCTGGGAAAAGTAAGCATTGCTGGCAGAGCGAACCAAAAGCCGATTATATTCTGGTTTCCCTGTTGACTCAGAAATACAGAGTTCTTGAGCTTTGGGGCCAAGCCAAGGGCGATGTCCTTCGCACTTTCCTAAGACCTTGCCATTGGGTACTGTTGCATCTGATAACTGACGACGAGCTTTACAAGCCTCACAGCGCACAAAAATATCAGCAAAATCGTTGCCAGATCCGCCCTCATCAAACCATAGCTGACCCCGACAGTTAGCTTGAGAGTTTTCATGGACAAAACCACGCCAATCAATGTCTTTGATATGCCCATTAACACAAGCTTGTACAAAGCGCACAGGTACGACTGGCACTTTCTTTCTGTCAGCATTGAGATATTTACCAGTTACCAAACTACCCCAAGGCAGTAGAGGACGTGTGCGGTAAACTTTGGCATTGGGCGCTGCTTCATTTGGTTTAGGCCAAGTTTCTTCAACTTGAGCAACAAACCAAGTGGGGAAAGCGAAAGCTGTAATTCCAGTGCGAGATGCCTTCGGGTCTTTCTCGTCTACAGGTGGCGCATATAAGGCAATATCATTAACCCCTAAAATGTCAGCGACTCTTTCCTTTAGTCGGTCTTCGTAAATACGTTTTTTGTCGCCGTGCCAGTGGTTGAGTCCGCCAATTAGGATGGAATAATCGGGTAAATCCACCATTGCCCCAGGGCCAAAAGTAGATAAAATTTGGCTTTGGCGAATTTCTCCAGATGGAGGACGCTTTTTGTTTGATTTACTCATGATTCTTCCTCCTCTACCTCAAATCCGTCAGGATTGCGAACCCACAAATTAACTGTTGGCTCAACATCACGTAAACTGCGTTGAGCTTTAAATTTTCGTTCTTCTAGTGGTTTTTTTTCTAATTCCGGGTCAAGTGGGTCGAATAATAAAGGCGGTGCTTCCCCAACCTCACGCTGATATTGAAGGTTAATTTTTTCACCAGCAATCCGTTCCCATAAATCTAGTAAATCCTTAACTCGACCCCTGACTTTTTGACGGAGTGCTTCAGCATCAGCTGCATCAAGTTCTTTATCGTGCATCTCGGCACGCAAGGCGATCGCATCGATGACAAAATTTAGCTCTTTACGGTGCTGAAGAATGTCAATCGCACGAAGTGGTGCTGTCATCCCAGAATGTCCCAAACGTGCTAGAGCAACGGTAATCGCAGCAATCCCTCGATCAATAGCACGAGGAGAGAAAGGCGTAACACTGGTAGCTTCTACTGCCCTATAGAAAGTAGCGTGCCAAGCAAAAAAACGTTCATAGTGTGAGCGATCGCGCGGTCGGTGAACGTTGAGTAATGTAACAACTAATCCGGGTCGGTCTTCATCCCGTCCCACACGACTGGTAGCTTGAATGTATTCTGCGGCTGTTTTAGGTTGACCCAAAACTACCATTAAGCCCAAGCGTGTAATGTCCAGACCGACAGAAATCATGTTGGTAGCTAAGACTACATCAACACGTTCTTTTTGGTCAAATGTTGCTTCTAAGCGGCTCTTGGTATCTGCAACTTCACTTGTGCTGACACGAGAAGTCAATTCTTCCGGTTCATCGTCGATTTTCCGATCCGCAAACAAACCCGAGCTTTTACCGACCCGTTTACGTTTGCTATAACCAATAAGCCGAGAGTTGACTTCATCTTCAACAATCCGCCGACTACCACCCAGTTCACGCAAGGAATTAAAATATCCGAGTAATGTCATGTAGGGGTCAGCCGGATTATCAGGGTTTTTGCTCCCACCTGCTGCTAACCATTCCTTCTGTGCTGCTCCCAACAATGCTAGATAAGTACGTAATAATACTACTTTCAGACTTCGCCCTTGAGCAGCAATTCCGACATAAGTTCGAGCATTCTTTTCTTGAGCCGGCACTGTCTTTGCAAAAAAGGAATCGCGCCGGTCTGGCCCTGGTGGCGGAAATACATCAACTTCATTTCGCCCAAACAATGCCTGAATCTGCTTGGTTGCCCGTCGCACTGTCGCGGTGGAAGCTACAATCTTCGGGCGGATTTTTTGACCATTTATCTCTCGACTGCATAAAGCATCAATTGCAGTTTCGTAAAGCCCTACCATTGTCCCTAAAGGGCCAGAAATCAAATGCAGTTCATCTTGAATAATTAAATCTGGTGGTGGCAAATCAGCATCAAGTGCTTTACCTCTACCTGGATAAACAGGGCTGTAAAAGCCATCTTTATCATGACGTTCTACACGTCCAAATAAAGCACCTGTTTCTCCTACCCAAGGCAAACTCGCAAATTTATCTACTGTAGCGATCATAAAACACGGCAACCGGCGATAAATCGGTTCGTCTACTGCTAATACTGGTAAAGGGCGATCGCCTCTAAAACTACAACGGCGATTGGCGCAACTTATACGCAAGTCTATTGGTTGGTCTGGATTTGGTAATAGCTGAAATGAATTGCGGTTGAATTTAGTTCCGCACCAAGGACAGTTTTCTAAAGGAATGGGTGAAGGTTTGCGATCGTTGTTTAGGAAGGCAATGGTACGCGAACGGGCGCTGTTTTCATCATTGTCTCCCTTCTTGCCCATCCGGTTAGGTGTGGCTGCTTGTCCTACCCACAACCCAATCTCAAACGGCCATTTCCCCAGTTTTTCTACATCTTGTTCCCGTTCCAACTCTAAGGCGCAAATCATCGTCGCCGCACGTCCTAGTTGGTCAAGAGTGAGGAGGCGCAATGTGTAGCGCATCAGCACACTGAGTCCAGCAGAGTCGATACCAGGATGACGTAGCCGCCGTAATACAAGTGTAAAAGCTGCCAATCCCAAATAAGCTTCAGTTTTACCGCCACCTGTAGGGAAGAACAGTAAATCTACCAGTTCTCGGTCTGAATGTTCGGGGTTAGCAATTCCTACCAAGTTCATTAGCAAGAAAGCCAGTTGAAACGGTCGCCAAGTTGGAGGGGCTACAGATTCGGGAGTAATGTTTTTCTTATGAGTCGCACGCTGGCGAATTGCTAAGGCGATCGCTCGATTGGCAATGCGAAACGCATCTAATACTTGTGGGTTATCCAATGCGCTTAAACCCGCAGCAATCCGGTCTTTAGCAATTCCGGCTCGATCTAATAGGTCTTTAGCTACACCTAAGCGTTTTTGCCCAGTCGGACATTTGACTCGTTGCTCATCTATCCATTCAGAATAAGCACTAACCATTGGACTGAGCAGATTTCGCAATGCTTCTGCTGTCGGTGCAGCGGCTAAGGCTTCCATGCCGACTTCGACATCTTTAACCTGGGTTGCAATTACCTTTTCTACGTCAGCAGTTGGTATCCAAGCCGTTCTTACTTCCTGACAGCCACCATTGGGATTTGCAACTGCAATTGCAGAAACATTATGACCAACAGCGTATTCGTAATCATCCCTGTATTGCAAATCAGCAACTTTCTCATCCCAGTCATCGCCATCTCGCCCACGTAAGTTGGGGCGTGGTACAAAGGAATCGGTTGTCTGAATTATTAAATTCGTTTGGAAAGCATAACCAGCATCCCGCTTTTGGTCAGGGCTAGGGCGGCGATGATTAACTAAGAATACTGAAACTGAGCGTGTTCCTGCTGGTACTAATTCCTCAGAAGTTACGGAGCGAACTGAGACAACCAGTTGTAAACCATCGCTGTTTGGAACATCCAAATATGTTGGAGAACTGCTTCCACTAAGGGGAATCTCTAGTTGTTTAGTCGTATTGCCTAAATTTAAACCAAGGTCTAATTGAGTCGGTCTGCCGCTTGTACGCAACGGTACGGTCAGTTCTGCCTCTCTCGGAACTCTCTGCCAATCACCTGTGAAGGTAATTTCTTTTCCTTCGGTATCTGGTTTGGTTAGTGGTTGGTAATCGCCCCACCTGACAGTGACATGAAGTTGGTTAACGGTTTGGGGTAAAAGCACACTTAACCCCATTGAAGAAGGGAAATAGGCTTTACGAGCAAAGGCTTTCTCTGGAATCTTTTCGTCTTCGCCAGAGCCAACACGTCCAACTTCGTCCATTTCCTCATCGCCAGAGTTATCCACAACTGGTGCGCCGTAGGGTACAAGGAATCCCGTGAGATACCACTTGGAAGGAGCTTGATCTAAAGTTTCTTCAGCATGGGCAACATCATCGGGTGTTGGCCCTACAAGGTCAAGTTGTAAGGCATCAATCAGATGCGATCGCACTTCGGCAGATGTGGTCATAATATTCTCTGGGAATTCATTGGCTTGACTGACGTTAAACCTATTTAGACAGAAGCAGATGGGAAGCCAGGAATAGTTAGATTCGTTTCTGTCGCTTTCCGCGTTTTTCCTGCCTTTTTAGTATTCCCTTTTACCTTAGTTTTCTCAGCAGTCTTACCACCTAAAATTTCCGCTTCGGCGCGTTGCTGGTTGAGTTCGAGTAAACGGGCTAATACTTCGTCGTGAATTTCTTCAGGCCAACGGTAGCGCCAAGGTTTTTTCTTCTGGCGTTTACTGGTGTTTTCGTCGTCTTCTTCATCTTCGTAGTCAAGTAGGAAGGTGCAGTCTGTGGAAATATCTGTCCAGCTGTAAGCATTGAGGACAGCGCGATCCATTTGGGCGTGGAGTAAGCGTAGTTGTAAAATATCGGGGTGGCGTTCGTCGGGATCGTGGAAGCGGTTGTATGTGTCGGTGAGTCCTTGGTTATTGCGAACCATTAAGGCGGCGCGGTATTCGTAGTATTCTTTGCCTATGGTTTCTAGGGTGGGGTTTGTTTCCCAATTTTCAGGGAAGGGGAAGGTTTCAAAACAGTCCGAGGGAGAATAACGAAGCGTACTTCCTAAAGATGAGCTAAGGAATTTAGCCCAGATTTCATGTATGCGAGATTGAAGAATAGAGAAAAACTCAGCCTTATTATTGGGAAATACTACTAGTCCCTCTGAATAGACCATCCTAGAAGATAAAATTGCAAAACCAAGATACTCAGTTACCCGTGAAATAACCAACACTTGATTAAGCTGATTTATGGTTTTAAATAACTCTCCCCTTTTCTCAGCATATTGCCACCAATAATTTCGATAGGAAGCACGATTATCAAGTAGCCGCTTAGGTTTGACCTTACTTTCTATAATTTTCATCAAATCATAGTAGTTCCGAGCCTCCTCTTCGCTCATATCACCAAAGTTAATTACATAACGTTTATGTGTATGAGTTGGACTTGAGTTAACCTCTTCACCCCCAATATAAGGAAAAATTCTCTCTGCATTTTTAAGATTATTTTCAATCAATTGGTGCATTTCAGCAATAGGTGTAGCATCAGGATTTGAATTATCAAAAGTAAAACCCATTCCTAAAAGGATACTACCTTGAAAGCTTTTCTCAGCATTCGCCAATAACACCTTTGGATCTTCATTGCCTCCTGCATGAAATAAAAACGCAGAAATTAAATTTACTTCTCTTCTATCTAGCAATTTTCTATTTTCATATTTCCCTTTAAAAACATGAATAACACTCACCACAACCGCCGCTAAACCAGGCCACTTTAACCGCTTTTGAGCATTGTAAATCGTACCGCCCTGCTCACAGAGATATCTCAAACCTGTGCTGCGAGTATCACCTTGGGCAATGGTATTTGTAGCAATCAATCCAAAACATCCACACTGGCGTAAAAGGCTAAACGCTCGTCTGAAAAAATGCGCTACCAAATCAGCATTCCCATGAGATTCGGGATTAACAACTTTCAACCAATCCTGATAACCAGAAGCATGAGCATTTATTGTTGTATTCTTCCCGGCAAATGGCGGATTACCAACAATTGCATCAAACCCCGGATTATCTCTATCAAATACCTCTGGAAATTCAATCTCCCAATTAAATGCTGGAACTGGTTTCTCCCCATACCGCAATTCTGCACAAATTCGCCGGACATCTAAATCATCTTCCTGATTTTTCTGCCATTGATAAAACTTCAACCATGAATTATCACGCTCATCCTTTCTCGCCTTATCCTTATCTTTGGCGAAAAATGAAGCAATAACTAAATCCCCTTTCAGCCGAATATACCCCAACTCTGTTTCTATATTTTTGTAAAATTCGCGTTTGGCTGCGTAATTATCTTCATCTAAATTGTGAATTCCATTGCGATAAAACTTCGCTTTCTCCATTGCTAGATTAAACAAAGGTAAGTTTGGGTCTTTATAAGTTTTGTCTTCATCCCAAGTAAACGTTTTAATTTGTTCAGAAGTCAACCCAACTAAAGAATCTCCCCACTTCAACGCATGGTCTAAAAATGTGAAAGGATGAGCCTTTGCCAAAGTCGCCAACCACAAAGATAACTTAGCCAAATTCACTGCAAAAGGGTTTTTATCCACACCATACAAACATCGTTGCGCCACTAACCGCCGCGCATAAAGTAACGGTTCTTCATCAATTGGAATTTCAGGTAATACGTTTTGCTTATTCCACGCTTCAACTAATTTCTCTGCCAACTGACGACAACTTTCGACCAAAAATGCGCCCGAACCCATCGCCAAATCACAAACTTTCAACTCTAAAATCTGCTCAGGTGTGGGGTTTTCTCCCAAAGCCGATAAAATCGGTCTGAGAGTTTCTTTCACAATCGGCTCAGTCAATGCACGAGGCGTATAATGAGAACCACTACGCCGCCGTTCTTCCCCCGGTTGCAAATACAAAGAACCTACAGGCATTAAACTCGGCGTTTTCGGTGATACCTTGCGTCCTAAAGCTGCCACTACATCCTCTGATGTCCTCGCATCCTTTAATTCTGTTAAGGATTTACCAGTAATTTCACAACCTGCAACATCCTTCAAATATTTCGCGCGATCGCTTGCCTTAGTTTTGACAACTTCCTCAACGCTAACAACAACTGTCACCGAAGATTTAGAACCGAATGGCACTAAGAAAAGCCGAAACACTTGCGGGTTAAGCAGTTTGCAATTGTTTTCGTAATTCATGCCGGGATTTCGTCATCAAGGGGTAAGCTTTTGGGCGACGTTTACGGACTCGTGGTTCACTTCTGCCAGGGCGATCGCTCACAGCTTTGTGAGCAATAACTTTAAGTAAAGTGCGGTAAATTTGGAGACGTTTTGTTGAAGTTGCTGCTAATAATTCGGGAATAAAGTTATTTAAATGATGACGAGTACCTTGGAGTGACAGGCGTAACGGGGGAGTACCATAACTAGTGCCTGCCGACCACATCAAACTACGAAGTAGATTATAAGCAAGTAAATAAACGTAAATTTCTTTGCGTACCATTGAGGGGGTTTTACAGCGCAAAACATCCATACCCAAAGTAGTTTTAAGATGTCTTAAATCTAATTCAACGTCCCATCGCTGACCATAAAGCCCAACAATTTCCAGAGTAGAATAGGTTTTTGTATCTAATAGAGTAGTGATTAAACTAACTTGTTGACTCCGAAAACCAGGAATAAAAATGTAGTAGTAAATTTCGCGTACAGTTATGGAAGTAGGTAAGGCTGAAAATTCATCATTACTCAATCCTGCGGGGCATCTTTTAGGCTTATACCAAGTAACAAGTTTGTCACAATCTCCAATAACTTTGCCTTTTCGCATAGTAGTTGTACGAGATTGGTGTTTGCGAAATACGGCATCACAATCAAGTTGTTTAATAGCAAACATATCGGCGTAAGCACAAAAAGCTCTATCACCTAAAAGCACATCATTTGGTTTGAGAAAACTGTACAACCTCCGAGCTAATTTAATATCATGAGTGTTCAGAACATCTATGCAAAAAGCAGTAGCGGCTCCCGTTAATAAACTGAATATCACACCAATTTTGGCAATTGGGAACCCACATCCTGGTTTTTGAGTGCTAGGTTGAGGGTATTCTTTCTGGTTCTCTATAGTGTCAGGCATAGATACTGTTGACCCATCTATTACCAACACATTCCGTCCACACCATAAATGTTCTTGGGTCACTATCTCTTCTAAATTTTGTGCAGAATAATTGAAAAGCTTCTCTAGTAATTTTTCCGGTAATCTTGCTCGTGCTTGGCAGTATGCACTTGTATCTGTTGATGGAATTTCTACTTGTTCTTGTGCTAGATGTGCAATTATTTTACTCACAGCGTTATGGCAAGTTTTATCAGTATCCAAAACCTGAGATAAAAATGCCCATAATGTTATTAATGGGTCAAATAACCGCTTTTTATATTTAACTTTTAGCTCAGAGATTGCAAGTCTGATCACAGACTCTGGCAATACTTCTTTAAACGGTAGTCCCAAACTTTGGCTAAATTTATCCTTGAGGATTTGTACTCGTAATGTCACAGTAGTAATTATCGTATGTGCTTGCTCGTTTCAAAGAAAGTATTCCATGAACGAGTAAGCTTTTTCTACCTTCAAAAACTTTTTGGGTAACCCTCCACTGTTACCGCTTCTATTTCACAGCCCCTATAAAAAATAGCGATCACAGCCAAGTGTCTACTGCTATTAACGCATTCATACTTGTAATGCTTATGCAGCACGGTTTATAGCTTTTCTTAGTGCCATTCGATTTAGAACCTTTGGGTTTACTCCAAACACCGATAGCAGGACTACTTGCTCTTTCTACCTCATAGCCCATAATCGCTTCATAAACAGACCCAATTTGTTCGACATCTAGAGAACGGTAAGACAGACGTTCTCCATCCAGTACCAACAACCCTTGCAATACCCTGTGAATTACCCCATCTGAAACGCGAGGGGGTTCAAGACTTTCCCCTGTTTGATATTCTGTAGACTGGAGACGACCTTCTAAAAACGGATATTCATCTGGGTCAAATAGTTGTCCATGACGGGCTGGTAAATATAAATCAGCATGACCACCGCCGTCGTAAACTAAACGGAACAGACTCAGCAACCATGCCCAAGCACCATACCTCTGATCCATTGTATCTGGATAGTTGCCTGCATCTTCTCTCAATCGCTCGTAAAGTCCACTAACTGAGTAGTAACGTGTATAAACTGCATCTTGAGACATCAGCCCCCTGTCTTCAGCGTAAAGCAAGAACACCAACCGCAGCAAAATGGTAATCAGTCCACCGTAAATATGTTGAGGTGCAGTGGTGGCGATGTCACTCACTAAGCGGCTTTTACTGGTTGCATCTGCGATTTGGAAGCCACGCAGTAAATCCCATAATGCCTCTAATACCTGCTCTGCTAGCTTAATAGAAACATCGTTTTGATATTTCCGGCTTTTCTCCAGAATTGCAGACAAACGGCGATCGCTAGGGACATTAAACAGTCTGTCAGCCGAGAGCAACATCTCCATTGCACCCAAAATCAGCCGCCCAGATACCTCACACATTGCCTGTACAGGAAAAGTCAGGTGTCCCGATGACTCTCCAAGTGGTGCATAAACCAAACGCAATTCTGTACTGTTGCACAATAGCCCAGTGTAAACTTTCGTTTCTTTCAAAAGGCGCTCAAACTTAGACTGGGGGCTGGCGTGCCAACCAGTAGATTTACTATCCTCCGCCCCAGCGTTGTCAAGTTCAGTACCATCAGGAAGCACCTGTACCAGCATCATCCAGTTGCCATTAGGGTCGGGTACAGCATAAGTGGGTGTCAAAACTTCGTTGTAATCTGGGAGTGCGATCGCTAATTCCTCTGGACTGGCAACTAAATCTTCTGGTTGCCAACCTAAAACATTGATAGTGAAAGCAGGAAAGTCGTCAATTCCAAAGGTTTCCTTGCCTATCTCACTGGGCAGAGGTTCACGTCTGGCAACTGTAGCAAGTGTTTGTTGCAGTTCCACCACATTGCGATTAACCACAGCTTGGGCTGCTGACAATGCCGGCGGAGACACCACCAACCCCACCGGCTGGAGAAAGCCTAACCATTCTTTATGTAAGCGAATTTCTGGATCGTTTGCCATAGTTTATACTCCCTCTAGCCGGAAATCGGCCATAAATAAATTACGCCGACTGGCTCAACTCGCACTGCTTTTACTTTGTAGGCGGCTTCAATTCGGGCTGGTTCTGAAATTAATTCCACTGCGATCGCTTGCAGGCGTTTTTCCCAATGGCGATGGTCTGCATCCAATTGGCGCTGTTCTTCTATGAATGGAAGAGACAACTGCACTGCCTTAGATTCTTCTTGACACTTGATAATTCGGGTCTGCTGTTCCTCCAAAATGTTCTTCATCTCAGCAGCTTCTTTAGTACCCCGATTGGCCAGCTTTTTCTCAGCACTTTCAGCCAAAGCTGTGGCGCGGCGTTCCAGATGGGGAATTAATTCTGCTACATCTTGGGCAGCACTTTTTTTCAATCGCTCTTTTACCGCTTCGGCAACTTCCAGTAAGTGAGGGGAAGCCAGGGAATTTTCCAGTAATTCCAGTACATTATCTTTCTCGCCTTCTCTTAAAGACTGAAGTTTCTTGCGTCCTCGGCTAGTTGGATCTGACCACTCTGCTGCGACTGCAATTACCTGATCGTGTAAGCGAGAAGCCCGTTCCCCGTATAGAGCCAGCCGTCCCAGTGCAATCACTTTTGGCATGGGGTCATCAGTCAGACAAACACAAGCACGAGTTAATTCATCATGTAAGAAACCCTGAGCTAAAAATCTACTCAGTAAACGCTGGACAATTCTGTGTTCTAAATGCAGATGAACTACATCCCCATCTAAAGAACCAGGATCTCGAAATACTACAGGGCGAATCGGTGCTTCTTCTCGCCATTCCCAAGGCTTTTGTCCAATCTTGCGAGGTGTTCTCAGGGTATCAAGTGTAGTTGACCATGTTGGATCTGCACCAGTACGCTGGTCGAGAGCCGGAATTGTCCAACGCGCAGTTACAGGATTGTTAGCAACTTCATTCACATCTACAGGGGCAAGTGTTGGGACTCCCAGAATTTCTAAAGAAGCAGAGATGGCATTACGGAAGTGATTGTCATCTAGTCCCAACCAATCCCGCGAGTCTTTCAACATTTCTTGTAAATTCTCAACTTGTTTAGTCAAATCCTGTTGGCGAAGTCTCGCTTGCTCCAGTTCCTCATTAATTACCTGTGTATTTACTGTTTCTTTGTTGTTAAGTTGCTCTGCTTTATTTATCGAATCAGTAAGATTATTTACTTCTTGGTGGCGAATTCCATTAGCCAGTAAGCGCGACACATTTCTTTCAACTACTGGTGCAAGAGAGCCAAGTTCTTGTTGAATCGTCACTGTTTTCCGCACCAGTACATCTAATACTTTGTCTTCTGTGCGTTGCGGTAAGACAAAGTAGTAACAATGGACAACAGGCGATCGCTGTAATTTGCGGTCAATCCGTCCATTACGTTGTTCCATCCTTGATGGGTTCCACGGCACATCAAAGTGGAACAAGTCAGCACAGTTATTTTGCAGATTCACTCCCTCCCGTGCTGCATCTGTAGCAATCAGGATTCGTAGGGGATGACGTGCTGGGTCAGCGTTAAATGCACTTTTAATCGCTTCGCGGCGTTCTTCTCCAATACCCCCGTGAAATACATCTATGCGTTCCTGTTCGCGGTTAGAATTAGCGATCGCACTTTGTAATTGCTGTTGTAAATAACGTTTCGTATCTGTATATTCTGTAAAGATAATTACTCGCCGTTCTAACCAACCAGCATTCGGCTGACCCAAATCGGGACAAAGATTTTGACGAATCCACTCCACCAGTTGTTGAATCCGTGGATCTGGCTGATAGCGAGAGGAATTAGCGACATCTGCCATTTCATCTAAAATCGCTAATTCACGCGCTGTTTGGCCGGCAGCCTGCATACTAGCTGCTGCCATTTGAGCATCTTCTTCTGCAATTACTTCCTCTTCGGAAAATTCAGCCCGTTCGTCATCAGCACCAGGGGATTCAAACAGCAACGGTAGACTGACTTGATGTGTGGATGGGCGGTGAGCCGCTTGCTTTTCCATCCCCGTCCGATGCACCTTTAAAGTCCGAGCAAATGCCTCTATGGAAGATAAAAGACGCTTTTGTAGTGAAGTGATTACTAACATCGCTGTAGTCTGGGTAGACTTCGCTGCATCTTTGAGCTTTTCCTCACGCAGATTGCGATATTGTTGCAGCAATCGGGATAATTTGAGTTCGGGCGCGTCTTCTGGGAGGTTATCAATAACTATAGGAAGAACGTAGCGTTGGGGAAACTCTTCTCCGATCTCTCGTAAATCTTGTTTTAAGCGCCGCACCATTACAGTGTCCAGCAACTTGCGATTACGAACGGGTACTCCTCGGCAGAAACGCTGAGGATCAAGAATTTCTAATAAGGCGGCGAAGCTGTTGGAATGTCCATTGTGGGGTGTGGCAGACAAAAACAGCTTGTGTTCAAAACGTGGTGCTAAGTCTCGAACAGTTTTGGTAAGTTGGGAATCAACCGCATACTTTGCACCACTCGCAGGTGCAGCATTATGAGCTTCATCAAGGATGAGCATGGAAGCAGCCGCAAAATCACCAAGCCAGTCCCGTAATGGCGCGGTGTATGTTTCATCTCGTAGCAAAGCGTGGGAAATAATGAACCGGGTGTGCGTCATCCAAGGGTTAATTCCATAACCCCGTTCTTGACGACGCGCAGCAATAAACTCACGATCCAGAATCATAAATGTGAGTCCAAAGCGACTCTCCATTTCCTCTTGCCACTGTCGCACTACTGAAGGCGGACACGAGATAACTACTCGCCTAACTTTCTGCCGCATCAACATCTCACGCAGTATCAGTCCCGCCTCGATGGTTTTCCCCAAACCGACATCATCGGCAATAAACAAACCGACTCTAGGCATCAGTAAAGCTTTACGTAGCGGCTCTAATTGATAAGCTTTGACTTCTATACCTGCTCGGTAAGGCGCTTGGAAAAGCTTGGCATCTGTGGAGGTTACGCAATTCCACCGTAATGTGTGCAAGTAAGCGGAAAACAAACGTGGATTATCAAAGCCTCGATTCGCTATGGAATCCCATGATGTCGCCCCTACGATTTTTGCGTCTATTTCTCGTTCCCATAGGACTTCTAACGATTCTCCTAACGCATCATCTTCTAAACAAGAAAGACTAACTTTTGTGTCTTGCTCTGGAGACGGTTTCGACACAACTTCTTCTACAAGATATTGCCGCGATCGCACGCGCACAATCTGTCCAGTTACAATGTCAGTCACTCGTGTCTTCCCCCTTGTAACTGGATTGGTATTCTCCCTCCTCTAATCATGAGAAACTCGCTCCCCTAAACCCTTATGTCTAATGACTGGTTGGACTAGAGTGCTAAGAAAGCAACTATGTTTTTTATAAGTAGCAGGTATAAAATAGCATATTGATCTATTCGAGTCTTAGCACCTGCTACATCTTATGAAGTATTTTTATATACGGCTATATTATTTAGCTAATTATCAAGGAAATTTTAAAGCTTTTATTTGATAAGTAATTTACAGACTATTTTTCTCAGAGGTCTTACGTAGATTAGTTTTCAAGCGTAGGGTAAAAATAAAGTTCCTTAGTGATAATACTTAGCTTTTCTCAAGTAAGCTATAAGCTTCCTTTGATTAACGATCGCTTTATGGTTTTTGAGGAAAATTTCTGTACTAATTTTGTACAATTGCTCCCAAAGTACCCTTGACCGCACGTAAATAGTCAGATGGGGATAGCAGAAGCAACATACCTCGCATTCCACCAGAAACAGTGATCTGCTCAAATAGGGTTGCTGTTTCATCAAGGTAAACTGGATAGTCTTTTTTGCTAGCTAAAGCTGTCACACCCCCACGGATGTATCCTGTTAGTGGCTGAACTTCCTTGAGGGCAACCGTCTCAACTTTGCGGTTTCCCGAAATCCGTGCCAAGGCTTTTAAATCTAACTGAGCATTTCCTGGCACAACAGCAAAACAGATACCTGTTGTGTCACCTCTGACTACTAGAGTCTTAAAAACTTGCTCTGCGGGAAGTCCTACTTTCTGGGCTGTACTTTCAGCAGCCAGATCGTCAGGATCTACTTCATAGCTCAGGATTTGGTAGGGAATACCTAGTTTGTCCAGTAGTCGAGCAGCATTAGTTTTCATTGCTCTTATTCCCAATCCTCAATCACCAGCCCACTAACGCGACTAAATTCTCTTATGTTGTGCGTGACTAGCGTCAAGTTGTTCACTAGGGCGATCGCTGCAATCTGTAAATCATAAGGCCCAATTGGTGTACCAAGCATCCCTAGCTCTGCCCGAATTGTGCCAAAAATCCGAGCCGCCCGATCATCAAAAGGCAAAGATACAAAATTATTTAAGAATGCTTCTTGTAATGTTAAAGTCCGTGTGGGATTATTACTTCGCATTGCACCATAGAATAGTTCGGCTTTTACTACCGAACAAACAACAATATCTGCTGGAGATAGCGATTCTAACCTCTGCCTCACAGCAGACATAGGACGATTCAGATAAACAATACAAGCATTCGTATCTAACAAAAATCTCACTCTAATGGCTCCCTAGTGTCATACTCACCTTGGGGATATCTTTGAATTGGGTCATCTGCTAGTGATCCAGCTGTTTGTTCAAAAAATCCGGCTGGCCATCCCAATTCTTCGGGTGTTTTCGGGGGCGCTGATGGTTCTAGCTGTTGATATATTACTGTTACTTCTATTTCTTTGTCTGTTATCCCCACGGGGATATTAAGATGCAAAATGCCGTCAGCCCCAACATGAGAACATAACTTAATACTTTGCATTACTGTTTTCTCCTATTCCTTGGTTTATCGAGAATTGGGTAGTACCTCATCTATGATGCCGTATTCTTTCTCAATAAAACCCAATAGCTTCTCTTCCACAGGAGTCAAATACGGTCGCTTCAACTCCCCCAAGCTCTGTGCTGAAGCACTTGGAGCATCTTCCAAGTTCTCGTTTTCTCGTGACCTAATGATGCGTAGGCGTAGCCCGCCGTAGGCATCGCTCAAAAACTGCATCTGTTCACATTCAGCAGGCAAGTAATCATAGGACTTCAGGTGTTGCAACCCAACCGTGTGTTCGCCATGCCAAAGTTTCACGGTACAACTCCATCTTAGCTTAGTTGGTTGTCCTGGGTAGCACAATCACTCTCAGCAAGTGTATGGATCATTGGACTTTTCAGTACTTTATAAGTATATATCCGTAGCGACAATGTAATATACATCGTTTATTATCGTTATTCTAAGAACTAGCTAGAAACCAGCGTAAATATTCTATCCAAAATTTATAAATAGTATTAAAGCTATGAACAAAACAAGTTGGTTTCCTGCTTGGCTGCCTAATCCACAATCGTGGATGAAGGCTATGATATTAGCAATACCAGCGTACTTTGGCGCAACTGTAATTTTTGCCTTTGAATTTTGGCGTTATTCTTTAGTAGGCAGTCTTCTAGTTATTACAGGTAATGGCGGTAGCGGTCTACTTTTTTTCTTTATTATTTCTGTCGGTGCATTGTTATTAGCTCTGATTTGGTTTTCAATTTTGGCAGGAGCGTATTCATTTCTACTCAAGTTTCTATGGTCAAATTCACCACAATGGTTAAGATTACCAAAGTTTAGCTTATTAGTTATTCGAGATTTCGGAATACTTGTGTTATCAATTTTGCCAATTGTTGGTATTTTTACAATTTATACTTTGTTTATTACTGGTTTGAAACAGAGCTTGACTGATTTCAGAACACCTAAACTAAGCTATGATGTTTTTCTGCTAAGATTTTGGTGGCTTTGGTTCATTTCTGCTGCTTATCTTTACAATTTGTTTATGAGGAAAAGAAGTATTGTCATCAAGTGACAGTAATATTTTCAGTATAATAAATATCCTTGACCAAGCTGCTGTAATAATTTTAAAAAACTGGTTAGAAATTCGTTGCTGGTAGTTTCACCTCCCAACACTGTACTCCTTCTCAATCACACTCAATAGTTTCTCCTCCACCGCAGTCAAATATAGTCGCTTCACTTCTTGGTTGCATTTGTTTGTAAAGTTTGTAATTTCAATTGCTAATGAACTGAATGCACTTTCAAGCTATTCTATTAGCCTGAACCACATCTTCTTAACTATATCTTTAGATAACTAGATATATCTTTATGCAATTTATACCAAATAATACTTAAAAGCCAGTATATTAAATAGCTATCGTGATTAGTAAACTCCTATGTCTGCCTCAAATCCAGAAAGTATAAACTCTGCCTTAAAAGTTGCAAGTATAGCTTCTAGTGCGTTGCTTGAAATAGCTCCTCCTATCTCGGCATCTCTTATCGAAGAAATCGAAAAAGAGCAAAAAGAAAAGCGAAAATCGAACAAATAACAAATACAGTCATAAATTTTAGCCTTAAACTTATGAGAAATAAATCAAAATTACATCCAGGCAAAGTCATACATTTATTTTCGGAAATTCAAAATCATCTTCATAATGGAACTATTTCCCATGAGTTGAACCAAATTGCTAAATCTACTAGGGATAAAGAAATATTAGAGATTTGTACCCGTGCCGCAGATTGTCTAGAAATTGAGATCGATACCAAATTTTATAAAGTTAATATAGAGCAGCATTCTCACTCTTTACAAACGCTTGTCAAGCATATAAAAAAAGCTAAAGAACTTTTTGACAAAGTTATAGAAATCATTCCTGATAGCAATCCAAAGTGGACAGAATCTTTATTTAAAGCTACTGAGTCTCAATTAATCTCTTTATCAAATTACTATTCTCTTCTCGATAAAATTCCAGATATCACTGATATTCATGGTGAACCAATTAAAATTGGTGATCTCGTAGCTATTGATTGTAAAGATGAAAAGGACAGGAGCTACCAACATTATGGATTAATTACACCTAGCCAACAGGGTTTTAGAGTTGCCCATTTTTTTACAGGAGCAACAGTAAAAGTTCAAAATAGCCTTGTGGAGAAAGGTTTTGGTTATGTACATGAAGTATCCTACTCTCCAGAGTGGATAGTTAAAGAGCATTTGTCTGATTCTATTCCTTTTAGCCAAGTTGAAGGACGTATAAAAGAGTCAAGAAAGGAGGAGAGAAGAGTTTGGAACAAGCTTAGTTATAATTGTGAGCATTGGGCAAGGCAGATGTTTTGTGGAGAACCAATATGTACTCAGATTGAAGAATTAAGAAATAACAGCAATTAAACCCTAGAAAGATAAATATAATTTTAAAAAACAAATTGTTTAATTAATAAAATAGCCGAAATCTCAAAATTCTTAATAATATAATAAGTGTTAGAAAATTTTAAAAATTTACCCTATTTAAGGTTAGTAGATAAACAAAAATTAACAGAAGCTTCTGCAATCTATTTCGCTGTAGCTCGCGATCAAGTTCTCTACATTGGTCAAGCAGTAAATCTTAGAAGCCGTTGGCTAAATCATCATCGTTTACCACAATTAGAAGCAATTAACCGTCGGTGTGAAGTCAAGCTATTTTGGTTAAACTGCTTACCGATTCAGCTTAATGAACTAGAACGCCAGTACATACAGTACTATTGCCCAACTTTAAATCAAAGTAAAGTACCTCAAAAAAAGTTGTTACCTAGCTTTCAAATGCTAACACTGTCGCTCAAAAAATTAAACGGGCGAGTGCTGGTTTTCGGAGTATGTCCTACTAGTGAAAAACTTCCGCTCAAAACAATAGTTATAGGTTATCTGGCTAACTATACAGAAACTCGGCTTGCAACAACATTAGTTCGGAAGAGTTTGCAAGCTGTAAATAGAAAGCCCAATAGTTTATTTAGATGGATTGAGTACGACCGGCTTAAAAATGGCGCTCGTTGGTTAACTAGGTGCAATGGTATCGAAACAAGGCTGATTCCTTGGTTTGAAGAACGCATTATGCACAACCCTAGTATGTACAGAGTCATGGAAGAGAAACGTTTTGGAGTTTGGACTTCAATCCCATTAAATGACTATGAAGCAATGAGGCAAGACGTGAAAGCTATGTCATTTACTCAAAGATTGGAATTAGCACGAAACTCAGAAATTGGCTGGAAATTATTTCCTTTGGAATGTGGTTCACAGTTGAAAGTTGTCAGTGGTGTAGAGCTTCTCTGTCTTACCAGTGAACAGCTACAAGTATTACTGGATAAGAAGCCCTACATACAAGAACAGCATCCAGGTATATGTGCTATTGATAAAGATCCAGTTCCTAAGTTACTATTTTAGAGTTTTTTTTATTATTTCCGAAATGTACTGCTGAGTTATATTTCTGATAATCGGACACTAGACTTAGGGCTAAATTGTCTTAAAAAAGAATCTTTAAAGTATGATTCATCACAACGAATAATATAATTTCTTAACTCCGGATCAGCCCTAAACCATTCTCCACTCATTCTTAAATGTCTAAATTTGGTATGGAGGTATGTTTCCAACTCTTGAGATTTTTTAACACTATCTACTGGTATAACTTTCAGAATTTGTAAGAGAACTGGACTACTAGTTTGTAGAGATTGTAATCGCTTCTCAACATCGCTAGCTCTACCAATTTTGATTGCATAGCTATCTGAATTAAAAATGAAATAAATAAATGCTTTATTAGGTTTTATCTTTCCTTCTAGAGAGATACGTTTGTTACCGGGAGTGATTAATTGAACATCGCTATCTGCCCATGAAAGCAGCCATGATACAATAGCTTCAGTAGTTAAAGAATATTGTGCATATAAAGCAATATTCTCCCCTTTTATATGAAGTAGAAATTTTTTCTTCTTGCCTCTAATTTCTGGAGGATGGATATAATAGTGGGACTGGTAGTTAGGTTTAATCCAGGGTAGCTTATCCTCTGGCTGAATAGGACAGCAGTAAGGCTCTGGATTAAGAATAGCAATTACTCCAGTATATTTAACAGGAATCTGTAATCTTTGAGCTATATTGTAATCCATCTTTACCCAGCCTAATCCTTGCAAAATATCCTCTGGGACTTTCTCGATAAAATAGACAGTTAAATTTTGCGTAGACATTTGAGAATTTCTAACGTTGTAGGTCGATGGAAATTTTTGCTAAGTTTTTAAAAATGCTGAAAATATTTTAGTATCTAATTTAACTTAGAAAATAAAAATTCAACGCACTGAAATTATCTTTAGCCGTATTCAGACTCCAAAACGCTCAAAAGTTTTTCTTCCACAGCAGTTAGATAAGGGCGATTCAGCTTCCCCAACGACTGCAACAGACTTTTGACTGTCTCCTCCAGCGAATCGGAATAGACTCGACTGATGCGATCGCTAATCTGCTGCATCTGCCCACACTCCTGGGGCAAGTAGTTGAAGGATTTCATGTGCTGCAAGCCAACTGTGTACTCACCATCCCAAGTTCTGACGGCGCAGCTGAATTCGCCCACATGATTAACGATACCCCAACAGCCACCTTTGCCTCTCAGTTCGGGATTGTCCTTAGCAAGAATTTGGCATACTTCGCCTAACTGGTAGGTGTTGGGTGCTTGGGTGCGTTCCATTATTTGCTGCACTACATTTTTAACGATTCTAGCTGGTGGCACTTTACCCCCTGACTGCTCCACTGCTTTTACCCACACTTCTTGCTGTTGTTGGGGTTCAAGCTTTGTCATTGGTCTGACTTGACGTTCGTTAGTTGGCAAAATGTGATCCATTGGATCACATTTTTCCATCAAATTATCGAAAACAACCGCCGCATCCATTAAAAGATAAGATTGCCGACGACTATGCCCAAAGCGCTCGCGGCAGTATTCCTCAAATGTTTTATGCGTAGAGCGATAAAGCCGTCTGTCCCTCAATTCCGTCAGTGCTTTGCCGGCCTCAAAAAACGCCCGTTCCACCTTCCGCTCCAGGTGCAGGCGATCGCGCTGTTCTTCTTCTGTCAACTCTGGAACTTCAACAGCAGTAACATCAATTGTTGCTGAACCTGGGTCTTCTTGCTGGGAGATATCCTCGTTTACAGAGTTAGCTGCTGAAGCTGAATCGGCAGATGCGCCAGAGGTGGCTTTTTTGCGTCTACGAGGTGGTTTGTTCATCATTCCACCTTTAATTTGCCAGTGTTTAAGCAGGAATTGAGTTCTGCCATTATGTAACTGTATTAGCTAACATCACCTCTGTTGAACCAGCAGTTACTTTGTCCTAGTCAATGAACTGTACAGTAGCTAACGGATTGACAATTATTTTTTAAATAAATTTCTATTTAGTTTTCATGCTGACCTTTTTTCAAATGGCAACACTACACCACCAACAGATTTTTTTGCTTTCTTGCTGCTTTGAGATTTAGACTCATCTACAGGACTATTTTGCTCCGTGGCTGGAGTAATTGTACTTATGGGTAGTTGTGAGTTTTCCTCATCATCGTCCGGTACACGAACTAGTAACTCACCAACTTCGCATTGTAAAATTTTGCACAACTTATCCAGCGTATCTAAAGGTATTGACTTAGCTTGTCCATATTCAATTTTTTGAACATTAGTCAATGACATCTCTAGTCGTCTTGCTAGTTCGTTTTGCGAAAACCCTCTGGCGTTTCTAATTTCTTTAAGTCTTACTTCCACAGCCATAATTTGAATTCATATAAATAGACTAACCCACTCTCAGAAGTCTATCTATTAATAGTATTTATTGTAAATGTTTATCGTATAACCAACTCTTATCTTACCATCTGTTGTATTACCCACTATTAGTTGGTAATATATAAATAACAGAGGGCAATCACTAGTCCTGGAAAAACTTAGCGCGATTGCCCTTTGTCCTTACATTCAAGGAATCTATATCATGACATATCCCAAATACACTCAGCAAGACCTTTCCCGCTATAACCTCCCCCGTCTCAAAAGAATCGCTGCCGAATTAGGCATTACACCCACCGGAGACAAAAGAGCAGCTGACACCTGGGTAAACGCAATCATCGCTCACCAATCCACCAAGCTTCATAAAGTCACGGACAGCCAAGCCCTCGCCCAAGCAGAACTCGACGACTACATCGCCAACCAAGCCCAAGCGATTGCACCCGAACCACTGACAACAAAAGAAATATCCTTTTACGATCACGAAATATATTCAGGCAATCATTTAATTGCCACCATCAGCCACGACGATGACCTAACACAGCCTTGGGTAGTCATGGTAGAGGGTAAAGAGAAGTTTCGAGCTAACACTTATGCAAGATGCCACCGCTTCATCCAATGGCATCACCAAGACAGCACACTTAGCGAACCACTACCCACCCAAACACAAACACCCCCCACGACCGAAAACCGAATCATGGCGCATATCTTCAACGAGTGCCAGAAGTACGGGTTTGAAATTCTCGACGATGGCATTTACAACAGCAACGGCGTAAAGCTGGGACAAGTCGGATGCACTAACGGTAACTGGTGGGTAATCCTGGGTTCTTATGGTCAGCAACAGTATTCCAACTCTGTGTTTGATGCAGTGCGATCGCTGTCGATGGTGGATGTGTCTTGTGATGATAAATCCATTTTTGATGAATATTTTTTAGAGCAACCCTTAGAACAGCTAACTGGCAATAAATTGCAACGGCTGCTGGAGAGGGCGGAGTTAGTGACAGCGTAAAGAGGCAGGGGGGCAGAGGGGCAGGGGTGCAGAGGGGAAAGAATCTGTACAAATCTCTCCTCTGCTCCTCCGCTCCTCTGCTCCTCTGCTTCATTGTCCCTTCATTCACCTATTCATCTATGAAACCGACAATCTCGATCCCTCAACACTGGCCCTACCCTCGCTTTAACTTGGAACAGCGTACACAACAGGGCATCATCCTGGGACTTTATTACTATCCTTTGGGTACAGAATTAGCTGAACAATTTGATGATGGTTGGCGCTATGTACTGATGCTTAACAAGAATTCTGATGAAATATCCTACTTGAAAGAGGATCAAATCCAACCTCTCACGCCAGAAGAATTATTCCAGCAAATTTCCGCAGAGATTGACTTTTATCAACAGCAAATAAGCATTCTCAACCGACAATGGCTAAGGAAGCAAACAACAGCTTTGACCGTAGAGCAAATCATTTGCTGCGTTCGATTCGGCTTTGTGGTGGTTGTGTTCCATTGCACCGTTTGCAATTCCAATTCTCCGATTCAGTAATTCAAACTTTGCTAGATAAAGAATTGGTGCAAGTGCAGAATACCGGACGCGGCTTTTTGTTGGAGATTGCCAAGGATTTTTAGGTTATTAATCCCAGGAGAGAAAAGCATGATTGACCATATTAACGCACTTCAAACAAGTTGGTATCTTTCCCCACCTTGGCGTGGAACAATTCCACCCGTTGAGGTGAATTTACTGGAGAGAGTTTACTTAAGAACCACAAGAACATTTGGCTATTGCTGCGGTATGCAATGGAAGCATGAGTGCTGGATTTATTCAATTGATTGCCGTAATGAAATACTCCACGCCACACAAAACCAAATCATCGGGACGGGAGAATTAGAAACTCTCACCGTGCAAAAACCTGCTTTCGTTCTGGGCGAAAGAGTAATGCTCTGTTCTCACGATAAGGGAACAAAGCAACGGCTGATTTTAGGGATTGGGCTGGTGAATAATTCTTGGTTTTACCTTGTTGAATTGGTGTCGCCAACCTTAACTCAATCACGGACTATATCGAATCGTTTCTCACTGGTTGGTGAAAAAAGTTTGGTGCGCGTGAATGTCTAACTCTCTCTAATCAACAACAAAAAATTATCACCCAACTAAATTTATGTCACAAATCGAAGTAGCTCAAATTATTGAACAGATAAAGCAAGAAATCACTGTTGACTCTAATGGACAAGGTAAAGCCAGTATTCGGGCAACTGCAAGGCTGGCAGATGTACAAGATTCTTCGCTTCGTCGTGCGTTACTAAGTGCGGCACTGCAACCCTCTGCATTAGCCCAAAGCCTTATACAACAGGGATTTAGCCCTGCGGCACTGGAAACCTGGAATGAGGGAATACCTGATATGGGTGTTGCTGCCGTTATTGAATATTACGCTTTTGATGCTGGGCGGCACTGCAAACAGCAAGCCAGACTTGTATGCAAAGCTTTTAACCGGATCGGTGTTCGTGCCTGGATGCAAGACATTATGGGCTGGACAAAACCTGCTACTCAACCACAAGAACAACCCCCTACACCAACCCTCCCTCCAGTTGAACAGCGATTGCATACTCTTGTCCTGGCCATGAAAACTTTAGCTGAGTTAACTGGTGGCAGACTCAACCCGTACATGGAACAGCAATTCAAAGACTATGCCGGCAACCTTTTGGCTGAACATAACAGAAAATTGCTAACCGGCACAAAAGAAAAATGGCTTGGCGTGGTCAACTTTGCAGAGAGCGAACTGGGAAAGAAAGTCCCCCTAAGCGGCACTCACTACCGGGGACATCTTGGGACATGGGTGAGAACATTCTACCCACACTTGGGCGATCGCCAAGAAACGCGATTGGTTAATGGGGTTCAACAGCCCATCTATGTCTACGCTTGTCACGATCCGGCTGTTGCGGCTGGGTTGACCAAAGCTATAGAAGAATTTTTCGCTCACCCCAGTCCTGGTGCAGCGTTAAGGCAGGCGGGGGCTTTCGCTAGTAAGAAAGAACCAGTGCTGACCAAGTGAAAGCGAACGCCCCCACCACAGGAACGTTCGCTAACTAAAGATGGAATTTTTTGCTGAAGCATCGAATATTACCAATAACATTAAAAGCTTCTCTTTCATGCAGTCAAGCAACTAACAGTATTTTGAAATTATTTGTTACAACGATGACTTGTCTAGCAAATAATACACATCCCAGAAAGTGTCGTCACTTCAGGATTCCTAACAATCAAAATAAAAAGCGATTGCCGCTCAATAAGTAACAATCGCCACACAAAAACACTCATTGCATCTCTAGAGTAACAACAATGAAAGCCATAGTTACAGTAGTTGAAAAAATCACATCGGAAGCTCACATTAATATTCCTGACGGTTTAGCATTAACAGCAATTAAGCAGCATATAACAGACCGCTATAACAGTGGCGAGATGCTGACTGAGATGAACATTTTCCACGTTGATTTTGAATCTATTAGCGCTCACATTGATTCAAAACCTTATATTACTTGGCATCAAGGCAACCCTTGTGATCACCGTCAGTATTACTTTTGTAAACTTGGAAGATTTACTTTGACTCTGTTAACTGACACAGAGCAAAACTTAACTCGTACAGAAGTTTACTTTGGGCATTACAAGCAACTTATTTACACGTCAGAAAAAGAGATATCCATTGATTTGGCAACAGTTGAACTCCAAAATTTCTTAAGTGGATTAGCTGTTGAACTTCAGACTTTAAGCCACATTGAATTTAGTGAGGATGAAGTATGACTGTTGCACCATTATTAACACCAGAAATCACCGTCATCGAAACTGTTACCCGACATCCTCTAAACTTTTACGAGTCTCCCTCATGGTTCACAACTGAACTACTGCGTCATGTTCCGTTATCTGGTGTGATTGGTGAGCCATGTGTCGGACATGGGGCGATCGCATCATTACTATCGGTGTGGCCCTACACCAAGCAAATGTGGACGAACGATATTGATCCACATAAAGCGGCTGATTACCAAATGGATGCAACACTATCCGAGTCATGGGCTAAGTTTCCCGATTGCGACTGGATCTGCACTAATCCACCATATTCGGAGTTTGCTGCACCAATTATCAAGAATGCCTACCAGAAAGCGCGTGTGGGTGTTGCCGCATTCCTATTAACCAGCTTTCTAGAACCCTGTGATGACCGGGCTGATTTCTTGCAGCAGCATCCGCCGTCACTTGTACTGATTCTGCCACGCTTCTGTTTTCGGAAAGACAAACGGGGTACTCGTTGGGCTACCGATAACATTACCATCTCGTGCTTTGTGTGGGACAAACGCGCAACAGGGCAGCAAATTATTATTCGTCCCAAGTCGGCGATCGCTGGGTTTTACAAGAACCCTGAACAGGCTATTTCACAAGAACGGGCAGAAGAAATTGTTCGGGCGATCGCCAAAGGAGAATTATGCAACAACTAACTTTATTTCCCGAATCTACTCCTACTTTACCAGTCAACTATTATCCAGAATTTCTGAACAAGGAAGAAGCCGACGAACTCTATCAACATTGCCAAGAACTGCAATGGCAGCAAAACCAAATCAGGATGTTGGGTAAAACTATGCCTGTTCCGCGTCTGGAGTGCATTTATGGTGACGAAGGGTGTGATTACCTCTACTCCAAGAGTGTACTGCTCAAACCATTACCTTGGACTTCATCGCTGGCCCAACTGCGAGATAGGATTACTGCTGCTAATGGTTACAGCTTCCGCATTGTCATCGGCAACCAGTATCGCAGTGGTATCGATTCAATCGGCTGGCACAACGACAGTGAAGCTTCGATGGGGCTAAATCCTGCGATCGCATCCATCAGTCTGGGTTCGGTGAGGAAATTCCAAATTAAGCCCATCGGGGGCAAGCCTACTGACTTTTGGCTGGAGCATGGGAGTCTGCTGGTGATGCTTCCAGGTTGTCAGAGTACTCATCTGCATCAACTTCCAAAGACTAATAAGGTCGTTAGTACACGGATTAATCTAACTTTTCGACCGCACGTTGGGGGTAAAAGATGACCTCAAGTTATCGCTATTGCTGAGGTTTATATCCAAGATTATTAATATTCAAGGAGGATTTTATGGGATTTCGTAATGGTAAACCCTCTAAACAGTTTACTGCAATTCCCAACAGTTTAATTCGTGATCACAACGTTACTGATTCAACATTTAGGTTAATTTCTTGGGTAGCTTCTCACGATGAAAACTTTGATATTAATTTTACGGTAATCGAAAAACATTTGGGGTACAAACGAGACAAAATCCGTAATGCTATCAAAAACGCTGAACAAAATGACTATTTAGTGAGAGTTCAAGAGAACAATCCGAACAATGGTAAGTTTGACTGGCAATATTACATTTTTACCAGCAAAGAAGACACAAAGTTATTTCGAGAAAATCATTCATCCATAGGTGAGTCATCCGTAAGTGGGTCATCCATAGGTGAGTCATCCGTAAGTGAGTCATCCGTAAGTGGGTCATCCGTAAGTGGGTCATCCATAGGTGGATCGTCCATAGGTGGGTCATCCATAGGTGGGTCATCCACCCCTCATATAGAAAAACAATTAGAAGAAAATAAATTAGAAGAAAAACACATACAAGAAACACCCCCAACTCAGAACGCACTTCCCGCCCAAGAATCGTGTGTGTGTGAAACTGAACAACTAAACCTTGAAAAACCAACTCCAGAAAAACCAAGCTTAGAAGAATCAACCCCAGAAGAACCAACTCCACAACAACCCGCTTTCTTGTCAAAAAATTCTGAGTCTTTGCAACAAACCGATAACCCCTCAAAAGGATCAACTATTGCGGCGGGGTCGTTCGGTAAAAACGAACAATCGAACAATCCTAAAAAACCAAAATTTCAGTCAATTGAAGACTTGGTTGACATGGTTTTAGTAGACCCAAGCATCATGGCAACTGACTCGTTACCAGCCGTATACAGGACAGAAATCAAAATACGTGGTTGGCGTTTCCCCTGGCGTACCGCTACCAGAGACAAGATTTACCAAACCTGCGATCGCCGACTGGTGGAGTTGATCGCAAAACAGAGGGCTAAGTGGAGTGAGCATGAATCTTGGCAAGAGAAAATCCCCACTGTCATCAAGTCAATTAGTAACTTAGAAGGCTCTAAAGCCGGACTAGAAGAATTACTGGGCTATTGGTCACAAGTTGTTAAACCCTCAGCAATACCAGAACCAACAACACAACAAAAACCGGATGAAACACAACCCATCGGTTACTACTCAAATCGTTCTCTTGATTGGCATAAAGCCACATTCTCTGAACTTCTAGATCGCATGGATGAAGTTGGTAAAGACAAAGCGATCGCTTCTTTTAGCAGCCGTTATGACCAACAAGACCCAGGTGCAACGCTCAAATGGTTGGATTGGTTAAAGCTGACACATCCCTCCATGTATTCCTATTTACATCCGCAAGCTGCGTGAGCAATATGGAATCTAGATTTTCTAGAAATCAAAATTTTCAAATGAGGTGAACTATGACACAAGACAAAACAAACTTCACATCGCAACAAGACCGCTTACCCCCACAAAGCATTGAGGCTGAAGAAGTAATACTCGGTGGCATCATGCTCGACCCAAATGCCATGAGCCGAATCAGCGATCGCTTAGTGACAGATGCTTTTTACATCAATGCCCACAAAGACATCTATCAAGCAGCCCTACGACTGTACAGCCAGGGATTACCAACGGATTTGCTTTGCATTACCAACTGGTTGTCTGATAATGGCTTATTATTCCGTATCGGTGGACGCAATAAATTGGCCAGTCTGGTTGACCGTACTGTGTCAGCTGTGAACATCGATGTTTTAGCTGACTTGGTAATGGAAAAATACCAAAGGCGGCAGTTAATCCTTGCTGGCACTGAGATTGTTCAACTCGGTTATGCCACCGAAACCGATTTACCTGTAATTCTCGACGAAGCCGAACAAAAAGTCTACAGCATTAAGTCTGAGCATTCTGCCTCTGACTTGGTTCATATTTCTCATGCCCTAGCCGACACTTTTACCGAAATTGAAGTGTGACTTGAAGAAGATTTTGGACAGGTTTGGAAGAAGAAATTGGACAGGTTGCAGGCTGAAATACTTATAACTTCGTTAAGAGAAGAATAAAGCCATTGTCCATTTGGAAGAAGAAAATGGACATAATAACAAAAATAGAACAAGAAAGTGGACACAAATGCAATAAACTGAAAAGGAGAATTAAACTCCAATCAATGCTTACATTTGAAGAGTTTGAGCAATGGTGTAGTCAACTCAAACTGACTCAGAATACCCGTAGTCTTATAGCTCAGATTCGCTTATCTCCACCATCTCGGAGGGTACAAGGGAATTATGGCAATGTTTGTGGGAATTATTGCAGTCAAAAGATGGGTCATACCATTCAGTTTGAATCCCATCGGGGAGAACTAGCACATATTATTGACAAATTAGAGCATAACCGACAAGTTTTAGAATATTACGACCAACCGCCACCAATAGAATTAAATTACATTTCAAAAAGTAATCGCCAAGTTCGTACAAGCCATACTCCAGATTTTTTTGTAATCGAAGTCAACTGGGTAGGATGGGAAGAATTTAAACCAATTAGTGAATTAATCAAAAAAGCACAACAACAACCAAACCGCTACGTCCAAAATGAAGCAGGAAATTGGCTTTGTCCACCTGGAGAAGAATATGCTCAAAAATACGGACTTAACTATCGGCTGAGGACAGATATCGAACAAAATGTAATTCGGTTGAGAAATTATCAATGGTTGGAGCCATATTTTCAAGACGAAGAGTTAGAAAAAAAATCAGAGTAATAATCAAAGAATAGTATCTATAGTCAAAGGGAATCCGGGAATAACTTATAGTGAATTGCTATTAGCCATAACTGGAATTAGCCCTGACAAAATCAATAGTTTAATTGCCCAAGAAAAGTTGTTTATCAATTTTAATACTGCCCCATTAGCCGAACCAGACCTTGTTCATATTTTCCCCACATTAGAACAAGCCGAATTTTATGAGAAAGAAGAATTATCAGGTCTAACGAAAGATACCTCAAGTCAGGGCAACAAAGAAGTTCAACAACTACTGCTCAAAGCACGTTCTGAAGATTTAGAAACCGCTAATGCTCGATATGAGGGCCATAAAGCCATACTTAGAAGAAAATTCTCCACCTATTACCAAAGCCAGTCGCAGTATTCGTCGTTGGCGTCAACAATATCAGCAAGCACAAAAGCTATATGGAGAAAATCATGGTTATGTAGGCTTACTCCCTAAACATTTAGATAAAGGGCATCATCAAAAACTAGAACCAGCACTCTTAGATTTTATGGCAGAATTCATTAAAAAACATTACTTTACTGCCAAAAATAGACGAGTGAGTGGAGTTTATCGAGAATTTCAATTAGCCTGTAGTCAACAAGAACCTGTTTTTAAACCCCCCTCAGAAAAAACATTTCGTGAACAGATTAAAAGACAAAAAAATTACCAACTCACTCTAGCCCGCCAAGGCTCAAAAATAGCTAAACAAACTAAACCATTTCACTCAAACAGTGAAATACCCAAAGACGGAGAGTTACCCTGGGAAAATGCTCATATTGACCACACTTGCTTAGATATTAACCTAGTGAGTTCCTTAATTTCTCTAGCAACTTGCAATATTAGTAGTGCTATTGACAGCGAAAAAATGAGCTTAGGTCGCTGTTGGGCAACTTTTCTAGTAGATGGTTATAGTAAACGAATTTTAGCAGTGTATATTTCCTTTGAGCCACCTAGTTACCGTAGTTGTTTAATGGTAATTCGGATTTGTGTCAAAAGATTTAGCCGATTACCTCAAACCATAATTACCGATAATGGAAAAGAGTTCCATAGCGTTTATTTTAAACAACTGTTGGCTTATTACAAATGCAATCATAAATACCGCCCATCAGGAGAACCTCGTTATGGAAGCCCTGTGGAAAGAGTGTTTGGCACAACTAACACGTTATGGTTGCATGAATTACAAGGAAATACTCAAATTCTCAAAAACACCAGACAAATAACCAAGTCTGTTAACCCCATCCATCAAGCCGTCTGGACAATTGGTGAGCTTTATCAATCATTAGAAACATGGGCTTATTCGATTTATGATAACCGACTCAATTCAAGTTTGGGACTTTCCCCATTTCAAGCTTATGAAACTGGTATCCAATTAGGAGGTTCAAGAGAAAGTCGTCGTTTGGAATATGACCAAACCTTTTTAATTTTAACCTTACCTTCCCCCCATAGTGGCGATACCCGAATCGTACAGCCCGGAAGAGGAGTGAAGGTAAATCATATTTATTACTGGTGTCATGCTTTCCGTAATCCAGAGGTGGAGAAAACAGCAGTTTCGCTCAAAATTGACCCGTTCAATGTTAGTGTTGCCTATTGCTATGTTAAGGGGCTTTGGCATGAATGTACGTCGAATCATTATCCCTATCTCCAAGGACGCACGGAAAAAGAACTACAAGTTATTAGTACTGACTTACGCCAACGCAAAAAACATAAAGGTCAGGCGATAGTTTTATCTAATACTGAATTGATGGAGCATTTACAAGGGGCTTATCAAGTCGAGGAAAAACTGCTTAAACAACGCTTACAAGCATTAGAAAATAAAACGGTACTTAATTTAATTGAAGGGAAAGAACTTTCTCCAAACAGTCCTCAATTGACTCACTTTGATGAAATAGAAAATAATTCATCAGTCTTGATAAATAACGCTAATAATGAAGAAACTCTTGAATCTTACGGAGAATTTTAACGGATGGAACAACAGCGATTACCTCAAGAATTATTAAAGGCTCCTATATCTGAAAGGGTGACATTTTTTGTGAATTATACAATGGCTCATCCTCATCTAATTCAGACTTTTAATCAGGTGATGCAATCAGTTTATCAAGCACCAGGGATTTCCTTAATTTTCGTAGTAGGAGCAACTGGAGTAGGGAAAACTACCCTACTGCGACGTTTAGAGCAAAAACTAACCGAGAAAGCCTTACCTGAATTAAAGCACAATCAGGGTAAAGTCCCTGTAATTGGTTTAGAAGCTAAAGCTCCAGAATTTAGTCAGTTTGATTGGAAAGATTTTTATATTCGTCTATTAAAAGTACTAAACGAACCTTTAATCGAAAAAAAGATTAATTATGGGCAATCTTGCTCCTCGTGGCGGAGTGCAGTGGAATCGGCTTTGATTCATCGTTCTCCGGATGCTTTTTATATTGATGAAGCACATCATCTTGCTATGTTACCTAGTGGTCGGAAATTAAAAGATCAACCCGAAACTCTCAAATCTCTAGCCAATCTAACTCAAGTGAAAATTATTCCCACTGGAACTTATGACTTATTACCTTTAATTGATTTAGGAGATCAGTTATGCCGACGTAGTAAAACCATTCATTTTCAACGGTATCATGCTGATAATTCGCAAGAAGCTAAAGCTTTTAAAAGTGTGGTGCAAACTTTTAGTCAATATCTTCCTTTACCTCAACAGCCAGATTTATTATCTAATTGGGAATTTCTTTATGAGAGGAGTTTAGGTTGTGTAGGTATTCTTAAAGATTGGCTTTGTGTAACACTTAATGATGTTTTAGAGAGTGATGGAAACGCTCAGACTATTACTTTATCTGACTTGCAACGTCATGCTTTAGAGGTACGTCAATGTTTGGTAATGCTGAAATCTATTACTATAGGTGAACAACAACTACAAGAGTCATCAGAGGATTTACTCAAACTACAAAAAGACTTGAAATTAATTCCCTCATCTCATGGTACTGCTCAGGAGAAACACAATCAAAGCAAGAAAGAGAAAAAACTACTCATTCGCCGATTGCACAAACTTCTCCTCGCCGTTATCAGGGCAAACGCATCTAAAGTATAAGAATCCTTTAATAGCAAGGGTTTTGGCGTTTTTTAATTTAGCCTATTTTTTCATCAAGATCCTTGCCCAGCAAGGGTTTCAGAAATCCCGTGCGTTCGCCCTGTCGCCGTTATCCCTTAAAAAAGCAGGAATCAGAAAAGGAGGATAAAGAAACAGATTTTTTTCATTCCTTTTGATTTAGGAAATTTTACAATTCAAAACCTACCTAAAATCAGTCATCTTTATCCTCTACAACCAATAGGTTTAGGAACTCCTAATACTGAGAGTTTAAGTAGCTATTTACAAAGATTAGCACAACAGCATTGCCTTCGCTCTTGGCAACTTTATACTTATGAACTTGTTCCTTTGATTCAACATCAGGAATATTTATTGCATAAAGATACTAAAAAAACTTCTCTTAAACAGATATTTTTAACTAACAAAAAAACTGCATCTAATTTATCAGTTATAAATGGACTTCAATCTATTACTCCAGTCATTGTGACAGCTATAGAGCAATTAACATCACGTCAAGATTTATATTCTTTAACTTTAATGAGTTGGCTGAAAGTTTTTGATTCAGCAGAGTTGCTTTTGAAACCTTCTTGTGCTTGGTGTCCTTATTGTTATCAAGCCTGGCGAGAGCAAGGGCAAGTTATTTATATTCCTTTGCTCTGGTTAATTGAATATGTTAAATTCTGCCCTCAACATCAGATTTCTCTAGAGAATACCTGTCCTTCTTGCAATCAAAAAATGCTAAATTTTTGTCAACCAGGTTATTGTTCTCATTGTGGAGAATGGTTAGGTCAAACAAAGTATCCCTTGAAGTTGACTACTTATTTTCGCTCGATGGGATGTTTGTCAACCTATCAACGTAACATCTCTTACTTACAAGAGTTAATTGCGATTACACCTTATTTGTCAAAACAACCTCAGATTAAAGATGTCTATTCGTACCTTCATGAACGTTGCGTGCATCTTGATGAACAAGGGTTAAAAGACCTCTCTTTTTCATTCTGGATGAGTTCCCACTTAATCGCTAAACCTCAAAGCTCTGACACTGCTTATAAACCACGTATTTCTTTGCATTTTCTTTCTGAAGTTTTTCGTTGTTTTAATATAACTCCTCGTCAACTTTTCCTTTAATTCTCCCGGTTCGCCCATTTTAAATTGAGTTAGAAAAAAGCTGGACGATTTAATGGGGGTTATAGCCCATAATACAAATGTACTCTCCTCCCGACTTTGCGCGTAGTTTACCGCCGTAGGCATCGCATAAAAATAGAGTTTTTAGAGCAGGGTGGTAGTTCAAGGTAAATTTATAGTAATGGCTAAAACCATTACTACACCTAGATTTTCTGGTTTTCGGCAATTTCTCGAACTCCAAAAAAAATGAGCGAACCGGGAGTTAATTTTTCTAGATGTTATCTTTTTCATGTTTTTGGAAGGTAAAGTTGGACATCTAGTTTTGGAAGGTAAAGTTGGACAACCTGTCCAAAATCTTCTTCAAGTCACATGAAGCGCGTCATGCTGGTACAGGCTCACCAGCAGCAAGGACTGGATTTTATGACCTGGACAGTATACTTGGCGGTGGTTTTCGCAAAGGACGGTTGTATGTACTAGCTGCTCGTCCTTCTGTTGGTAAATCCGCTTTGGCTGGTAATCTCGCTCTTAATGTTGCCAAAACTGGGAAGATGCCGATCTGCGTTTTCAGCTTGGAAATGTCTACTGATGAGTACGTACAGCGATTTTTAAGCAGTGAATCTGGCATTGAAAATAATTTTCTAGAAACTGGGAATGTGAATGAAAGCCAGTGGCAACCCTTAAGCGTGGCGATCGCAGAGTTAAGTGAACAACAGATTTTCATCAACGACGAATCTTGCCCTTCTCTTAATCAAATCCGTAGCCAAGTCCGCCGAATTTCATCCCATTACGGTGGTGTTGGGCTTGTCATCATTGACTACTTACAACTTATGGCTCTTGATACTGATTCACGGGTGAACATGGCTCAACGAGTCGGTGAAATCAGCCGGGGATTAAAAAGATTAGCCAAAGATTTGGATGTGCCTGTACTGGCTTTGTCCCAACTCAACCGCGAAGTTGAACACCGTAACGATAAACGCCCTGTACTAAGTGATTTAAAAGACAGTGGTGCTGTTGAGCAAGACAGTGATGTTGTAATCATGCTTTACCGCGAAGAAATGTATAACCCCGATACACCAGATCGTGGCATTGCTGAGTTAGTCGTTCGCAAGCAACGCAATGGCCCCACCGGTACAGTCAAGCTTTTGTTTGACCATCAGTTTACCAGATTCAAGAATTTATCTCGTGGTCGTAGTTTTTAAGGCTCTACTGGAGGATAAACATTGTTTTTTATGCAAGACAGGGAACTGAGAATGATTGAAACTTACCAACAACTTTTACAACAATGGGCGGCTCTTGCCCCTGATGAATGCTCTACTGCTGACCGGGATTATAGATTCAAGATTAAGATACTACCCAAAGTCGAAAAGTGTTCTTTCGACAACCCTTGGCGCTCTGTTACTTCAGAAAATCTAACTTGGCGGCTTCATGTAGCTGAAGATGTAATTCTCAGACAGTTGAATTTTATTCTTCTAACAGTTCTACATCGCTGTTCTGACCGTCAGTCCAATATCAATTTCACTTTCACAGAACTTGGAGCTATCGCCACAATCTGCAACGGACTGCGTTCAAAGCCACATCCACATCCAGCGATCGCGGCATTAGACGCATACATTCAATTGCTGGAGTTTTAAAACTCATGAAAGCGCTATCTGTTCGTCAGCCTTGGGCATGGGCAATTATTTATGCTCTCAAAAATATTGAAAACCGTGGCTGGCCTATCAATTATCGGGGCGATATTCTCATTCACGCCGCCAAAACCTGTACCAAGAAAGAGTACCAGCTAGCGAGAGAATTTTGCCAAGGGATGGGGGTAGTAATCCCAGAGTTAATCTCTCTACGTCGCGGCCAAGTTATTGGCATTGTCACAATAGTTGATTGCAAGTTTTCACAAGTTGCATCTGGCTGGGGAATGGCTGGGCAATACCACTGGAAGCTGGAGAATCCGCGAGAGATTACACCAATTCCCTACATTGGGCGGTTAGGAATTTTTGAAGTGCCAGATGATTTGGTGATGGAGGTGGCTGCATGATTAAAACAGCCCCAAGCAATACCCTACCTCCGAAAGCAAAATCAGTAATAGCTGAGTTATCTGCAACACCCGAAAAATTCTTAGAGGACGACCTTAAAAGCTCACAAATTCATGGTCAAGGATGCCTCTATCCGTATCTCGAAAAGAAAAAGCTACTTGATGGTTCAATAGTTTTTTACCCACGAGTTATAGGTGAGCGTGACCTAAACAACCCGATTCAGTGGCGATGGGGATACAACTGGGAAGAACGAGTTGATGGAATATGGAAAGGGCGAAGTATAGGTTCAATTCCCCCTGGCGCTGTGACAATGATCCGTCTAATGCAACAACAGGGGGCAACAAGAGAAGACATCATCGCCTTCATCAAAAAAGCGAAAACCAAAAACCTATCACCAAAATTAGATGTCTGCAAAAATTTTGAGAACACAAAATTAAAACCAGTACTCCCAGATGATGCACCGATCGCCGTAGTACTATTCGCTGGTGGCGGTGGGATTGAAGCGGGGATGTTACAGGCTGGTATTCGCCCAGTCATTGCAGTGGAACATGACCCAAATAAACCAGACTTGAGCAGGGCGATCGCCAAAAGCCATCACTACAACTTTAGCGAGTATGGCTGTAGAATAATCCAACTAACAGTTCAAGAAGTAGTACAGTCAGGATTTATTGGTTTTCCCCGCCGCCCCGATTACCTCCACGCCTCCCCGGTGTGCGCCAACTTCAGCCAAGCTCACACTGCAAAAGCAGGTATTGGGATTGAAACGGCTGATGATCTGACGGCTGCCTTCGCAGTTGCAGAAGCCATCCGACAGTTGCAGCCACGGGTGTTTACGCTCGAAAATGTCCCACGCTATCAGATTAGTCAGAGTTTCAGTATCATTCTGTCAGCTTTAGAACAAGAGGGGTACTCGGTTGATTACAACGTGGTCAACATGGCTGATTTTGGGTTGCCCCAGGCGCGGCGGCGGTTAGTCCTGATTGCAAGTAGGGGGTTTCGGGTTGCCCTACCTTCGGGAGCTACACCTTGTGGTTGGTACTCAGCGATCGCTCACCTCATCCCTACAATGGCTGATTCACAGCTGCTACCTAAACAGCAACAAGCTTTGGAGAAATTTTTAGCCGGGAATGCGCCGACACCACTGCTAATAGAAAGAGTGGGGGGACGCAAGTTACCCAAGTACAAGCCAGGGTCGCACCCCGCTAATACCATTCTGCGATCCCACTTCACAGATCACAAAGGCTGCAACCGTAGTAAGTTCGCTGATATCTGTTTGCCTGATGGTACGGTCAAGTCTTTGTCTATCCAAGGTACAGCCATTTTGCAAGGATTTCCGTCCTGGTATGAGTTCCCAAAAGAGACTGCTACGGCGGGGTCAATCATTGGCTATTCCGTGCCTCCCAGTTTTGCAACACAACTATTTATATCTGCACAGAGCAAATTATTAGGAATGACTGTATGACTAACCTTGTCCCTCTGCATGACGAAGATTTGGGGGATTGGTCGGAATTGGGGATTTTGGGTTTTCTTTCGGGGTTGCAGTAGGAATTCTATCGAGGGCGGTTGGTGGCGGTGGTGTCAGGGTGAGGGTGGAGTGTCTTGCGGGGGCGAGGGGTGCGCGGTTGGGTTTCGTTGGGAAACTTGTTTTCAGGTACGTTTTGTGGTTTATCTAATAGTCGCACATCTTTCCAATCTGTATCCTCGTGAATATCAGCAGTTAGCGTATGCATGTCTTTTAGCAATTTGGTGAGTTCGGCAATCATTTATACTTTGTTTATTTATACTTGCTCTGCGAAGTACATAAGTATTTAATAGATATATATACTGAAACGTCTTGTGCTTGAAAACAAGGTACAACATGAGATTCCAAAGAGTCCACAAATCGACCGCTACCAGTTCCCAAACACCCCAGAACAACCCACAATTGGCACATCGTCCCTTTGGTATCCAGGCTCAACAAGTATCAAAAACGCCTCTTACGAAGGTGGAAATTGAAAATCAGACCTTGCAGCAACAAAAGTTTGAGACAACGGGGCTGGAAATTAAGCAGAAGTATGGCACGATCACACCAGAGGAGCAAGAAAAGCTGGGCGTGTTGCAAGCCAAGATAGATGACTTCTGGGTTCAGAAAAAGCAACAGACTAAGGGACAGCCTGATTTGCTGGAAATTCTCATTAAGAATCAGCAGAGAACTCCGATAACAGAGTCAGCCACAACAATTCAGCCTCAGCTTTCTATTGGGGAAACGGGGGATAAGTACGAGCAAGAAGCCGACAAAATAGCAAGTCAGGTAGTACAGCAGATTCATGCACCGATGCCTAATCATAAAATAGATAAGAGCCAGCCCGATCGACTAGGGGCTGAGGTAGATGTAATCGACAGGAAAACGACAAAAAGTGAGTCAGCTAAAGTGGCAAGTGTCACAGATGGCATACAGTTTAAAGAAAACAAAGTAAGCGGGGATATTATCCAAAGGGTTAGTGTTAAAGAAGCTATTACAAAGTTTGAAAAAATAGCAGAAGAACAAAGAGTAGATATAGAAACAGCACGGCAGCAGAGAGCGAGAAAACCAAAAGCAGCCCAGGTAGCGTCTGAGCCTATCAAAGCAGAGATAGAAGCGCAGCAATTGGAATCACAACCTTTATCAAGCATTTCGGCTGAATCACAAGCATCGGACTTTAAACCTCAAGAATCGCAGGTAAACTCACAAGAGCAGGAAAGTGAGAGTTTAGAGGGAGATAAAACCGGGAAACAACGCTGGCAGAAATTGAAGAAGATAGTCAAAACAGATTCATCTACGAGTCAAATACCTGGCAAGACGAAAACTTTAAACTATTCGGATTCGATATACGGAGAAGATAGCGATGAAAATTACTGGCTAGAGGCATGGGATGCACTGCATCGACCTGCCTTTGAACTCGGTGGGAATTATTCGAACCAAGGTGGGAAATTTGCAAAGTGGGTCCAAGAGTGTGGAATTATAGAATGGCTGGATGAGAAGGAGAATAGAGATCAAGACATGAGAACGGCGTTCGATGAACAAAAGAAAAATGGTGTTGCTGATTTCTGGAAGTGGAAAGAAACTTCGGGATACGCTACAGATTCTTCATCGCCGCCAGATACAATTTCCTTCTGGGATTGGCTAGAGCTAAAAATGCAAAAGGAAGAATTTGAGGAAGACGAGAAGATTAAGGAGAGAAACTCATACCTTGGAATACAGTCTGACCCAGAACGCGAAGAGGAAATCAGGCAAACAAGAGAAGAAAAAAGGCAAGAGAGAGTTGAATATCTAAAGTCAAAAGAAGAGCGTAAAAACAAAGAAGTCACCATTAGCGGCGGTCAATGGACAGATGCCTCTGGAGATTCTGTTAGCTCGATGGATAAAACAGCTTTAGGTGCGCCGGATGGTGGAGAGAATTGGATGATCTTTGTTTTAAGCCCCGATGGTAAGTTCTATGCAGATGCTCATGAGGAAGGTAAGTATCACCACTCAAGCGCCTTAGCTGGAATTCCAGTCAAGGGTGCTGGAGCAATCAAAGTTATAGGTGGCACGCTTGAAGAGATATCTGATAAAAGCGGTCACTACAAGCCCGATATGCATCAAATGTACACCACTTTAATGCAGTTGCAGAAATGTGGCATAGACCCCAAAACTTATAAGGTATATACAAGAGATTTAGGCGACATACAAGGCGATCAGTGGATTGAGAAATATCTCCAAACTCCAGAGTATAAAAAATATCGCGCAACTCAAATAGCCAATGCTTTTACTATGAGTGGTAGAGATCATAGGGATAAGAAAGCCCAGCAGGAAAAAAGAAGTTAGGGCGATCACTAGCTAGAACGGCAAAACTAACTGGAGAGGTGAGACTAAAAGCTTAATTACCTATGTGTCTTAGAAAATATCAAACGAGTATACTATGCTTCCAACCTACCTCTAGCAAGTTTTACCGCTCTAGAATATTTCACCCTTATCTTGGGCAAGGAGTCCAGGGCAACACTTGAAAAGGGAAATAAAATAGGGGACTTTTAAAATCTTGTCCATGCTTTACATATAATTCGTTTGCCATGTAATACTCTTCAGTTCAAGTTTTGTACTTTATGCAAAAAGAGCGAAAAACTTTTAAAGCTGCACTATACAGGGATTAGACGCAATAAACCAAGCCCAATGCAACACCCTTGGCTGAATGCGTGTAAACCAATGGTTGTCAAAATTTGGTCAAACATGAATCCACCATTACCCAAGGAACAATCGTCGGCTGTGGAGGGCGGTTGTTACTTGGGCACAGGAGAGGCGATCGCTTACCATAGGCGCACTTTCACAAAAATACTCTACTGAGTTATTCACATCAATAGAGTATATAAATTTACTATAATCATCTTTTACAAACATTCAATTTATAATTTGGCAACTATTTATACCTCTCTATAAGTACTCAACATCTTATCTACAGCGATCGCATCAAGCACTGCCGCTATCTCTTGACACCATAGGTCATATTCGTGCGTTACCCCTGGGACTCTTCAAGGGCAGCGATCGCTACGCAAGAGAAATCAACTTCTCATTTTCGCTTTTGTATAGCAGAGGAGAAAAAGTCGTAATTAGCAGGGATAACGACGTTGTTTCCATGAATTCGCCTCCACATAGTTAGTGGAGGCAATAAGTCTAGCGGCGACAATTACGGATTTGCAAGGAGCCTGCACAAGAATTGAGAATTTAGCTTTCACTTTCTCGCTTATTTGCCGACCAATGGTCGGCAAATATGTTTCGATATGCGAGTAGACAACATCATAGCTATTGTTAAATCCGTTTCTACGACTGGCTATTCGGCATCGCGCTCCGCTCCCGTCTCTAAAAAGTAATCCACGCCCATACAACTAACTTTCTGGCAAAATGCCTCGGATTCGCTGATAAGTTCTTGTATTCTGGGATATCCCTTCTTTGTGCAAAGCCGAATGATTCCTATAGATATGAAACGACTCATCAAAAAAAACCCTAACCCAGTTCGCAAGAAAACAGAAGCAACCCCACCACCAACTGAACCCATTGAGATGCTTGAGAGCCAAAATATTCCTGAACCAGTAATTGAACACAATCCACCTGTGTACATTGAAGACTACGTTTCCGAATCCGAATACATTTCTGAACACTATCGCCCCCTCCGCTCCGTGGGTAACTCCGGGTGGCAACCGTCTGATGTGTGGCGCGAGTTGAGGGTTGATGATTTTTGTCGTGGGTGACAGTATTTAAACAGCACTATGCCTGCGGTTCTTGCTAGCCTACGCTAAAATATAATGCCTGCATTTTGGAATAATGGCAATTGAATTACTTGGTTTTTTTTGGCATTATCCAGGTTGGATAAGGAAATACCCAGCAACCTAATACTACGATTCTCCAGTTCAATTGACTCAAACAGCGCTTTGGCTATCTCAAAAATCGTAGATAGTTCACTGATGGGAGCAAGCATTGTCTTACTACGGGTTAAACGCTGATAATCAGAAAACTTGACTTTTAGAGTTAATGTGCGTCCTCGCGTTTCATGCTGCTGTAGCCGTTGCTCTACAAGGGAGGCAATCTGCTCGATTTCTTGCAACATCTGGCTGATATCGCTTAAGTCTTGTGCAAATGAGGTTTCTGCACCAATGGACTTGCGAACTCGATTTGCTTCAACTGGGCGGTCATCTTCTGCCCTGGCAATCTTATAGTAATAATTACCTGCTTTACCAAAGTGGTGTGTTAGCTCCAGGAGCGATCGCTTCTTTCAAATCTGCGCCAGTGTGAATGCCGAGTGAGTGCATCTTCGCCGCCGTAACTTCTCCAATGCCGTGGAACTTCTCAATCGCTAGCTGCTCTACAAATGCGATCGCATCCTCTGGCAAAATCACTGTTAGTCCATTGGGTTTATTTTGACCTGATGCCATTTTTGCAAGAAACTTGTTAATCGACACGCCTGGCGGTTGCTGTCAGCTTATTTTCCTGGAAAATCGCAGTTTTAATGTGTCTTGCAATAGTTGAAGCGTAGGTGATGTTTTGCTTATTCTCAGTAACGTCAAGATATGCTTCATCTAGCGCAACCCCTTCCACTAAATCAGTGTAACGTTTGAATATGGCGTGGATTGAAGTGGAAATATCTCGGTAAACATCGAATCTCGGTCTGACAAAGATAAGCCCAGGACATTTCGCAAAAGCGGTTACTGAAGGCATTGCGGAATAAATGCCAAACTTACGGGCTTCATAACTGGCTGCTGCAACCACACCTCGCTGATTCGGACTGCCACCGACTACTAACGGTTTACCTCGGTAGCTAGGGTTGTCCCTCTGTTCCACCGATGCGTAAAACGCATCCATATCTATGTGAACTATTTTTCTCACTTGCAAGCAGAGTGAAGCATTAGAAAGTTAGGCTAATCGGTGCTTAGTAAAATACTATATTACCAGTCTTGTAGTACATTAGCACTACTTTTTCAAATACCAATTATTCGTTCTGAGGTGATGTTCGGGTAAATGCGTCATTGCTCACACTTACCATCAAAGAGTGACATCACACACAACATTTTTTCTTGGTACGGTGGTGAGAACAATCACTATCTTGGGCACTATCCCTTATTCCATTAAACTCATTCTTGATTGGGTGAATGCTGAAATATTAACCTTGGTTATTGTTAAGACTAATTTAGATACAACAACCCTATGCCAAAACAACGAGTGTCACATAAGCAAGCAGGTAATTAGATTGATTTTTAAGAGATATATCCTTTTAAAAAGTATCCACTTACAAGAGTGTCAACCTAATCAATTACCTTATTTAATTAGTTGCAATACAATGTTTCTAAAGATTTATATCCCTAGTTTTAATCCCTTAATGCAAATATTTTTATGCATATTTACCACAGTAATTATTAGTAGATTGTGCGGCACAATTTCTTTTGCACTACTGCTTTACATCACAACATAGTTAAGTTTACCTAAAGCCAAAAACTACTTGCCATATCTACTGGATGTTTCGCAGCAGTCTCTAGCTTCATACCAAGAGTAATTATTGGGTTAGCTGTAATGTTGATTAATTCTGGTACAAAATAGCCATGTTAATTGGGGCAGGTTTGGAATGTTTATTGTTAGTCTTCATTTAGCTTATTTAGGCAATTTGCATGGATATTATTTTATATAAATATAACATTAAAATTCCAATGATTAATAAACATATTAACTACCCTAATTCAATCTTAGGAGTGATTTTATCGTTCATTTTTGGGCTGTTTTAAATACTGTTTGTTCTAAATTTCTGATAGGCTAAATTTCTGATAGGTTAAATTTTTAATATGCTCCAAATAACCTTAGACAAAAAGGCATTACTAGCACTGATGCTGCTCGTGCCAGCTCCAAGTATTGGTGTTGCAACCCAATTGTACTTCCTACCCGGATTAGAAGGATACTTAGTAGCTTTACTATCAAAAGTATGGCTTCTATTATTTCCAGTTATTTGGTTGTCTTTTGTCGATAAAAATGCTTTAAAAATTCAATATCCTAAAAGATCCGACTTGCTGGCTGGAGTTGGATTAGGATTAATAATGTTATTTGTTATCTTAACTGTTTATTGGCTATTGGGCTGGCGGTGGATTGATACTGAATATGTTCGAGAACGAGCAAGGCTAGTTGGATTCAGTAGCTTTAATATTTATTTACTAGGTGCAGGATATTGGATATTTATTAACTCTTTGCTTGAGGAATTTGTCTGGCGTTGGTTTGTTTATCGTCAGTGTGAAATTTTAGTATCAAGTCGTTTAGCTGTAATACTGTCTGCACTGTTTTTTACGATTCACCATATTATTGGTTTAGCAGCTTACTTCGACTGGCGTGCAACAGCATTATGCTCCTGCGGCGTGTTTATTGCAGGTATTATATGGTCATGGTGCTACTTAAATTATCGTTCAATTTGGATTGGATACATTAGCCATATTTTTGCAGACATAGCAATTTTCCTCATTGGTTGGCAGCTTATATTTGTGTAATCAAGATAAACTAATATGGGAATAATAGCTTCCTTCAGGTAATGATAATGACATAAACCATGAGCAATACGTTTTTAATTCATGATTGTTAGAACGAGGTTTTGTTGGGTTGCAACAAGACAAGACGATTTCTCAAGGGCAGTGACTCTCAAAAAAATACTCTACTGAGTTACTCATCTCAGTAGAGTATATAAAACTACATTTATTACCTTTTCACTAAAATTTATTTTATACAATAGTAGGTATTAACACCTCTGTATAAGTACTTGAAATATTGATTGTAGCGATCGCCAACTTTTCTTTTCCATTAATTCACCTCCACATAGTTAGTGGAGCGACAAATTAAAAAATCGCTGTACAATTTCAAGCAATTCATCTTGACTAAAAACGATTGTCTCTTGCCATTAATGCTGACCTTGGATTGTATACGCACTCATCACCGTTCATCCCGCAACCACTCTAATCCAATCCTCAAAGCTGCCTCCGCCGTGTAATAAATCTTTTGTTCCCCGAATATGCCACCTGTCCGGCTGATAATCCGAAACTGCCAGCAATGCCCTGGCGTGTAAAAAACCATTAGGACACTGCTGTTGACACAGAGTACGGTATCAACTTTAACTTGAGACATTTACTGGTGTTGTGGGTGTGATGATGTATTTAAATAAAAGAACTCAGGAGTCAGGAGTCAGAATTCAGAATGACTCCTGAATGAAAAATCAATGAGTAAAAGGGTTCAAATTCCCACTGTCTATACGGTGTCTACAATTGCTTAGGGTTTGAATCTCCAAGCGATTGTGATTCTGAATTCTGAATTCTGTCTTCTGACTTCTTCTTTAATTGTCTGGGATTTCTCACCCAATCAAACCCAAATGCCGATGAAATGCTTCAACAGCATTCGCCACACCATCTTCACCCCTAATCTTCTCACCCAACTCTTGTGCTTTCTTCCGCATCACCTCATCGCCCAATACGATTTCAATCGCTGCTGCTAAAGTTTTATCTGACACTTTCTTGTACGGTATCGGTTGTGGGCTGACTCCCAACCGAGTTAGCTTTTCTCCCCAAACTGGCTGATCTGCAAAAAAGGTACAGTAATTGATGGTGTCCCTGCACGTAACACTGCCGCCGTTGTACTAGCTCCTCCGTGATGGACTACTGCTGGCACTTGAGGAAATAACCAATCATGCGGAACTTCCTTGATCACAAACACTCGTAGCGAATCTTTTATATTCACCGTTCTTCCAACGTTACCCCAGCCTGACAATATAATCCCGCCTTGATGGGTTTTCTTTAAGGCTTCCACGATGTAATGTGTGAGATATTCTGGATTGGGCATCGTCATGCTCCCAAATCCAAAACACAAAGGTAATTGCTTTCGCCCAAGAAAATCCTCTAGTTCCAAGGGTGGCTCGTATTCGGAGGCTTGGTCAATAAACCAAAACCCAGTTACATACACCCATGCAGGCCAGTCACGGGGTTTTGGGATAACGTGCGAACTAAACCCGTACAATACAGGGATTCTTGATACATTCGCCGGAGTATTCTGTCTGAAGCGTCTGCCCAAATATGGTAAAGGCGGCAATTTCAAAGTTTCTGTTCTAAAGTGATTGAGCAGTTGACGATATCTTTGCCAGTGCAAAAACTCTACTAGTAAGTAGCTGCCATAGTTGATTAATTTCTTTAGCGGGTTTTTAGTTATTTGAGCAAATCTCAAAAACCCAAACATCCCTGTAGGAGTCAACGGCAGAACTGATGCAAAAAAGCAAGATACGCCTAATTTCTCTGCAATGTGATATCCAAAGGTAGCTAACGGCGTGTAGATAATTACCTCACTTCCCTGACACGCACTCCAAGCTGATTCCAACTGTTGAAGTAAAAGCTTATCTGCTTCTTCTTTTTCAACTTTTCTCCCGCAATCAATCGCTGTCCTTGTTTCGATTGTAGAAACTCTTCCATATTGCCAGCGATCGGTGCAAACTTTAAATCAAACTTCCTAACAAATAACTCAAAGTTCTCATGCGTTGCAATCGTTACTTCATGCCCCGCACGCTTCAAGCCAATAGCCAAAGCGCAGTATGGTTGCAAATCTCCTCTTGAACCTACTGTTAGGATCGTAATCTTCAGTTTTCGACTTGGTGCTATAGGTAGACTTTGGCTCAAATGCTTTTTCAAAATGAAAACTCCAGTATTCAAAAATTGTACTAATTTCCTGTGCCTCTGGGCGATAAACCAATACAGTTTAGATCAGCCCGTTTTTTCGTAACTGGTCAAAACAATTCACGCATGATCAATCTCATGAAATGGTCAAGGGAATCCCGTTATCTTTGGGTTTTAAATTGAGAATAAATGGCACAGCTTTCAATACCCAATCGGACACGGGTGTATAATTAGCAGCTTCTTCTCCAAAACTAATAGAGAGCATATCTGTATGAATAATCCCTGGATTAAGGGGTATAGCTGCCATACCAAACCGCAAGTATGTTATGCGGGGTCTAAATCCCCGTTACAAAACTTACTTGCGACTTGCGAAAAAGTCACTTGCGACTTGAGTTTAATCCTTCTATTGCCCACTTAGAAGCGCAGTATGGTGCAACTTGGGGTGAAGTCGAACGTCCCCAGCCAGAACTAAAGTTGACAATAATGCCCTGTTTGTTTTTTACCATTTCTGGTACGAAATGGCGAATTATATTTGCTACTCCTTTGATATTGATATCTATACAGATCAGAAAATTCTTCAGATGATATTTCCCACAAAGGTGCTGGATAATTGGTAATTGCCGCATTATTAATTACTATATCTGGCGGTTCATATTTTTGAAGTACGTCTTGGGCTCATTTTTTTGACAAGGTGTTCATCTGCCACATCTACAGATGTGAAATCGTTGGGCGCACTAAATTTTTGGCGTATTTTATCAATAGCATCTGATGAACGGGCGCAACCAATAACAGTATGTCCCTGTTGAATAAAACCCTCGGTCATCGCATAACCTAGACCTTTACTTATGCCTGTAATTAAGATGAGCTTACTCATATATTTCTGGTATTATTAGATTTCAGTTTTTTTCGGGTCGGTTTCGTGGAGGTAAGGTTCGTCCATCATAAAACTGAGTAACTAACTTACTTAGTCCGAGCCATGCTAGTGCAAAGATTAAGGGAGCTAGAGTTTCAATCACAACTACTACAACTGATGTTGTCTGAAAAATAAAAAAGCATTGGAGTCCAAGCCAAAGTAAGTACTGTTGCAACTCCACTCCCAAATCTCAATCGCTCAATAATAGAAAGCGCCGAGCTACAACTGGCACATTTTTCCGTATGAGAATGATACCTCTCCAGAAGCACGGACTTTGCCAATGGGGGAGAAAAAGTCTCTTTGCCAAATGGTTCAGCATTATATTGGTTTACCCACTGACGCAATTCAAATACAAAACTATCTGCTTTGGTTGGAAGGTAAAAGGCTTTATTAAAGTTAGGGCTACCTCCTTTAGCTTCAAGATACCTTTCTTGATAGTGGAGAAAAATTTGATCGTCTTCTAAAACACCATTTTGTCCAATGTGGTAATACCAACGCGGTCTGAGCTTAATAAACCAACCTGGAAGTTTATCAGGAAACTTAAAAGGAAAACGTGCAAATACACGACATTCTCCTTTACGTATGGGTGTAGCATAAACAACGGTTAGAATTCTGCCGCGCTGGGAGTTGATGTCGTGCCACATTAAACTTGGAGCGACAAAGGTTGTAGATAACTCTCCTGATTGCCCTGGTTTCAAACCTTGTTTCCAAATCCCTTTGAATCCATGTTTCCCAGATTCAATCACTTCAAGTTCCAAAGGTGCTGCATTTGCCCTATTGCCTACCGTTTTATGGTGTGTAAACGATATGTGGCTAGGGTCTAGTATATTTTCTAATAGTGTTAATGCATCATAAGGTACATCTCTAAATGTATTAATTACAACCCATCCTTCTGGAGATTCTTCTAATGGTTCAATTATTGGAACTTCGGTTTTGGCGGCATTTTCATATTCACCAACATATACAAATAGTAGTCCTTGCTTTTCAACTGTTGGTAATGATGCCACACAAGCTCGTTTTGATATCTCTGCTGTTCCACCTTTGACTTGTTGGGGAATCCTTTGACAATTTCCATCGCCAGAAAAAGCCCAACCGTGATAGGGACATTCCAACAGCCCATCGTCACTAATCCTGCCTTCAGACAACGGTGCTAAACGATGAGGACACTGGTCTTCAAAGCTTCTCCAAGATTGGGCAAGTCTATCCCACCAAATTACAATATCTCTTCCCAGCACTGTAAAAGGCGTTGGTTTTGATTTGTCTAAATCCTCTAGGTAATGGATGGGATACCATGTCTCTTTATAATCAAAACTATTCGGATCGCTACCGCCCCCAGGCTGTTTTGAGTGAAAACTATCTCTGATATTGACTTCTTTCTCAAACATTTTTGATGTTTATTAATTTTTATTGCCTACTCTCAGATTTATTTTAGCTAGTATGAACATTGGCTGTATGGCGATCGCATTTCCATAAATGATTTTATGAATAGCTACTAAGCTCGACTTTATCCAAAATTAAGAACTTGGTTCTCCTTATAGAGCAAAAGCCCTAGCTTTTTGGCAAAAACTTTTTCCATTCGCTAAAGCCGATGTAACGAGCTTTTCCCTGACGCACTACTTCAGCGAGTGCCGTCATAGTTTCTTCCAAAGGCGTATTTTGAATCGTAGCGATGGCATTGGTACAGGTCAACGTATGTCAAAAACCCAAAAGAATTTTGACTTCTAGACAATGATCCTACTGCGATCGCTTTTAGGCATCTGCCCGAAAAAGATATTTATGTCCAATTAATAAATTCTTACAATTTGGGACTCGTATTTTCCATCGATTTGGTGTACCTTGTTAATTCTGTGCAATTATTAATACCTAACTTCTTGCAACTTTACTCAGACAAATTTTAAACCAATGCCTTCGAGGAAACATCAATGAATACTTCTAATGAGATACATACAAAGAAAATCATCAAAAAATCCGACAAGCTTACCCTGAGACAGATGAAGTTAATCGAGGAGGCTGAAGACCAACTTCTTCAAGCTAATACTGACAATTCTACTGCCCCTGTGGTTGAAGTTGAGGAGAAAACAGTAGCGATTTCAGAGCCTAGAGTTCCTGACTATATTCCATTGCTTGATAATCCTCCAGTACAATCTGTGGGAAATTCCGGCTGGCAAGTGTCTGATGTCTGGCGGGATATTCGGGTAGATGACTTTTGTGGGTGATACTCCTGATGAACATAGGCAAAAAAGAATACGTTGCTCCTACGGTGTACGTACTGTCACAAACAGGAGTTGCTCTTTGGTAAAGAAGCCTACTAAATAATCAACGATAGCATTAAAGTTGAGTGCGTAGACGCTTAGGCGGCAAGGCGATAGACATTGCAATAGCTCAATGGGTAAACGAAAGAGAAAACATCAGAAGACATCCTTCCCTTGGATGGTAGAAGAAGAAAAATCTGTTTATTACAAAGACTGGTAACGAAATAGTTACAGATGCTGGATGGGAGAAAATTTCATTTAAAGAAGCGAGAAAACTATTTAGTCCCAGAAACTTTTCAAGAATGGTACGAACTGTTCCTAGAAAAGACATCTCCAAAATAGTATCATTCTGTGATAAAGAACATTAAAGAGTGATTTTGGCACAGGAGCATGAGCAATATACTGAATTACATTGAAGAGAATCCTAAACAAACACAAAGGTTAATAGGACTTGAATATGAACAGTTACAACAATTAATCCTAAATGCGGAACGTTTATATCATGAAAAACAAGCTTCGCTAGAATCTAAGAAAGTTAGAGTTATTGCTGGTGGAGGAGGTCGCAAACCAAAATTACCTATTCCCGAACAAATCATTTTAACTTTGGTGTATCTCCGGCATTTAACAACCTTCCAACTTCTAGGTATTCAGTTTGAAGTAAGCGAGTCTACCGCCAATGATACATTTAACTATTGGTTGCCTAACTTGCGAGAATTACTGCCATCAGTTTGCTTGAACAAATAAAAAAAAACGCTTCTGACTATGATGTAGTAAAAGAAATACTCACAGAATATGAATTAATAGTAGATAGCTATGAACAAGTTAGAGAAAGACCTGGAGACAATAATGAGCAAAAGAAATATTTTTCAGGCAAGAAGAGTAATCATACATTTAAAACTCAAATGATTATTTTACCTGATGCTAGCGATATCGTTGATGTTGTAGCAGGTGAACCTGGGCCAAAAAGCGATATAACTTTGTTTCGAGAATATCGGTTAGAGTTTGATGCCAAACAAAGATTTAAAGGGGATAAGGCATATATTGGAGAAGATTTAATTACAACTCCAATTAAGAAACCAAGAAATCGAGAACTAACAACTGAACAAAAAGAACAAAATAAAATATTTTCATCTAAACGGATCTTTGTTGAACATCGAATTCGATCAGTCAAAATATTTCGAGTTGTTCAAGAAAGATTTAGGTTAAATCCCCCACAAATATGAGCAAGTAATCTTGACGATTTGTGGACTAGTAAGGTTACGAATTCGAGCGCTAATATTACCATTAGAAATATCGGCTATATCATCAGGTTGAAATTACCGCATATAACTAAATATTTTTGCCTAATTATCAACAGTAAATATCTCAAAGTCTTATTTTATCGTACAGAGTAACTAATTTAAGATGATTGCATTTACGGGCTACAGCCTAGCCACACAAAGGCTTTAACTGTTTTCGGAGATGTCTAAAATACAGATATCCCTCTTCTGTCACTTTCCGAGTATTCTGAATAAAAGGATTAAAAGAAAAAACTCTGGAAGATAAGCAGGGCAATGGATGTAGAATTACAAATCCTGAAACATTTGGCAAGAGATGCCCACCCAACAGTTGCCATTATAGATGAATATTGTGCAGAGTATAAAGACCTGTTTAAGGAAGTAAGAAATTATGAGTGCTTCAAATATTTACATCTGGGAATAATGTCACCAATTAAAAGAAAATCGTTACCAGAGATAGCGAAAGCCGTAAGTATAAATTCTGCACAGTCATTACATCATTTTTTAGCTAATTCAGATTGGTCAGTAGAGGAATTAAAACAACGAAGATTAAATAAACTCAAAAAAGTCTTAGATGGCAATGCGATTACAGTAGTAATAGATGAAACAGGAGACAGGAAAAAAGGTAGAAAGACTGATTATGTAGCCAGGCAATATTTAGGGAGTGTTGGAAAAGTCGACAATGGAATAGTTTCAGTCAATGTTTATGGAGTTTACTCTAATATAACTTTTCCTTTAAGTGTAAAAATATTCAAACCAAAAGGGACGCTAAAAGAAGGAGATAAATATAAAACTAAAATAGAGTTAGCATCAGAAATTATTACAGAGCTAATTGAATCAGGCTTTACTATTAAATTAGTACTGGCGGATAGTTTATATGGTGAAAGTAGCGAATTTATTAGAAAACTAGCTGAATATAAATTAGATTATGTCGTAGCGATAAGAAATAATCATGGAGTCTGGCTGCCAGCAGGACAGAGGGTTAGAGCGAACAAGTGGTGTAAATTTGAGAGAACATTTAGCAATGATAAATCAGAAATTAGATACATTAGGGAAATAATTTATGGTAAAAAAGAGCCATAACTTACTGGGAAATAACTACTGACCCAGAAACTATGCCAGAAAATTCAACAACATTTGTAATGACAAATCTTCAAGGTAATCTCAAGAAAACTTTAGGTGATTTATATGGATTAAGAACCTGGGTAGAATATGGTTTTCGACAGTGTAAGCAGGAATTAGGCTGGACAGATTATCGTTTCACAAATTTTCAACATATTGATAGATGGTGGGAAATTATTTTTTGTGTTTACACAATGATTAGTTTAAATTCTTCCACCTTGTTAGGCTTAAATAAATCTGGTCAAATTGAACCTGAGTTACAAGAAAATAGTGATGTTGATTTTTCTAATCATCAACAATGGAACCATGAATGCGGATGGAAAAACACTTTAAATAATTTGCGTCTCATTGCCCAACCACTATTACTATTTTGGTTGATTTATCCCTGGATACATATTTTCCAAAATTCTAATTTATTGCTGGGATTCAATCAATTAATTAGTGCAATGAATCAATTTAAACCCTATTATGCTTCTGGATAATTTCATTTAGTTACTACTTGCTTATTCCGGAGAGTGACAGAAGAGGGATATAGCGTTTCTCAATCTAGTGAGGTACGTTTTTAAAGCTACTTGTTTTGATATAAAAGGTTCGTGTGTACTTCAGTAGCCTGGGAAACGCGATATCTCGAAATACTTTCAGAATCTAACGTAGATATAGATTTAGATGATGAATCAGCAATAGTTGTAGCGGTTGAGCAGGCATGGGTGAGGTTTGTTCAGCTTGGTTGGGTTCTATTGGGTTATCTGTAAATCATTGTGAGGTCTGGTTGAGACTTGCAAGTGCAGCTTGCGATTCGCCCAGATGCCTTTGGTCGTTTGTACATTCGTTCCATGTAGTCCACCAGCGTGGGGAAAGTGACGAGTAGCTGAACTTCGTTCGCCCAATCCAGTGTGTAAGCAAGCACAAAATCAGCCACTGTGACGTGTTCACCCACTACAAACTGCCGATCCAACAAATGGTTCTCTAAAACGACAGCCATACTGGTGAAGTCTTGCCGAGCGAGAGGTATTTCAGCAGGCAATCTCAACTCTTCTGGGTATATAAACGTGTGGCGAGCGATACGCCATAGCGGCTGTTCCAATTCGGTGGCAGTAAAGAGGAGCCAACGATAAAGCTGTGCTCGCAGAAGCAAGTCTGTAGGTACCAGGTTAGATTCTGGGTACTTCTCACCGAGGTACAAAGCAATGGCTACGGATTCAGTGATGATATGTTCGCCATCGATGAGTACAGGGAGCTTGCCAGTGGGATTGATGGTGAGAAAATCGGGTGTACGGTGTTCACCTGCCCGTATATTGATGGAGATTGCTTCAAATTCCACCCCAAGTTCCTGGAGAACCCAGCAAACTCGAATTGATCGCGTGGGAGCAAATTCATAGAGTTTCATGAATCAACCTCAGTGATGTGCAAATATCTTTCATCTTGTTGTTGGTCAGTGGTCAGTGGCTATTTACAAAGGACAAAGGACGAATAACAGATGTTGGTATAGGCTCAGATGGGGAATGGCACGCTTGTTAATCGCAAAGCCCTGATATAACAAGATTTTGAGTGTGGGGAGTGTGGGGGGTAAGACTTCTTCCCCGTCCTCCCACACCTCCCACACCCTGCCAGCAAGGAGGTTTCAGCTTTTCAAGCGTGCCATTCGGCTCAGATGGTTTGTTCGCAGTTGATCATCCACGGTGTCCCAAACTGATCGGTCAACATGCCAAAGCGCGATGACCAGAAGGTTTGCGTGATCGCCATCTTCACCTTGCCGTTTTCTGCTAGAGCGTGAAAAAGCCGTTCTGCCTCAGTGATTTCAGGAACGCTAATTTGTACGTAGAAACCTTGCGGGGTTTCAAAGTATCCTGGTGGGCAGTCAGATCCCATCAGGAGGCGATCATCTAGTTCAAGGCAAGCGTGCATGATTTTGTCTTGCCATTCCGGTGAGACATTTTCGGCGGAAGGTGCTTCTTTGTGTGTCATCATCATAGTCATCTTGCCACCCAGACATTGTTCATAGAACTTGAACGCTGCCTCACAGTTGCCGTTGAACATCAGGTAAGAATTGAGTTTCATTGATTTCTCCTTTTGTAATCGATTCTGCGTTTTGATGAGCGGATCGTTCGCATATAAACATCATTTGCGCGGTTGTTGATGACGTTACTCTTGCTGCTGCGTTTCAAGTTGAGCGCGAATGCGGTCTTCCTGCTCCCCTTAAGGCGGGTGTCAGGACTTCACCAAAATCCTCTGCCTCGAATACGGGACGAATCTCAATCTCGGAGTCTCCTGGCATAGGGTTAGGGCAGCGCTTGACCCAAGCAACTGCCTCTTCCATTGAGTTCACCTGCCACAGCCAGTACCCTGCCACTAGCTCCTGCGCTGGAGTGAAAGGTCCTTGGGTGACGGTGCGATCGGTTCCTGAAAAGTGAACTCGCACCCCTTTTGAGCTAGGATGAAACCCCTCAGCGGCGAGCAAGATACCTGCCCTAGCTAATTCTTCGTTGTACTGCCCCATTTCAGTTAAAAGCTGTTCGCTCGGCATGACCCCAGTTTCAGAGTCTTGGGTTGCTTTGACAAAGACCATGACTTTCATTGTGAAATCTCCTGTTGAATGGTTTTGAGTTAGATTGCGAGGGTTGGGTGTGCTGATTAGCGCAAAGCGCAACTCCGAAGGAACCGCTAATCAGCAGCGACACGCTTAAGTTCATCAATCTCGATCTTCTTCATTTGCAGCATGGTAGTGGTCACTTTTTGAGAGGTTGCCGCGTCGGGGTGGTTGAGTAACTCAATCAGAATGCGAGGAATAATTTGCCAGGAGACACCGTATTTGTCTTTGAGCCAGCCGCATTGCTGTGCGGTTTCATCCCCCATAAGCAGACAATTTTTGCCAGTAATCGTCCACGTCCGCCTGGGTATCGCAAAAGATTTGGAAGGAAATCGCCTCGTTAAATTTGAAGGTCGGACCACCGTTGAGTGCTGTGAACGGCTGACCATCAAGTTCAAAGCTGACAGTCATGACGGCTCCGGCTGGTTTTCCGTGAATTTCCTGTCCAGCGTCTCCATATCGACTGACGTGGACAATTTTGGAATTGCGAAAAATCGACGTATAAAACTGAGCGGCGGCTTCGGCTTGATCATCAAACCATAAACAGGGAGTGATTTTGGAATTGTTTTGCATGAGGGTTCTCCTTGAGTTCAAGCGGTTAAGGACGGTCAACAAGAAGGGTGTGGGGTGTGGGGTGTAGGGTGTAGGGTGTAGGGAAGACTGCATTAGTCCGGGCTTGAACCCCCACCAATGCTATCGTCTTGACTCATACGGGGCTTGTAACCAAGAGTGTTGTTGGGGCTAAATATTCACTACACCCCACACCCCACACCCTATACCCCGCCCCAACGGGGCTTGGTCAGGAGCTGTGCTGGTAGTCCCGCAACTTCGATGACAGGACGGATTTCGACGGTGCCGACTTTTGCACCTGGGATGCGGGTGGCGATCGCAATGGCTTCATCCAAATCCTGAGCATTAACGAGGAAGAATCCACCCAGTTGTTCGCGGGTTTCGGCAAATGGTCCATCGGTCACGAGTGATTTGCCATCACGGACTTGGACACTGGTTGCGGTTGCAACAGGATGGAGTGGAGCCGTCGCCAGAAATTGTCCTTGAGTATGCAAGTGCTGGGCGAGTTGGGCAGATTCCCCATAGCAATGCTCCCGCTCGGTGTCGCTCATGGCGTTTTCGTCCATATAAATCAGCAGCAAATATTTCATTCGGTTGCCTCCTTTGTGATTAAGTCGAACGGGAATTGTCCAAATCGACACCTGAGTGCAAAAATTTTGTCTAGTACAATTGAACTTATCTCCCTTTATCAGTCAGTCGAACGGCAATTGCTCAAATCGACACCTTGCCCAAAATTCTTTATGTCTCTTTGTCAAAGGTATGGCTTCAATCCCAAAAATAGATGTGGCTCAAGCAATTGCTGCCCTTTATCGAACTGAATGGGGGCGCATTGTCGCTATTCTGATTCGGCTGGTCGGAGATTTTGATGTAGCTGAAGAAGCTGCACAGGCAGCATTTACAGCGGCAGTGAATCAGTGGGAAAGCGACGGTATTCCTGATCGTCCCCGTGCCTGGATTATCCGAACTGCCCGGTACAAGGCGATCGATCGCCTCCGACGACGCACGAAACTGACCGAAAAACTGGAGTGGTATGCGGCATCTGGCTTAATTCCATCCACTGAAGAACCAACCTATGACAGTGATGAAATTGAAGACGATCGCCTGCGATTAATCTTTACCTGCTGTCACCCGGCACTGGCAACGGAAACTCAAGTAGCGTTGACCCTCCGAATGTTGGGTGGACTGGAAACCGACGAAATTGCCCGCGCCTTTCTTATACCGACTGCAACAATGGCACAACGGTTAGTTCGTGCTAAACGCAAAATTCGAGATGCAGGCATTCCTTACAAAGTACCTGAGACGACTGATCTCGCTCCCCGGATAGAGGCAGTCCTGACAGTCATTTATCTCATCTTCAACGAAGGCTATGCCGCAACCAAAGGAGATGCGCTCGTGCGGGCTGACCTCTGCATCAAAGCGATTCGCTTGGGGCAACTGGTGCGGCAATTACTGGCACCCCAACCCCCATCTGAAGTCACAGCACTGGTGGCGCTGATGTTATTGCACGATTCGCGGCGCAATGCGCGTCTAGATGAGGCAGGCGATTTGATTTTGCTAGAAGATCAGGATCGCAGTCGTTGGAACCATCTACAGATTGCTGAGGCGTTACCTCTGGTAGAGGAAGCGTTGCGGGGTAGAACCGGAGTGTATGCCCTGCAAGCGGCGATCGCAGCCCTCCATTGTCAGGCAACCCGCGCCGAAGAAACAGACTGGGCGCAGATCGTGCGGCTCTATGAGGTGTTGGAACGCTTGCAGCCCTCACCCATTGTTACCTTGAACCGAGCAGTGGCGATCGCAATGGCAGACAGTCCTCAAGCCGCATTTGGACTGATTGATAGCCTTGCTCCAGAACTGGACAGCTATCATCTCTTTCATGCCACCCGTGCAGATTTATTCCGGCGTGTTGGAGCGTTAGAGGAAGCGACCCAGAGCTATACACGGGCACTAGAATTAGTGACAAATGACAGTGAGCGTCGTTTTCTGGAACGTCGGTTGCGCGAAGTTCAACCTAACATTCAGTCCGGCTAAGGCTTTACAACAGTTTAAAGCGCCAGGCATCCATGATGCCGTGGAAAAAGAAATGAAAAATCTTCTAACAGGGTGAACTTGTAACTTAACAAAAGGCAAAAGAAGACAAGTCGGCTTAGTACTTTAGTACTGTTATAATCCAATCGTTTCATCAAGTTGTGTTAGGGTGCAGCAAATCACCAATCGGCTCTCTGGCACATCCACATCCACCTCAACTGATAGAGGATTCCGACATGGATAACAATCCCAGCATTCTCTCGCACGTTTCGATTGGTACTAATGATTTTAAACGAGCGATCGCCATTTGTCGTAGTGCGGTTCCTGCGGCGAGCGTTCGCGGAGCCTCTCGCAGAGAAGCCATCGCTCTGTGAATATAGGGCAATGCAGCGTTCATTGATGTGCAGTTATTCAATTTCTCCTCTTTCTCCCCACCCTCCCCACACTTCCCACACTCAAAAATCTTGTTATATCAGGGCTTTGCGATTAACAAGCGTGCCATTCTAGTCTGCGGCAAAATTTCACTAAGCCTAAGTGTTTAAAGTATAAAATAACACTTTAAATACTTAGCTGTCTGGAGAAAAGGTATTAATCGTATTTTATGTCGGATAAAAGATAAGGGTATCTTATTTTGTCTTCAACCGCGATCGGGTATACTTAATTTTTAAATTCAAAGCTGTGACTTTAGCCATAAGTTGTCACAATAGGACAACTTATGCTTGGATCGAGGAGTGAAAGGAGATATAACTGGCATCACCGTAACTTGGAGTCCGGTTGATGTTACTGCTTCGCTTGCAGGCTGAACTGCTGGTAGGCTTGAATCAAAGGCAGAAGCGAGGCTAACTTTCGGACAACTTTTAGCTGGTTTTTCAACTGTGTGACAAGTGATTCCTTGGTTTTCAACTTTGAGACAACTTTTAACTGTATTAGTTTTATGGCAGAAGAAATTTGCCTACGATAGTATCAGTGTTTCACGTTCAAAGGCAGACAACTTATACCTTGTGCTTTGGACAGATTTTGTCTAAAGTCACAATACTGAACTTTCTTCAGAACTACCGAGTGCGATCGCATAATTAGTCAACTCCAAACAGACGAGGCTTGGGATCTAGATTTATACCTTTGGTTGCACGATTAGATAAGGTTTGCTGCCAATTTGATGCAAGCAAAGGACAAGCAGCCAGTTCAGCAGAAGCTTCTCGATCATTTATTTGATGATGCATAATATCGTTAGCCAAGGCAATCGTCCATTGAGGGAAGGGGCGATCGCACAGAACAAAGAACTGCTCCCGTTTCACATAACCTTCCTTGAGAACACGGAAATACCAGCCAGTCTTGCCTGTTTTCTGAACTTGCAATGCTAGATCCTTTATTTGCCAACGTCGTGATATTTTCCAACAGGGTTGACGAGGCTGGGAAACCTGGATACATGCTGTTCCAATCTCATAGGTATCGCCAATACAAACTGATGTTTCTGTCATTTCTGCAACAGTAAAGTTTTCTCCAAATGCACCGTACAACAGTTCGGATTGATTGAGTGCAACCTGCCAAGTTGGATAATGCTGAACAGCATAAGCGAGTACTGCTTTTTCAGGTCCTCCATGATATCTCAAGTCAGCCTGTCCATCGCCATCTAAATTAGTTTTTCCCAACCAAACTGCTTCTTCAACTGGGTCTTTGAAAAACCCAGTTGACCATCGGCGATCATTTAGATCATGAGAATTTTCCACACCCAGATATTTAGGAAGACCTACCTGAATAGAAATTAGATAGGGTATTTTCATTAAGATATGGACTCACGGATTGCGGTATATTGCATATACTAATTATAAAAAATGGGGGATAATTTATTTTTTGGAAGTCTCTAACTCTTCAACCGCATTGCGATAGAGAATCAGAGAGGTTTGATGCAAAGTCGCTAGTGCTTCTAACTGATCGTGAAAATCACAATTGAGAAGACGATACTTATCCACGCAACATCTGATTATTTTTCTCAAAATAAGCTTGAAGAAAGAAGGTTTTTCTTTCTTCAAACTTATTCCTTGATTATAAACTGCTGTTGAATAAGACTACCCAGGAATCGAAGGCTACTTCAGGTCATTGATAGAAGCGCCGAAGTTGATATGGAAAGGTGTATTGTCAATAACCAAAACTGGTACTGATTTCACACCCAAACCTTCTGCTTCAGAAATACGTGAGCTTTCATTACCAAGATTTACTATCTCAAGGGCATATTGTGATGGGTCAAGAGCTGTTGTGAATTGCTGTTCAGCAGCCAAACATACTGGGCATCCTGCGTGGTAAAACACTGCGTTTTTCATATTCTAATTTACTCTTAACTATTAGGCGTTGCTAGTCCTAATCCTAAATATAGGAATCCGGTTTGATTACTTAAACTTTTTTAAGATAAAAGGCTTAATGAATAAGACTTTCAGTCTCAGTACACTCTCAAAATTGAAGTCGGATTTCTATAGTACGAAGTACGAAAACTTTTAAATTAGTTAGGACTCCTAAACAATAAGTGAAGCAAAATAATTTGTCAAGGGGGTAGAAAGAGAAAACCCAGGAAATAGGTTTTTTTTCAGCCTCTCATTCTACATACTTGCCCAAATAGCAGCGATCGCGGCATCATAGTTTGGCTCAGAAGCAATTTCTGGTACAATCTCGCGGTAAGTTACCTTACCACTTTGATCTACCACGTAAATAGCACGGGTCAGTAGTCCTAATTCCTGAATTAGTAGTCCCCAGCCCCTAGCAAAATCCATACTTCGGTAGTCAGAGAGCATAATAATATTCTCAATTCCTTCGGATACGCACCAGCGACTTTGAGCAAATGGCAAATCTGCTGATACTGCATAGGCAACTATGGTATTACCTAGTCCTTTGAGAGCATTGCTAAACTTTTTCGTTACGATCGCACAGACTGGAGTATCTAGCGAAGGCAATGTGAGGAATAGCCGCACCTTTCCTCTAGAACAATCTAGCGGCAGCACTGGCGACAGATCGCTGCCGCTCACCCTAATATCACGTGCCATATCGCCCTCTTTGAGTTTTAAGCCTACTAAGGTTACGGGTTGACTGTGGAACGTAACCATTTCTACCTCATGTTGTTAAGAAAATTGAGTTGATGATTTAAAGAAGATGATGTTATCCTTACTTGTAATTAGGAGTCCTAACTTTCAGCAAAACTCAACAATTTCCAACTAGACGTGACTACCAATCCATTTGACACATCACAAGACCCCATTAGACAACGAGTGATGGTTGGGCTGAACAAAATTAGCCTCGCCCTAAAGACCTGTGCATGGCAAAACGCAGGACAGCAAGGGCTAACACCAACACAAGGACAAATCCTAACTTTACTACGTTCCACGAGTAATTTAGGGATGCGGTTGTCGGAAGTGGCTGATGGACTTGCAGTCACACCAGCGACAGCAAGCGATGCAGTGACTGCACTAGTAGAAAAAAACTTAGTTCAAAAGAGTAGAGCACCAGATGATGCTCGTGCTATAGCTATTACTCTGACAGAGCGAGGGGTGCGTGAAGCAGACAGTGTGGCTAGCTGGCCCGACTCTTTGCTGAGTGTCATGGATGAGCTTTCCGTATTGGAGCAAGAAGTCTTCTTACGTTGTCTGATTAAGATGGTGCGATCGCTCCAAGAACGGGGTCAAATTCCTGTTGCTCATATGTGCGTTACCTGTCACTTCTTCCGTCCCAATGTTTACTCTGATTGCGATCGCCCTCATCATTGTGCATTAGTGAATGCACCTTTTGGCGATCGCCACCTGCGCCTTGAGTGTCCAGAGCATATTACCGCCGAACCACAGGTAGCCGAGCGAGCTTGGCAAATATTTCTTTCTCAAACAAGGAACTGATCAAGTATGCAAAACCTTAGTTTAAAGTCAACAGAGAATTACGAGGAGTATCATTAAATCTAAATCAGATAACTCATAGATAGTAGACAATCTTAACTGTTGACTCAGTGTAATAAGCTAATTGTCATTCAAATTGCATCTTTGCGTCTCCTCGTCTTTCTGGGGATTTTAACCATGCAACTTGGATGCAGATGAGCTTACTAAAAATAAAATTACCTGTATATCTTCGCTTTACGCTCTTGGCATCCTATGCGGAAAGTTTTAAGCATTCATATAGTTTTTTTCAAATTTGTCCCTGACATAAGATTGCTATATATTAATTAGCTTAAGAATATTTTCTGTGCGGTGGGATCTTAGACTACCAGTACCAAACCCCTTGAATACTTATTGCTATTGAATATATAGATAATTATCTTGTCAACTAGCTCATACAAGCCTTTATGGGCGTAATTAGTCATAAATACCCACCCACGTCTTAGATTTATTAGAGGAAAAAGATTTTCAAATTGTTCACAATTTATTGCATAAAAGCTTATAGGCATCGTGATAAGTAGTTAAGAACAAAAGATAGCGATTAATTTTTGATGTAAAGCGCAATTAATCAAAGAGTACCCTTTAGTGTACCCCCGATATTACCGGAATTTTATCGCTGCTCTTGTAGAACTATTTAAGAGCTTACCCAGGTTTAAAAACTATGTTTACAGCAACTAAAAATATTGACATTTCAGAAGCAGTTAATAAAGCCTACCGTAGCCCATTCAAGCGTTGGGATGAAGTAAGTTGGATTCGGACAAAACCTGTGCGACAGGATTCAATTTCTGGGCTACCATTCTCTCCAGAATTAGTCCCACTTGCCTCGCATCAGGCAATTGCGATAGATTCTAATCGTTGGATGACTGTGCTTGCTTATCGGCTGTTGGCGCATCTACAATTCACGACTTTGTTGGAGTTGAATCATGTCAATCCCGTATGCAGTACATTAGCCCAAGGAAGAGCGCCTATTTCTTTGACTACTGAACAGAAAAACGATGCCTTACGTATTTATTGCGATGAAGGTGGTCATGCACTTTTTGTAGAAATGTTGTCAATGAAAGTAGAAGAAACTTTTAGTCTTGACCATTCTGTAATTGGACGACCACAATTTGAACGTACTTTGGATAGGCTCATTTCTGAACATCAAAGTCGCATATCACCCAACCTCATTAAGCTCTTTTTTGTCACTATTTCCGAGACATTAGTAACAAAAGTTCTTAACGATGTCCCTGCTGACCCTCGTGTAGCATCAGTTGTGCGTGATGTTATTGGCGATCATGCTGCGGATGAAGCTTTGCATAGCGTTTATTTTCGCCACTTGTTCCCTATACTGTGGCATCATCTTTCACCCTACGAACAAGAAGAAATGGGTCAATTACTGCCACAATTAGTCTGGGCATTTTTGGGGCCAGATCGTCAGTACGAGTACAACATTCTTAGACATTTAGGATTTAATAGAGAAGAAGCAGACGGAATTCTAGAGGAAGTTTACGTATCGAAAGAAGTAGCAGCAGGAGTCAAACAAGCAGCCAAACCTACATTAAAAATGTTTGATGCCTGTGGTGTATTTTCGATGTTTTCTATCCAGCAATCTTTTGCTGATTACGAGTTGCTGTAGTCTTATATACAGGAATCAGACTTGAGTTTTGCTAAGTATACTCAGAAGATTTTTTAAAAAAATCCTCTGAGAACAAAAACATCACCTGGCAGGCTTTTAGTCAGCTTGGCTTTTCAAAAATCAAATGGGATTCCTTCCTATAGCAGTCTTAAATAATTCGTGAAATCTTCTCTTTCTTTTTTTAGTTTATTTATTAAGGTGATAAACATGAAAAATGCCATAGTAATTAGGCATTTAGCTTTTGAAGACCTCGGAAGTTTGACCAACGTTCTTAAGCAACAAGACTATAAAGTGACCTATGTCGAAGCAGGACTTGATAGCCTAGCTGAAATTAATCCTCTGACTCCGGATTTGCTCGTTATTCTTGGGGGACCTATCGGCGCTTACGATGAGCAGGATTATCCCTTTATAGTTGATGAGATGCGTTTACTAGAAAGTCGTCTGGCATCAGATTTACCTACATTAGGAATATGTCTGGGCGCTCAACTGATGGCACGTAGTCTTGGAGCCAAGGTATACCCTGGGAAAGAAAAAGAGATTGGCTGGGCACCATTAGAACTCAGTAATGCTGGTATTGATTCCGCCCTAGCTTACTTAGCGGTAGAGCATACATCTGTATTGCACTGGCACGGGGATACCTTCGATTTACCCATAAACTCTACTTTACTTGCCTCTAGTGCCAAGTACCAAAACCAAGCATTTTCCTGGGGTAAATCTGGTCTAGCATTACAGTTTCATCCAGAGGTAACTGCTTCTGGTCTAGAGCGTTGGTTTATTGGACATGCTTGCGAGATCGCTCTCACTTCTGGTGTTAGTGTCGCTAAATTACGCCAGGATACAGCTGACTATGCTGCCACCTTAGAGGTTCAAGCCACCAAGTTTTGGCAAGCTTGGTTGGCATCAGTTTTTGCTCCTGAAGCAATACTTGTCGGTTAAGAGGGAAAGGGGAAAGAAAAAACCTTTCCTCAAAACCAAATTCTGATTTGAAAATGCTTTATCTCAAGCAGTATTGGCTCCTGAAGGCAATAATTCAGTAAACAGAATACAGAACATTTAATTAATTCCATTAGAACAATACAAAAAATAATGAATATCGAAGTTTTGGAACGCAGTTTTGCGTGTATAAAACCTCATGCCACAGAGTTTGTAGCTAGTTTTTACAGTAATCTATTTACTGATTACCCCCAAGTTAAACCTTTGTTTGCCAACAGTAATATGATTGAGCAGGGAAAGCATTTGATGAGTGCCTTAGTACTGTTAATTGATAATTTACACGAACCAAATGTGCTAACGGACACGCTTAAGCGCTTGGGAGCAAGGCATATAAAATATGGGACTATTGGAGAACATTACCCGATGGTAGGTACATCGCTATTAAAAACATTTAAATCTTACTTAGGGACGGACTGGACACTAGAGGTAGAACAGTCTTGGACAGATGCTTATGAAGCCATCTCCAGCGTCATGCTAGAAGGGACAAAGGATATGTGACTAGTTTTGGATTTTTTCAAGTCAACCGAAGGCGATCGCATCGCTATCGAGGATGAAGACCGACTTTCTTTCATCCCTCATCCCTACTTTCATAGGAGGTACTAACAATAGATACATACATATTGGTAGATTGTGATTTTCACGATGAGTTAGAAGCATTGGCAACTCTGCGTCAGCAGTGCAGGATCGTGTATCGGAATGCGGTAGATAAGGTGGTAGAGGTACAAGAGCGAATTGTAGATGTTTACGCCGTAAATAAAGCTGATTTTCTCTCTTTGAAGGATGGAACTGAAATCCGGTTGGATCGAATTGTATCGGTTAACGGTAAACCGATTGCCTACTGCTCAAATTAAAAAGAAGAAGCGATGTCTGGCGACAAGCCGCTTCTCTACGAGACGCTCCACGAATGCATCTACGCTCTTGATGGGTTACATCAATGTAAAGGCATCAATCAATTGGACTCAACTCCTCAGAATAGTCCATTAAACCTATCTATAAAGGACTAGGAAAATGACAAGAATAGAGCTTTGTATTGAACGCTTATTGCAGGGGACGTTTGAACTAAAAGCGTTGAACCTGTTGTTTGTATTTCAGGTGAACTGCCCGGGTTGTTTTATCTACGGTTTCCCACTAGTCAATCAGATTTATCGGCAGTATCAGGATAGTGGACTCAATGTCCTGGGACTGGCAACAGCGTTCGAGGATTTTGATTACAACACCGCAGAAAATACTCAATTGCTATTGACAGAAAAGAAGACAGTCGGAGCTACACGAAAGGCTTTAGGAGAGAACTATTCGCAGTCAATCGACTTTCCTATTGCTATGGATTGCCTGATCACAACCGCAAAATTGGAGTCACCAGAAAACATGAAGTTTTTATGCGAGGCGATCGTTGGTTTTGATAACCTTAAGAGAACACAGCAAGATCATCTCCGCCAGAACATAAAAGCCTACTTGCAGAGAACAAAGCAAGCATCGGTAACATTTTCTCTGAATCAACTTCCAGGAACTCCTACATTTCTTTTGGTTGATCAAAACCTGCAATTACTCGAAGGATGGTTCGGACATACTGATGAAGCAACAGTAATTGATTTACTAGAGCGATATACAGGAACTTTAACTGCAATTTGAATTAGGGATTTGGGACTGGGAAGATTCCCAATCAAATCTTAAAATAATTTCTTTCCCAGTCCCGGAACGCCCAGGTTTCACCAAGTTGGCTCACTCGTTGGGGAACCCTGAGCCGAGATCCTTATGAGTCAATAATTAGCCGACAATATTTGATTTTTCACTCCTTAATTATTGACTGAATTGTGGACTCTAGCAATAGTTTTCAAAATGGCAAACCCAAACTTAGAGTGAATTTCTCCTTGAGGATTTTCACATTATTTGGCATACTATAACTAATTATGAATAGTTGGACATCATCCAATAGTTTTGATTGTCTGTAAATTAATAAAACTTTAGAAAATTTAAAATACTTAGATAATTATTTATGTAGTTTTTTGTTTCAAAAAAGCAACATTATTTAACACAAATAGGCTAATTATTTCAAATCAAGTTATTTGTATACGACTTGCTGTACTATTTGATTTTATAAGGTAATAGAAATCAAAAGTAAATAATTGTTACACTATCATGTATTTTATTAGCAATTATTGTTATTTAAGACATTGATTACTAATAGCAACATAATGAATAATTATTTATGACGATTTTACTTAGGTTTTTTAAAAAGTTTATTACCACTCTTACTGAGGGGATAAAAACATGAAGCCCATGTCAGCAATACGGCGGAAAGAGTTTAGTGATAATTTAAACTTAAAAATAGATCAATTACGTCAAGAAAAATCTCCTACACTTATTAACCAACCTATTAGTAAGAATGGTTGGCAAGAACCGTTTTTATCTCCATTAGTAACTGTTCATGCCGCTCTTTTGCGAACTGGCAAGGTTCTTTTTATCGCTGGTTCAGCTACTGACCTAAGAATTTTCGAGCAAACCTGTCCTAATCCTAATACTACTTCCATTAATAGCTGCCCAGCAGATCCCAATGACACCACTGTTTGTCCTCCGTGGGGGTTAACTGACTCTTGTACAGTCTGGGACCCAAATCAAGGTACTTTTTCCCGTCCGCCTGTACCGCTTGATAACACAGGGAAACCAATTGATATTTTCTGTGTTGGTCATTCGTTTCTACCTGATGGTAGGTTATTAGCTGGTGGTGGAACTTCTGGATACGCTCCAGACCGAGGTACAACATCCACTCTTGTTTTCGATCCGATTGACGAAAAATGGATCAAAGTAGCGTCCATGAATAGTGGCCGTTGGTATCCTACTTTCGTAACGCTGGGTAGCGGCAGAGTCTTCAATATGACTGGTATAAACAACCAGGGGAACGATGTTGATTTCAACCCAGAAATCTTTTCTAGATTAGGGTGGACTTCTTTTTCTAAAGCAACAAGCAAGTTCCCAACGTATGCACAGTTATTTCTCCTGAGTGATGGTAGAATATTTTACTCAGGTGGTTCGTTTAATGAAAACGATGTCATCACGTCTCGCATATTAACCTTGCCCAAGGATTTCTCCAAACCAATCAAAGAGCTAGAAGTGCCTGGATTGTATGAAGATCCAAAGAATCTCAATCCTGAAAATCCTGAAGATCAACGCAACCATGCCACTAGTGTATTGCTACCACCTGCCCAAGACCAGAGGGTGATGATTATTGGTGGTGGGTCAAAGTTTACTATCGGCGGTTTGACGACTGAAACAGTATATATTGCGGATCTCAAAGAACCATTACCAACTTATCAGCAAGCACCATCTTTAAGTAGGCCCCGAATGCATGTTAATGCGGTGATTTTGCCAGATCGTACAGTATTTGTTTGTAATGGTAGCACAATAGGTGAAGACACAAAAGTAGCCCTACTGCCAAGCGAAATATATAATCCCGCTACAAATACTTGGACAGTTGTAGAAGCGCAAGGAGTTCCTCATGTCTATCATTCAATAGCATTACTCCTGCCAGATGGAAGCATAGTTACAGGCGGGGGAACTCCTACAGGCGCTTGTAATGAATTACGTATGCAGGTTTATAAACCGTCGTATATGTCGCAGCCACGACCAGCGATCCAAAGCATTCCCGAAAAAATCGGTTATGGTGCAAAATTTACAGTGCAGACTCCTCAAGCAAAAAATATCAAATGGGTCAACTTGATTAGACCAAGTGCAACTACCCATAGTTGCGATACTGAACAACGGCTAGTAGATGTGCGAATCACCTCAAAAGATACCTCCTCCCTCGATGTCAAGATAACACGTAACCGCAACCTAGCCCCACCGGGATGGTACATGCTCTTTATTACTGACAAAAATAATATTCCATCAGTGGCAAGTTGGATTCAATTAACTTAGTACCAAGTTGAAATATCAATCGTTCTACAGGACTATGCTGTATCAAGTGCATTGAACCTGTCTTCTAATCATAAAAACTAAAAATTTTGGGGGTAAAAATATGGCTGTGAAATTAACACGTCGGCAGTTTAATGGGTTAATAATCGCCACTACTACTATAGGTGGACTGGGAGTTTATCCAAGCAGTGTATCTGCACAAACGGCAAAAAAGGGGCTGGTTATTGTTGGTGTGGAGCATGGTGATATTGTCAAAAATTCTCAAGCAAGCATCGTTTCTAACATAGATGCTACCTTAGCATCTGACGACGATTCTAACAGAGAATATGTAGGTAATATTGTCACAGAAGATTACGCTGGAATGATAGAAGACTATACTAAACTACCACCCAGTAATACTCCAGCTAGCTCTATTCAAGCAATTATTTTACGGTTCTTAAATTTAGAAACAGGAAAAATTACTCGTCGGATTGTGAATCAACCAATCCTCTCTCCTGGTGAGCGATTAACTGGTTTAACTTACTTAACTGATGGTACTCTCTTAGTAGCTATTACCCCTGATAGTGCTAGTGCAAATGGATCTGAACCAACTCGTTTCGTAATTCTAAATAAGTCTTCTCAAACTATATCCGTTTCTGGGCTAAAAGTTGATGAAGCACTTGATAGTTTGCTGTTGCTGAAGAGTGGTTCACTTATTGGTCTCGTTACAAAAAAAGATGGTACAGGGCCCGCTCAAATAGTAGATGTTAACCCTAAGACTGGCAAAGTTAGCTTCACTAATCGGATTAGTTTACCCGCAGATCGGAGATTCAGCTGTTTGGCTGAATCTCCCGATGGAACACTTTATACAAGCGTGTTCCGAGCAAATGCTACTACAGAACTATTAAAACTAGACTTGGCACAAAAAACAGTTAATGTTGTGGCAAAATTAACCGTCGATTGTATGTCTTGGTATCATGGTATTCAAAGCCTAATATTCACTCCAGTAGGCCAACTTGTGGCATTAGGTAATCTCGAATATCGATTACCTAATTCCGTTTATACTATAGGAGTGGATACTGGAGTGATGACTAAGGTAAGAGACTTGGAAGCTTCCAGAGCAACACTTTTAACAAGTACATCCACCAACTGGGGAATCAGTTAGGGGAGAAAATCCCATTTTGTGAAAGAGTTACGGAATTGACGCTCTGCGCTCTAAAGAGATTGAGTCGGTATCCGTGTTATTTAGTGCCGCATCGCTGAAAACCCATACTCCGTCTACCTTTGATTCGGAGTAATTTATTGACCAACAAAGAGTTACTAATTAGCTTTCCAGTACCTATCAAATATGAGTCCTATAGTCCAATACCGTTCAGTTAAGCCCAAAAACCTTGGTAAAGACGCGAAATTGTACTTCGTCCCGCTACGCTAACGCGTCTCTACAGGTTTAAAATCAGTACCAAAAATCCTTAACTGAACTGTATTGACTTCTAGTCGCTCGGTGAGTAGTAAATTAGACTTTTCAAACAACCTCTAAAACCCTTACAGAATAGTAATTACGTTAGCGTAGCGGGGCGTAGCCCATTACGAATTACGAATTACGCCAAGGGCTTGTACAAAAAAGCTATTCATCTTCGTCTCCTGATGGTCGTTCGCTCTCGCTTTGTTGGCTGTTCCACTCCAAAACAATACGCTCTAGCATTTCATCCTGCGTACAGTTATTTACAATAGCGTATTCCTTAATTAACTCTGTTACTTTTAGACTAATCTGGCATATATCTAGTGGGTTATTCCTTGCGGTTTTCATGATCTTTTAAGAGAATATTTAAGCAGTTTTGCTGTTTCTGTTACTAACTGCTCCACCAAAGGTTTTTGGATCTACAGACGCAAGAGCCTTCAGTATTGTCAGTAAAAGCGATCGCTGGAATTTATTTTTCTTTTGAAGACATAAATGTTCGTAATTTTTGTATTAGCCTAGCTCCTGTACTATGATTTGGTGTTGTTTGATTTTGTGAATTAGTTGATTAACTACGATACAAAACTTAATTCTTGATGATTTTTGCAATATAAACCTCTTTCAGGAATTAACCAAAAGAATTATTGCCATTCTCTATCCTCAAGTTCCTTTATCGGCAACAATAAGGTGGCTTCAATTTCTTGCCTAATAGCAGCTGTCACTTCACAATTGCTATGCAGGCAATCGAGTAGTAACTGATTAGCATCATAGTAGCGTTGCAACACTTGCTCTTGCTCAGGGTTAAACTGCCACTCGTGGTTAATATTGCGATAATTAATCACTGTCTTGTTTACCTGTTGGGCCCAAGCTGAATAGTTTGTTTGCGACCATAGCTCAAACCGTTGTTGACTTTGACCAGAATTTGGCAATTCGTCAGAGAGTTGTTGCAAGGATTTATGGAGTCCAACATCCAGAACAATACCCAGAATGTTGCTCATAGCTTCTCCGCAGGCGTGGATGTGGGCAAAGTCCTGACTCCCATCAATTGCACACTCTATCAGCAGGTCATCTAATGCCACATCCAGAAACATCCCCTGGTCGAGGCTGCTGGCTAGGGCAAAGTGCGAAGCTATGTGAGGAGTCCGACTCAAGGCTAGGTAAAATGCTCTCACTGTCGCATCTTTGGAGTGGGTAGGAATACTGCGAGATTTTTGGCTAGCCCAGGTCAAAAACTCTTGTAAATAAGCGTCTTGGGCAACGAGTGTATCAATCTGTTGCTTCATCAACAGTACTAGAGAGTCTGCACTCCTGAGCATGGTGGCGGTTAACAAGAAGATTTCGCGCCAGTGGGGGTCGGTGATATGACTGACTAGACCGAATAGCGCTTGCCCAAATGCCTCTAAGTTATGGCTGGCAACGATTTTCCTCGCTGTGAAGTATTCTTGAAATGCTAGATAGGAAAAGGAAAAAATTCCCCGCGCCCGTTCTGCCAGTAGTCCATGTTGAGCCTCGATTGACTTCAGCACTGCTTCACTTTCTATTTGCAATTCTTCTGCATCCATTGGCAGGTTGCTTAGATTGTCAATATAATCACCAATGTATTGCTCAACGATGCGTTGCTCAAAAAAGTACTGACCCTGCTCAAATGTCGCGGCTGCAATCTGACTTAATAACTTGAGTTTTTGTGATAATAAAAACCCTCCGTAAACGTCATCCCGTTCAACGCCTCTGGCTTCATCCCATTTGCCTAATAGAAGGTCTAAACCTTCTTTATAAAAGTCAGTCCGCTTAGTCGGAAATTTTTCTTTCCCGTGAAACACCCAACAGGCAAGATGCAGAAATAGGGGTGTAACGACGAGTTGGCGAAATTGCCAATTTTCATCTAATTCCAACTTCTGAATAAACTTAACAGAGTGGGCAAGACCATCTTTTTGGTTGGTCTTGGTAAAGGCCAGAAACCATTTTTGAGCGAAGGCTCGGATTTGTTCTAAGGTAAATGGGGCAATTTCAACATCGGTAAAGCTTCGGAGTCTGAGTTTTTGAGCTGCTGTTCGACAAGTCGCCACGAACCGATTTTTGTGATACTTCTCTGAAAACCTCCGAATCTCGTTTAAGACAGGATTGCTTTGTTGGTTAAGAACTTCATCCATGCCATCAAGCAACAGTAATACCCTACCTTCATTCAGCAAGGTTTCGATGACTGAGGGATCGGAAATTCCGGATGTGATAAATTCCTGGCGGATGTAGTTTAATAGGCTGAACTCGTTGGTAATCTTAGACTCTTGGGCAAAGTTTCTCAGTGTGATGAAGACTGGCACTTGATTTGCCGCAAATGCACTTTGGTTACATTGAATGGCAAGATGTTGCAAAAAGGTGGTTTTACCTACTCCTGGTTTGCCTAGCACCCTGAGCTTGGAGTGTGTTTCAACTGCCTGTGTACCAGGTATTTGTTTCTCGTCAACTTCACCTAAGCCAATACGGTCAAATTCTTTGGGATCAAGGTTTTGCAGATCGGTGATTTCTAACCACTGAAGGCTGGCAATTGACTCCAAAATATTCACATCTATATATATGTCATCAATCGCAACTGGACGGCCGATATCCAATAACTGCAAAATACCACACTGGTCTTGAATTTTGTCGAAGCGTTGCGATCGCACTTTTTCCACTAACTTATTAATATCCGACGCAAGAGGCTGCGCGTATTCTTCTCGTTCCAAAAATTCTGCTGGAGGATTAGTCGCAATCTCCCGCCAATTCAATTCTAAAATCAAACAAATTTCAATAAAGGTATGACGCTCAACTGGACGACCACTCAAAAACCGCCAAATTGGTTGTCTAGTCTTGAGGTTGACTTCTGCTGCTAGATTGTCTTGTGTCCAACCCTTACGGGCAAACGCTCTTTTAGCCTCTTGAATCCCAGTGAGTGATGCTTGGAGCGATCGCTTGACCATAAAAAAAACTTCTAAAAAAAACTTCTAAAATCAAGAACTCAAATTTTTATTAACATCTTTGATCCTAAAGTTTTTTTTGTGGTAATCACTCTCTCCTTGGTTAAGGATATACACGCTTAAGAAAAAATACTCTAGCTCTAGTGAGATGCTGTTACATATATTAATTTTTGTAATAAACTCAAACATTATGAACTTATTTTAATACATTTCAAACTTGAATAAATACTTAATCTCAAGCACCCATCTGTCATGCTCTAGGAAGTACAGATTAAGGGCTGATCAATATTCTTCCTTATTCACTATGATTTTAGCTTGAGGATAAATATGAATTTTTTATTAGTTAGTAAAGTATATAAAATCATTGAGCTTGCTGAATTAATCTATTGCCCAAAGTCATCAGATATCCTGTTTGGCAAAGTAAATATACCAGAAACTTTTCTAGACAAATTGTCTAATTATTTAGAAGATTTTGAAATGACAGGAAGAACATCAATCAGAGTACTACATAAATATATAGACGATTTTTCTTTAGAAGAAAAAGGACAAGTTATAGCCCCAGGGCGAACGCACGGGATTTCTGAAACCCTTGCTGGGCAAGGATCTTGATGAAAAAATAGGCTAAATTAAAAAACGCCAAAACCCTTGCTATTAAAGGATTCTTATACTTTAGATGCGTTTGCCCTGGTTATAGCCCTTATATGGCTTGGTCAATATATATCCTGTGAACAACCATCAGACTTAAACGATTTAACTGCACAAGCACTACATCTCATCCCTCAAAACTATACAACTAGTTATATTATCGAAAAGGCTTTCCTAGCTAAATATCTTCGCTCCGGGCTGAAAAAAATAAATAATAACCACTGCAACAATTAAATTGAATAGCTGCGTGCGGTCTTTTCTATCTGATAGCAGCATTTAATGATGATGTCGCTCCTTCTTTGAAGATATACGACCTATGAATGCAAGATAGAGTGGATGTTTGGGTTGAGCAGGAAACTCATAACTAATAACATCTATAGCATTGTTAAAACAATTCACAATTCGCAATTCGCAATTTGCAATGACGCTCTCTACGAGACGCTAAAAGCGAACGCGGACTCGCTACCGCTACGCCAACGCAATTACGTTTTGCCACGGGGATTTAGACCCCGACCCAAAACGGGCTGCCTGTAGAGGTAGGGGACTTAAACCCCCAAAGTTCGTTAAATAGTTGAGTCCTAACCTTGGTTCCCGTTATGCTTTGGAAATACTAACATATAGTTGATCTTTAGCAAGTCTAAACATTTTGGTAGTGGTAAATATGTAGTGATAATAGAGATTTAATAACTAAAATTATTTATTTTTAACTTTGGATAAAAAGACTAGAAAAATAGTTGGAGTTTACATAGGTGAGCGCAGCGAAGACGGAGCTAGAGGATTATGTAGTGGGGAGAGAGGAGGCTAAGGGTAAATCAATTGAGAACACACATCCTTGATGGGGGAGATCACGAACTGAGAGTATACCCTTGTTTAGCGACACGGAGCGTCGTGAAATTGTTAGCCCAATCCCCACTCCTGATTTATCTGTTCCTATCTGAGAAAAAGGCTTAAAGAGTTCTTCCGTATCACCAGGCGGGAGTCCTCCACATTGATCCTCTATTTCAAGCAAAACACGCTCACCTACAGCCTTACCGCGTATCCATACAATCCCACCCTTCTTGGTGAACTTAATGGCATTTTGAACCAGATTCGATAGGGCAGATATTATTAGGTGACGATCTATTAAAACCTCCAATTCCGGCGCTACCTCAATACGCACCTCAATTGATTTCCCACTTGCTTCAAACCATGCAGTAGCCTCAACTTCACTGACTAGGTGAATAACTCGATATCTCTTATATTGGACAGTTGGGTCGTTCCACAGTCGCACCTCAACAAGTGAACGATCAATAATTTCTCTCATACGCCTATGGGCATTTTCAAGAATACGAGATGTACTTCCATTGGTTCCGACTTTCCCTGTGATTATAAGTTGGGAAGCTAAAGTAGCGGAGGTCAAAGCATTTCGCAACTCATGTGCTAAAAATCCAAGACGTAGAACCTCATCCCGCTCTGCATTCTCGCGCTGACCTCGATTAAACTCTGTAACCGCTTCAGCGATAGCGATATCGAGGCAGAAATTTAATCGATTGAATTCACGAGGGGATGTTATTTCACTACTATTTGCCTGAATATACTGAGTGATAGATTGACAAAGAGCGCCGTAGCCATGAACAACCTGAGAAATGCTGTAGCCAAGTTTTAACGACTCTTTCCCCCGGCGCTCTGCTGCGGCTCTGTGAACACTTTCTATAGAATTGTTATGTGCTTCCCCAGATTCATCTATATCAGCATCAGCACGTAATACCTCAATGAGTTCATCGTAGAACACAGGTAATCCTCTTTCCATTTCGTCGCTCGAACTTCTGGAATCAGCAAGACGCGCGATCTTTTTTGAACACAAGGCGAGAATTTCGTCACGTTCTGCTAATAAAAATTCATGTAACATTATGAATGTTCTTAATTTTAGACTTATTCTAGCATCAGGAGATCGCTAGAACAGCGATCGCACCCACCCCGATCCACCCCAGAACAATTTCTCATCTCCTCGCCGAGGCTAAGTATTTAACCCACATTACGCACGTCATTTTGTAGTATAAAAAGCAATATAAAAATCTGGAAATAGTTACTAAATTATCCGAGTATAAATACTAAATCTCTATTATCACTATATATTTATCACTACGAACATTTTTTCGTTGTCTAAGCTGAATAATGCTACTGTTACAATATCAGATATTGCTGAGGATAACGGTATTATCAACATCATTAAGATAGTGTTAATTACTGCCGGAACAAACGTTAGATAAATAACTTATTTGTCAGGCAGTAATTATCTATAATCGCAGCCCCATTATTGCCTTAATGTATAAACTTAGGTTAGAAATCACTCAAGTCACTTAGTCGTGAACTGTTCCATCGGGCATTTTTGTTCCAGTCAATCCGACTCTCCGCATATTTGCCCCGTCGATATCTGCGCCAGTCAGGTCTGCCTTATCTAAATATGCCCCGTCCATATCTGCCCCAGCTAGCTTTGCTCCTTTCAAGTTAGCTTCACTCAGTTCCGCTCCCCTAAGATCAGCTCCGGTGAGGTCTGTCTCACCTAAGTTTGCCCCCCTCAAGTTGGCTCCACCTAGCTTGACACAGCTTAAATCAGCTCCACTTAAATTTGCTCCCGTTAAGTCTGTTCCACTCAGGTCTGCATCAACCATTTCTGCACTAATTAGGCATACTTCAATCATTCGTGAATCAGCATAAGTTGCCTGATTGAGTTTCGCCTGACTAATATGTGCATCAGTTAGATATGCTCCCTTTAAGTCTTTACCAATCAAGTCCGCTCCCTTTAAGTGAGCCCCAATTAGATTTGCATTAGTCAGACAAACCTGAATTAAGCTTACGTTACTAAAGTCCCGTTCTCCTGCTGCGTATCGTCTCAGAAGTTCTGGAGTTTTCATAAGAAAAAGCAATGATTGCTTATTGAAAGTTAAGTAAATTTTATCAGTTAAACCATAAGTTTATTGTTAACTAATGTAACTAATTATCAATTATCGTCCGAAAGCGATCGCTCATAAGAGTGACTAGCAACTTGGGTTATATCTGCGAAACAGGCTTCAAGAACTAAATATTTTCTCTTCTGCTTTCTCCTAAAAAATCGTTAGGACAACAAAAGGAATTTAAGGAGAGGGAATGGCGTAGGCGCAGCCCGCCGTAGGCATCGCTTTGTTGGTTAATTCCTCAAAGAGAGTTATATTGCTAAATTGATCTGGACTACATTTTGTGTGCGTCGTTAATCAACTTATACAATTCAACTATCCATCCAACTCTTGTATATACTCGATTTCAAACGCCTGATTGTTACACTCTTCACAAGCAGATCAATTAGGAAGCATCTGGAAATCTTTTTGAGAACAGACTGTATATTCATCAAATGAATCTAGGCTTGAAAGTAAACATCTATATCAAACAACACTAATGTCACATACGTTGATTAATTTAACATTGCCAATAGTCATTCAAGAAATTGAGAATGTCTTATATGAGTACCCTGAACATCCTTATCAATTAGCTTTTTCGATTCATGAGTTACGCCAAAAGTTAATTGCCCATATTCTAAGTCATGTCCCTAACCGCTATGTAGTCGAAGGGGTACAGGAATTATCCAGCACCCCCAAAAGCCGCTACTCTTTCCCTCTACAGGAGCGGATACAGATAGAAACAGTGGTTCACGGTAGTATTCTGCATATACTGCGCGAAAACGCTGATTGGCTAAGTCGCCAAATCCTAACTCTGTCTCTTGTTGGGTCAGTTTTGCTCCCTAGTCTGATTCAATAACCTCATGCTTTTGGGCAACAATACAGTAGAGAATATATTTTGCGCTAGGGTCAATATTTGCTTTTACGCTAGCGCAAAGTATGTACTATACTCTGCCGTTTACTATGAGTAAAAATCCCACTAGATAAAAGGTTTCAGAATAAATTTTCTGTGCCGGAATTATCCTGAAGTGTACTAGTTTTTACGACAGCTGCGATATTTTATGTGATAAACCAAACCTCGGTGTGCAAGATCGAAGGAGTCAACAGTAGCCATCCCTTGACCTTTGGCAGTCATCGCAGTATTCACCCGCATATTTACACTGTCACCACAGCCCGACCAAACATCAGCTACTGTCGCCAAGCTATCTCGAACATTATAGTCAGTTTCGCCACCAAAAGTCCGAGAAAAAACTGGGCCGCGGGTACCAGCAAAAAAGTACTCTGCTCTTAGTGTCCCAGTGGTTCCGGGAGCAATATAACCCCGATAATCAGCATCATAAAGGGAAATTTGAAAACCTTGGGGTAATTTGATCGGAATACTCAAATTACAGCTTTTACGCCTTTCTGCGACGACATTTCCGATGGCTGCAAACTTGTCAAATAAAATGGTTAGCTCTTGACCATCGGGACTAACGCTCACACTGGCGGATTCATTGGGACAACCGCTACCACCATAACTTGCACCTAAAATTTCAACTTTGGCATCAGCAAAGGCGGGGCTAACTGAAGCAGTAATTAATGTAACGACAGCAAGAAATACTTTTACAAATTTCATAATTTTTTGATCGCGAATCTACTAACCAGATTTACTGTGACATTCTGCTGTTGGAAATCAAGGTTGAATTGCGTCTAGGTTGTATAAGTTGTACTGAAAGCCTTCAAATCGTTACAAAAATCTCAAATTTAGTTGCTTAAAATTAGGATTCAGAGAGTACTATGGATATCTGAAGGTAGTAGCTATTATGCTCTCCAACACAATAATTAAAATGGAAAGCTTAAAAGCGCTCTCTCGCTACAATATCCTTGCTACTCTATTTTGATTCTGTTACCTACCCAAAGTCGAATTACTGAAAAAATAATGGGAGTGTAAAACAGTATGGTAATAAAACATCAAGAAAAAATTATTACCCTTTGGATTGTTTTCTTGTTGGGACTTCTCTTTCACAGTCAGTTGGGATTAATGCCTCTTTTTCACGGTCTTAGTGTGGCTGACTCCCACGCACAAAGCATAGCAGAAGTTGCCCCGATTATGTGGTTAATGTTGGGCTTTTTTGTCTTCCCGATGGCTGCAATCGTTGCTACTGTGTTTACTGATTCGAGTCGCTACCGAAGCATTCACTTTGGTTTAACCGTATTATATACCGTACTAAATTTTTGCCATCTTGTTGCAGATTCAGTGGTGCAACCGATCGCTTGGTATCAGGTTGTGCTTATGCTGATTTTGTTCATCATCGGTCTGTTACTCAACCTTGTTTCCTTCCAGTGGATGAAAGTTCGTCTGGTTAAGAGACCTCCAAAGAATAATTTATCCCACAAAGAACAAGAGACAGAATTTATTCAAGAATAATGATATATGGGTAGAGGCATACAGATGTATACTTCTACTACAGCCAATTTATATGTTGTAAATATTTTTTAAAATGGAATTACACCATACGAGAGATAAACGCTCAAAAGTTATTAAATAAAGGTTAAAAATAAAATATCTTAGTAAAAATCGTACAACTTATACACTAATCAAACGCTTGATTAAACATGATCTCTAATCTTAGAGTGTCATACTAACCTTTATCAGCAAATTGACAAAGTTTAGTGAAATATATGTTTAATAAAGCTTTATTAACGAATCCTCGCAAATTGAGTATACCTACAACAATCAGTCAATCGATGATGAGTAAGCATTTTTGCCCTAACTGTTCAGACATTTTACTCCGTCATGTGCGTTTGGGAGAACTTTACTGGCGCTGTAGTTACTGCTATGAGGAAATGTCCGTTTAGAAAACGGGGGTGGTACGCTAACGCAAAATTGTTCGCGTAGCGTCTCGCCAAGAAAAGAATGGGAAAATGGTAATAAGAAATTTAATAAACCTGGACCCAATACTTTTCGGATAAACCCAACAATCTCTCTTTTGATCTGGGGAAAGGTTAAAGGGGAAGGGGTAAGGGTTTGAATTTACCTTTACCCCTTCCCCTTTCTCCCTTAACCGAAAAGTATTGAACCTCGACCGAGAGAGTCCTTGCACGGTCGAGGCAATCAAAGCGCCCTCTAGAAAGTGGGCGCTTTGAGTTTATCCACTAGTCTACTGGACAATAGCGCTTCCACTGGACTACTTACCAGTTCCGCTAATGGGGATTTGAAATCATCCATTTTCCCCCAGGGCTAATATGGTCGTGCATTTTTATTGTCAGCTTTACACAGCAAAGATTTTGAAAGTTAAATGGCGGCTTACGACAGCCTCGCTAATTTCACCCCTACTTATTAGTCTTTGGCATTGCACTGTCAAGGGTTTTCGCCAATTCTAAGTTCCTGTTTGGAACGCTTGAGTGCTTCAAATAAAACTTGAATTTGGGTGTAAGCCTCTTTGTGGGAAATTGTACCTTGGTTGCTTAATCCATAGATGTCGCTAATCTGGTGCGTAAATTCCTGTAAATTAGCGTTAAAAAGGAGGTTCTCTAAAGTAAATTTTCCCTTGTAGCTATTCATAAGCTCCTGCTCTAAAGATAATTAAAAAAATTGATTCATTATTGGTTCCTATGCCCATTTGTGTCGAAAACTATAAGTTCAATGAGAACAGGCTTGTTACGTTGGTTGTCGTCAAAACTTATTCGACCGTAATCGCACAGATGTTATTCATAATCTTTCTGTACTGTAATTAGGATTTTCAGCACCAAATATGACTGAAAAAATCGTAGTCTTAGAGGAGGCGAGACTTGTGGGTAGGTCGAATAAAGATTAAAAGATAACCTCCTGATTAGGTCAAATAAAAAGCTCTTTTCCTGTAATATGACAGAGGGTTGTTTGGTTTGCTCATTTAGTGATTGACTACGAGATAAAACGTAAAGCTTTGAAGAACGTATAAGTTAACAGCTTTTACCACCCTTAGACCGTGGCGGAACATCATCAGCATAACGTGATACTACAATTTTTCTTAACCCAAGCGGATTGCACTAGGGTTATTTTTACTGGGGGGTATTTCCAACTGTTCGACATCGTTACTAGGGCTAGGCGCAACACCCAGTAATGTCAAATTTTCTCTAATTGGGCGTTTCTTGAACTCTGCTTCTTGAATATCCCCAAGTATTTGCTTGGTAATGTACTTGGTCTTCTTTCTCCCTTTTTCTTGCCAATGATAATAAGCCTGGGGATAGTCCTTTGCACCCCTAGTAATGGTGCGCCAATGAATAGTGCCGTTACCCTCACCCCAATTTCTGACTCAACGCAATGTATTTCTTGAGAGTTACCGTTCACCGATAAGGTAAAGCTGATCCGCCAGGAGTATTTCGCAGAGAATTAGTATTTGTTGCTATACATCTAGAAAAGCAAGTGTCCAATTAAGGCGGCTATAAAAGGACACTCACCATAACCTACTCAAATTTCTTCTTGAACCAATAAGCCATTCCAGCATGGCAACTCTACCAGACCTTCCGCGATCGCTTACCGCTTTCATACAACGAGTTATTTATTGCACTGTTGCATTGTGTATTTGTCGGATTAACCTATTGTTTACTAGCTGTATCGTCACTTCTGCTGCTTCCAAACAAGGTTGTACTCTCTCTCAACAGCCGCCAGCAGCTTTGCCTGTAAGGATGACAGATACGGTTTAGCTTGTTTCCCCAACCCCTGCAACAGCCAATCTACAGAAGAGTCACGGCTGGCCACTTGATGCAACTGCCGTAACCTCACACATAACTGCTGCATAAAAAAGCAATCTTCATCAAGCAATTCCAGTAACTTCAGGTGTTCAATCTTCACGGTATAGTCGCCGTCCCAAGTCTGGAGTGTACAGCTGTATTCCCCAACGTGACTTACCACGCCCCAATAACCCGCTTTACCCCTCAAGTCTGGATTATCTCTGGGCAGAAGAATGCATATTTCCCCAACGTGGTGAGGATTGGGTACTTTCGTCCTTTCGCGTATCCTATCTACAACATCTTTCACGATACGACCAGAGGGAATCTTATTGCCAGCTTGTTCTACTGCCTGCTGCCAGACATCCGCTTGCACAGCTGGTTCCAACTCTGCTTTCGCCAAAAAGCGCAATTGTCGTTCGTTGGTCGGCATTGGAATTTGCCGACCATTGGTCGGCAAAAACTTTTGAAGATTCTCATAAACCACAGTAGCCGAAATCTTCAAGTACGCCGCGTCACGACTATAATTGAAGCGATCGCGGCAGTATTCTTCAAAAGTCCGGTGCGTGGAACGGTACAGCCGTCTGTCCCTCAACTCCATCAGCGCCTGGCCTGCTGACAAAAATGCCCTTTCTACCTGACGTTCCAATTGCAAGCGTAAGCTTTGTTCTTGGTCGGTCAACTCTCTTACTTCAACAGCCGTCACCGTAATTGTTGCTGAGGCTGGGTTATCCTGCCCAGAATTATTTTCCTTTGCAGAGTCGGTTGCTGGCTTTGGTTCACCAGATGCCACAGGAATAACTTTCTTGCGTCTGGATGGTGGTTTGTTCATTATTCCACCTCCAGGCTGACAGCAGTTGAACAAATATTGAATTGTGTCATCATGGAAATATAGAGTTTTTATTTATGCCCCCAACCTGTATGAAGGATGGGTTTTTCGTTGCTTTTTATATTTTGCACTGATGAAAGAATACTTTGACGAAAATCAGTCCAATACCACAGTTAACAAGAAAGATTTTAGAAGTCAGGAGCCTGAATTCAATTCTGACTTCTGACTTGTGACAAGTGAATTCAATTTCAGCTTATTCTAGAAAATACCCTCTTCAGCACATGGGTAAAACAACGGCTAATGCTTGATTATTTAACGGCGGGTATTGCATTTTGGATGACTTTGTTTGGAGTACAAGAGTCGTTGTTAGAATTTCGCCTGGGTTATCTCGGTCGCTACTGGTTTCTTGCGATTAGTGCTAGCTTACTTCTGAGCTTTTTGCTCTCGGCTCTGGTTATTATCACGCTAATCATTAAATTTGCGGTAGATCCGTTCACTTTTCCAGATAATGTTATTCTTTGTGCGATTGCTGCCTTCATCTTTAGTCTGATGCTCACCTTTTCACAGTGGTTGATACTTCGCCAATCCGAAATGACACCGAGAGTTTTTGCTGGAATTAACACGGTTGTTGGAATTATTGTCTATTTTCTACTGGTGTGGATCAATGAAGGTACTCTGGAGTGGAGTGGCAATCCCATTAACGGCTGGAAAACTGCCCTCGTCTTTTTAGCTGGTGGCGTAATTACCGGAACAGCCACAGGTAAGGCTTTGGATTTCTATTGTGAGCGAGTAGAACAGCGATTAATTCAGCTTGAGAGAGACAAGGTAGCAAGAGAAACCAGAGAGAGAGAACGGATAGAAATAGAAAGAATAGAAAGAGAAAAACAAGAAATAGAAAAGCTAGAAAGGGAAGCCCTAGAAAGAAAAAGGATCTCAAGAGAAATCGCTTTGGAGGAGGAAAGAAAGTGGTATGAAGAACATGGTGATGATGATTTCGATTATGAAGATGAAGATGATGAAGAATAATATCTTGACTTCGTGTTATCAGTTATCCAAAATACTACAATCTTAACCCTACAATTGTTAGCTTCGACAACTATTCAATCAAAGTATATATTTAATATGGCTATCAAACACCCTTTTTTACTTGCACTGTTAACGCTCTCCATTATCTGTGTTGGTACGAGTTCTGGCTCTGCACTACTGACAGATATTGCTCAACAAACAGACAACCAAAAGTCCCCATCGATTATTTTCTTCCTGCCCAAAGAACGACCTCAGACCGGAGTCGGTTGGGAAATCACTACCACTTCTGGGAAGGCAGAACTAGCCTTGGCGAAACATTTGGTGAACATCGGTGCAAAAGAATACGTCGCTTGGTGGTGTCCTCACTGTCATGAACAAAAATTACTCTTTGGTAAAGAAGCCTACCAGATCATCAACAACAGCATCAAGGTGGAGTGCGATAAGAGAGGTATCAATCCCCACCCAGATTTGTGCAATGCGGCAAAAGTCCCCGGTGTACCAACTTGGGTTATCAATGGACATCAGTATAGCGGCGTGCAAAACCTTAAGGATCTTGCGAAAGCTTCTGGCTACAAGGGGGATATGAACTTTCGTTACATCCAAAGCGAATAAGGAGTATATTTGCTTTTTATACCAATTTAATGTGAAGTTGCACATATCTTGATACCCCTAAATCCACCCTGTTTATTAAGCTACCGTGTATACACAAGTCGGATGTTAAGTAGGTGCAGAGGATTTTTGAGAAGCAAAAACTATGGATAATCCAATCTTAATTCACGCTTCGACGACACCAGGAAGGGTATTTGGAGACCCAAGGCTGATAAAAAGGGGGCAGCATTATACGAGGCGATTCGTAAGCACCAATCGATAAATATCCGGCAAATCAGTCGAAATTGGGCAGAACAGATGGGTTATTATCGGTTTTTGGAGAATGAAAACGTAACATTATCAGAACTAGTACGTAGCCTTTCGGATGATTGCGAGTTTCATCTGGCAAAACGACACGTATTGGCGATTAGCGATACTAGCGAGATTAACTTGCAGTCTCATGCAGGTAGGCTGTCACCGTCAGGATTAGGAGTAGTAGGCAATAACACAGATGTCGGGTTTTATATCCATCCAACATTGGTATTAGATGGTGAGAGTGGATTTCCACTGGGGTTAAGCACAGTAAAACTGTGGAGCCGAGCTATAAACCATGCAGATAAACATCAGCGAGACTATCAAAATTTACCAATTGAGCAGAAAGAATCTTACAAATGGTTAGCATCGGCATCCAGTAGTAAGCGATGCTTTGAAGTGGGTGGAGCAAAAATGGTAACTCATATTGGCGACCGCGAATCGGATTTATTTGAGGAATTTGCAACTGTACCCAATAAAAATAATCATTTACTGATAAGAGCTTGCCAAGATCGTCGATTGTTAGGGCGGTCTGAATCACTATTCGACTACTTAAGTCAGCAGCCTTGTGAAGGTACTTATATAATTAACGTTCCCGCAGACTCACGTCGAAAGCGAATGCCAAGAGAAGCAATGCTTATTGTTCGTTGTGGACAAGTTGAGATTCAACGCCCCGATAAATTAGGCGTTTTTGGCTATCCTCCTAGTGTTACCCTTTTTGCTGTTGAAGCTCTGGAAGTCCAACCACCCGCAGGACAAGAACCGATTCATTGGCGGTTGCTGACAACTCACGTTGTTGTCTGCTTGGAACAGGCACTGCAAGTCATTAAGTGGTACGGATGGCGATGGAAGATTGAACAACTTTTTGCCACTCTCAAAAAAGCTGGATTGAATATCGAAGCGACTCAGTTAGAGTCTAGTATTGCAATCCAACGCCTAACAATCCTTGCTTTGTCCGTAGCCGTGCGAACCTTACAAATGGTTGAGGGACGCGATAATACTCAACTTTCTGCCGAGCTTACCTTTTGTCAAAAGCAGCAGCAATGCTTATTAGGACTTCAATCTTCTGTTGAAGGCGATACCAAAAAATTACAAAATCCTTATCCACGGGGTTGTTTGCCCTGGGCTACTTGGATCATTGCTCGACTTGGTGGATGGTCTGGTTATACCTCTGGTAGGCCTCCTGGAATGCCTACCCTTGTTCATGGTTTAAGACAATTTGAATCCATCTTTATCGGCTGGAAACTCGCTCTGGATGGACTTGTGTATACACGGTAGGTTTATTAAGGGGGGCTAGGGGGGATCGAATTCTATGCAGCTTCATAAAAAATTGGTATTAAGCTGAAGGCAAAGTATTTGGTGGTTGAGAAAGTTGAGCAAATATGTTTAAAGATTGATCGTTTGAGCAACTGACAGTCATAAGCTTTCCTGTTTATCAAAATTTTATAAGGTATTAAACATCTAATATCAAGTTAATAAATGTTGGCAGCTTAAGTTCACGATAAAAATCATGATTTTCCCTTGCTAAGGTAATCCGAAATTAGCAATTCTGACAAAAGAAGGTTTTGTCGCAACAAACTACTTTTGTCAGTAGTTAGCAACGCTGTCAATAATAGTACGAGCAACTGCTTTCAATGAAGAACAATTGTCTGTTGTGTTTCCTGTGTTCCCGATTTAGCTGAGTTTCCCTAATTTCTATGAGTTACAAAAAATACGTTGCTGGCATTGCAAACATTGCCAAACTAAAGCACCAATATTCCTTACATATTTGTAGTACATTAGCTTACAAGCAAAGGCAGTATCCGCAATCGTAACCTACAGATACTAGATAGTGCTAACTTAAACACCTTTTATCTATCTTTAATACTTAAAGTGCGTGCAATGTGTTGCAGAGATGGTTGTAATCAAGAGATGCAATAATACTTGGGGCGATCGCGGTTGATAGTCATGTAGAAAAAAGTTTATAACTATGACTCATTTTGGTATCCTCTGTCCACCCAGCACTGGACATCTTAACCCAATGACAGCATTGGGGCAAGAATTACAAAGACGTGGACACTGTGTCACTCTATTTGGAATTGCTGATGCTAAATCTAAGGCACTAGCAGCGGGACTAAATTTTTGCATGATAGGAGAGTCTCAGCATCCTTATGGAGCAACCGCACAGTCTCTAGCAAAGTTGGGGCAATTAAGCGGTTTTACCGCTTTGCAATATACTATGATCTTGATGAAAGAAGGAATAAATCTTCTACTTAGCGAAGCACCGCAAGCTATTAAAGCAGCTAGTGTAGAAGCGTTGTTAGTAGATCAACTTACAGTGGAAGGTGAGACTATTGCAGAATTTCTGCAAATTCCTTTTATTACTGTTTGCAATGCTTTGCCAGTTAACCAAGAAGCCAGCATTCCACCTTTTTTCACATCTTGGAGCTATAACACAGCATTGTGGGCACGTCTACGTAATAGAGCAGCTTATTTGCTGACGAGACAGCTCACAAAACCACTTACTCAAGTTTTAGACATATATCGGCAAAAGTGGAGCTTGCCACTCTACTCTCAAGCACCTCACAAAGATAGCTTTTCTCAACTTGCACAACTGAGTCAATTGCCACAAGAGCTTGACTTCCCAAGGCAGTCTTTGCCCAAGTGCTTTCATTTCACTGGCCCTTACCAAGATCCAACTGGACGAGAACCCACACCTTTTCCGTATGAAAAGTTGACTGGACAACGGTTAATTTATGCTTCGCTTGGAACTATACAAAATCAATTACTAGAAATTTTTCACACTATTGCCTTAGCTTGCATTGGCTTAGATGTCCAACTAGTAATTTCTCTTGGTGGGTCTAGTGGTTCAGAATTAATACAAGGATTACCTGGCTCTCCGTTAGTTGTTAACTATGCACCTCAACTGGAACTACTGAAAAAGACAACCCTTACCGTTACCCATGCAGGCTTGAACACGGTTTTAGAATCTTTAAGCAACAGTATACCTATGCTAGCTATCCCAATTGCTAATGACCAGCCAGCAGTAGCAGCACGTTTAGCTTGGGCAGGGGCTGGAGAAGTTGTGCCTTTATCTCAATTAACTGTTCCCCGTCTACAAACGAGCATCCAGCAGTTAATGACAGAGGATTCCTACAAAAAAAATGCTTGTAGATTACAAACAGCTATTCGTCGCGCTGGAGGAGTCAGTCGTGCTGCCGATATTGTGGAACAGGTAATAAATACAGGAAAGCCTGTTTTTTCCTAGCGTGGCAAAACTAGCTAGAGCAAAAACTTAAACGTAGTAAATTCGTTATTATTGAAAATTTTGGTTTACCTATTTACGCCTATTTCAATCATGAAAAATCTACTCTAGCGAGTTTTACCAATCTAGGTTTTTTCTCCTCTCGCAAATAAGTAATATTGCTAGCGAGTAATCTACATAAAAAGTGAAAGTACACTTCTGAGCTTAATTCAGATGAGAATGTCAAAAAGTAGATTTTATGTTTTTTATATTAGTACCTTCCACTACCTGTTATCTTCGTCCCAAGCTGTTGCACAAATCGTCCCTGATGTTTCGTTACCTAATAATTCTCAAGTCACGAATCAGGGTAATATCACCACTATTGATGGAGGTACGAAAGCAGGTAATAATCTGTTCCACAGCTTTGAAAAGTTTTCTCTTACAACTAGAGACACTGCTTACTTCAACAATTCAACTGATATTCAGAATATCTTTAGTCGGGTAACAGGTTCATCCATATCAAATATTGACGGCATACTTCGAGCTAACGGTACTGCTAACCTGTTCTTGATAAATCCCAACGGGATTATTTTTGGCCCTAATGCTTCACTAAATCTTGGTGGTTCATTTATTGCTAGTACGGCAAATAGCATTAACTTTGCTGATAAATTTTACTTCAGTGCCACAAATCTCAAAACTACACCCTTACTAACTATTAGTGTTCCAGTTGGTTTGCAAGTGGGAAGCAATCCAGGGGCAATTATTGTGCAAGGTACAGGCCATAGTTTAACTGTTTCTACCCCCTTATTTTCGCCCATTTTAGGGTCTGCTACTAACTCTAATAGTCTACAGGTGTCTGAAGGAAAAACCCTCGCTTTGATAGGAGGTAATGTTGACCTAGTGGGAGGTATTTTGACGGCTCCTGGAGGACGGATTGAAATAGGCAGTGTCAGTTCCAGTGGGGTTAAGCTCAATCCCGCTTCTAATGGGTGGATTTTGAATTACAAGGATGTACAAAATTTTCAGGATATTAGATTATCTCAACAAGCTTTAGTAGACGCTAGTGGTATCGGTAGCAGTTCAATTCATCTAACCGGCAAGCAAATTTCACTAGCCGATGGTTCGATAGCATTAATTCAAAACCAAGGAACTCAAGCAAGGGCAAGTATAAATGCAAATGCCCTTGACTCCATAAAATTAAGTGGCACTTCCTCTGATGGAAAGATTGCCAGTGGGTTGTTAAGTGAAAATTTAGCAGCAAATACAGGTGATATTGAAGTGTCGGCAAAGAACTTAATTATTCAAAATGGAGCAGCTATATATGCTAAAACTTTCACAGAAGGAAACGGTAGCAATATAATTTTGAATACCTCAGAATCGACGCAAATAACCGGTTTCTCTTCTATTGATCCTACTAAGGTTAGTGGAATTGGTACTTATACTTTCTCTTCTGGTAATAGCGGAAATATCAGAATTAACACAGGAAAATTAGCACTTTTAAATGGAGGAACAGTAATATCTGGAACATTTGGAGCGGGTAAGGGAGGAAATTTAACTATTAATGCCAATGAGGGAGTTCAATTAAGTGGATTTAATCCTTTTGTTTCTCTGGCATCAAGCCAATTAGGTGTTGGAGCTTTTAGTACTGGAAATGCTGGTATTTTAACAGTTAATGCACCAAAGGTTCTTTTACAAAATGGCAGTAATATTAATTCTTACACTTTAGGAAAGGGGAATGCCGGGAATGTTGTAGTTAATGCTTACAATTCTATAGATATAACGCGAGAAACCTCTGATGGATTAGTTTATGACCAACCTTTTGGTATATCATCAACCGCAGCTTTTATTTCTACTGCACTACAACAATTACTAGGATTGCCACCAGCTACTAATGGAAATGCTGGTGATGTGACAATCAATACTAACCGATTAACTCTCAGAGATGGCACTCTAGTTAATGTAAGTAATTTTGGATCTGGTAATGCCGGAAATTTAAAAATTAATGCTAACAATATTAACTTAGATAACTCAAATATTGGAGCAGCAACTGCGTCAGGACAAGGAGGGAATATTTTCTTGCAAGCAAATAGTTTATTAGTACGTCGTAATAGTACTATCAATGCTACATCAAGTGACCCAGACTTAATCTCTGCCCTTGCTGCAAACTCTGGCTCTAGTGTAACAGGCTCCGCAAATGGCGGTAATATCATTATTGATACCAATCTTTTGATTGTCATAGAAAACAGTAAGATTACAGCCAATGCCTTTAAAGGAAGAGGCGGTAATATCAACATCAATGCTCTCGGATTCTTTTCTTCTCCTGATAGCAAAATTACAGCTAGTTCAGAATTCGGATTGAATGGTAATATCCAGATCAACGCTTTGGATAATAATTCTGGCATCAATAAAGCTGCACCAGAAAGGATTCCAACAACTCCTCAAATTACCCCAGCTTGCCAAAAACAAGTAGGCACAGGAACCAGTAGCTTTGCTGTTAGTAGTCGCAATCTACAATCTAAGCCTAACGACCTAATACATAACAATATTGAACAAAGTAACTCTTTTCCTATTTCAGGTATTAATAATCTGTATAATCCAAAATCATTAAGAAGTGATCAACCTACACAAATCATAGAAGCCAACGCTTTGATTCGGGATTCTCAAGGGAATTTTGTTTTGACGACAGACCAAGCAAATTTAGCTTTGGATGATGCTTCACTATCTGCAAGTTCTTGTTTTTCAGTATTTCAGTGATAAAAAGATATAAAAATGATCTCACTTCAATCTTGCTTTAAATATCTTTTCTCAGGCATTCTAGGGCTGTCTCTAATTTTAATTCAATCATCTTCCCCTGCCCAGACTGTAAAAAAAGAAAAAGAATTTCTCAAAAATCAAGCGGTATCCCTGACTTCTTCAGGTCACGAACAATTAGCTCTAGACCGTGCGGATGAAGCTTTAAAAACTTGGCAGGAATCTACGAAAATTTATCGCCAACTAAACGATAAAAAGGGAATTACGGAAAGCCTGATTAATCAAAACCTTGCTTTCCAAGCATTAGGATTACACAAACAAGCTTGCAATACACTTTTAGAAGCTTTAAACTTTAATACAAATATAGGTATTTGCGACACGACTTTGCAGCAACCTGCTCTTACTGAAAAAGAGCAACTCACGACATTAATTGGTAAGCAGGAAGCAACATCGGTTAACTTACTTGGATTACAGAATCTCGGAGAAGTCTTGCGGATTTTGGGAAAGTTAAATGAATCTGAAACAGTTCTACAAGAAACATTAACGCTAGCAAAACTTGTATCTTCATCAAAGATTAGTGGGATTTATCTGTCTCTAGGTAATATTGAACAGACAATTTATCAGCAATTACAAGATAAATATTCTTGGATAGAGGAACCACTTTTTCGAGAGCAGATTGCTAACATTATTCCACAAAAAGCGCAAAAATCACTCTGGTATTACCAAACACTAGAAAACATCCCAAATATCTCAAAATCAGCTAAACTGCAAGCTCAGTTGAATCACTTAACTTTACTGATCAGTTGGGAAAAATGGCTCAGTCATCAACCAAATCAAGCGAACCTCCATCAGAAAGTTAATCAACAAATTAGAGTATTGGTAAATCAAATAGATGGCAATTCTTCTGCCTTTTTGGAGTTATCACCTGAGCCATCTATTCATGCTCGGTTGAATTTTGCTAATAACCTCAGCCAGATCCCAGATGAACAATTGAAATCAGTAGCGATTCGATATGCTAAATTAGCCTTGAAAATGGCTGAAACTATTAATAGTATCCGATGGTTATCCTATAGTTTTGGTACTTTAGGTAAATTATCAACTCAAACAGAACAAAAACAGGCATATTTTACGAAGGCTTTAGGATTCGCTCAATCAATTCGGGCTTCGGATATCGCCTACCAATGGCAGCAGCAGTTAGGATTAATTTACCAAAAGCAGGGAAAAACTGAGTTAGCGATTCAGAACTATAATGCTGCGCTCGCTAACATGACTCAAGTTCGTGATAGTCTTTTGTCAAGTAACGGAGATTTACAGTTATCGTTTCAGGAGGAAATGGAGCCAACCTATCGCAATTATATGCGATTACTGTTAGCATCTCCTAGTCCTGATTTAAAAAAAGTAATACAGATAAATGAAGGACTGCAAATAGCACGTTTAGAAAACTTTCTCCGATGTGGCAAGCTTGACCTTGTTGCTTTGAACCAGCTTCAAAATCTCAAGAACGTTCCATCTGTAATTAATATTATTGACTTAGAAGATACTATAGAGATAATTGTTCAGTCTCCCGATGGCTCACTTCACCATCATTCTGTTGACTCTAAGTTAGTTCGATTCCAGGTGAATCAGCTTTTAGAAGCATTACAAGGCGAAAAGCTTATTAACATCAATGAAAACGCTATTACTGATTATTCTCAAAAAATTTATGAATATTTAATTACACCAATTAAAAGATATATCCCCTCATCAGGTACGCTAGTATTCACTTTAGATAAATCTTTTCAAAGCATACCAATGGGATTATTATATGATGGAAGACATTATCTAATAGAGCATTATAGTATTGCAGAAACTCTAGACTCTAGGGTAAGGCAACCTAGAGTTTTGCATGAAAATCAAATGATAGCTTTGATAGCTGGACTATCAAAAATTAGCCCCAGTTATATAGATAAAAATGCACCTAAAAACATGGAAAATTTGCCCCCATCTAAACAAGAGGTAGAAAATGTTGAAAAACAAACTAAATCTTCAGTCGCCTTGTTAGACGATAAGTTTACCCTTAAAAGGTTCAAAGAAGAACTGACTCAAAATAATTTTCCTATTGTACATATTACTACCCACGGACAATTCAGTTCTGACCCACTCAAAACAGTACTGGTAGCCTATGACAAACTAATTAATATTAGAGACTTTGACAGCTTAATCAGAGGTAAAACTGAAAATAGTCAAGATGCAATTGAGTTACTAGTTCTCAGCGCCTGCGAAACTGCAAAAGGCAACAAGCAGTCAGCGATGGGCATTGCAGGGATAGCTGCCCAGGCAGGTGCGCGTAGTACTGTCGCTACTTTGTGGCGCGTAGATGCCAATTCTACCGCTTTGCTTATGCAAGAATTTTATAGAGGGTTGAATAATGGCTTACCTAAAGCAGAGGCACTACGTCAGGCACAATTGAGTTTACTGTCTAATCCCCAATATCAAAAATCTTACTATTGGGCCCCGTTCCTCCTGGTGGGAAGTTGGTTGTAGAATTTCACCATCTTCAAACCTTCTTGCGCTTTTTGTAACTCTTTTGAATTATTACTACTTTTCGCTACCTCAAAAGCCTTGGTGTATTGGCGTTTAGCTTCCTTTGGCAACCAAGCCCTCAGATAGCGATCGCCCAGTACTCTGTAAAGAGTTGGATTTTGGCTAGGAGTTGCGGTCTCCGTCTGTGACTTCAACATCTCAATTGTTTCATTTAAAAGATTTTCTGACGCATAGATTGCATCTATATCAAGAACAGTTTCATCTGCTGGTAGTCCTAATTCTTTAATGCGTTTAATATTTTGTGCAATTTCTTCTTGTGAAGCTACAGACAATAGGTTAACAGGCGTTGAGTCATAGCTAAAAGCATTACCATCTTTGTAAGCAAAGACATATATTGTATATATGCTCCCCGGTTGAAATTCCTTTTCATCACTTGGGTAGGCAAGCCGAGTTTGATTTACAATTTTTTCCCATCCAAACTCGTAACTTTCTACTTTGACTTTGTAAGAAGTAGCACCCTTAACGGGAGTCCAAGTTATTTCCGGTCGAGGATTCAATGTTGAAGTGCTGTAAGGAGAAATAATGGTCGGCTCATCGCTCTCTTCTGTACCTCCTTTAGGACGAAAGCATCCTACGACATTGTTAGGGTTGCAATTAGCATTAATGGTTTCAATTTTGGGGCATTTATCTGAAACAATACCACTAGATAATTTTAAAATCTTCCCAGAACTATAACAGAGAAAGTCAATAGTACCACCATTTAAAACTTCTATGCTTTCTTTTTCACAAATCAAGCTTTTGGTACCAAAGCGTTTCTCGCCTCTGTCCATTATCCTACCAATTGCATCACAGCGAACTTGGCTTCTTTTAACTCTTATTAATGGTACACTTGCGACCAATGGTATATCTTTTAGTATCAAAAAACTTAAGCAGAAAGATGCCCAATATTTTGTACTTAATTTCACAAAAATTTCTCTATTTTTACTATTGCTCTCTTTTATTAGCTTATCATTTTTTCAGTATCCGATCTAGTAATTCCTGTCTCCAAATAGTAACGTCTGAATCTGTAGAATTAGCAAGTAAACAGAATTCTATAGAAATTCTGGCATCATCGATTTTACCTAATGTTTCTTGCGCTTTAGCCAATAGGCAATAAGCATCTATTCTTTGATTATCTAAACTCAGTGCTTTTTGTAAATATTTTTCAGCATCACTTATTTTATTTTGTTCTAAGCTTGCCCAACCCAAATTTTTATACAATGCGGCTTGTATTAATGGGTCGCTATTTTTTTTTAATCCTGACCAAGCTAAAGAAATTGCTAGATTGTACTTACCCATTTTAATCTTAAGTCTGGACAAGTTGTTAATAGCTATTATCGCTGAAGTACTACTTTTAATAGCTATACTATATTCTTTTTCTGCTAATTTATAATTTCCTTGCCCATCATAAAAACGCCCTAAATTATAATGCACTTTCCAATCATTTGGAGTTAATTTAAGCAACTTTTGATAAACATCTTCTACACATTTATTATCTGATAATTGCTGACAGCTTATTCCTAAGAGATTGTAGGCATCTATATTTTGATCATTATATTTTATAGAAAACTCATAATTTTTTTTAGCTGCGTTAAGATTACCTATTAGCATGAGCCGAGAAGCTTTATTCAAATAATACTTAGATATATCCTGTTTATTTGAAGGATTAATTTGTATTGCCCAACCAAAAGAACTTTCTGCACTTTGATAATCATTCCTTGTTTCTGATTTCTCTCCTTGAGCAACTAAATAATTAGCTACACTAGGTGCAGATAACTTGCCTATCCCAAAAATTATTAATGCACCTGCTACAAATCTTCCAATCTTAAAAACTTTAGACTTGAGAAAATGATGAACTTTACTTTCCCAAGGAAGCTTTTGTATTCGTTTAGTTATTATTTCTGTAGTTTGTGGTCGAAACCCTGGAAAAGGATGTATCATTTCATCGATTAAATCTGCTACAGGCTTATCAATCTGCGGTGCTTTATCTCTCCAGATTAGCTTTCCTGTTCTATCTTCTGTTGGTAACTGCAACATTGCTACGCCAGTAACCAAATTGACGATAGTTCGTCCCAACGCATAGAAGTCAGATTGCGGTAACGCTCGACCATCCATTTGTTCAGGTGCTGAGAACCCAATTGAACAAACTGCTGTTATCTCATATCCAGTTCCTCCTCCTCCTGTTATACTATCTCTCCCGCTAGACCCCACTTTTGCTAAGTAAGTTCTAGTAATTTTCCTTACAGTACCAAAATCAACAAGTGCCAGATTACCAGTTGGTTGATAAATAATATTTGTTGGTTTGATATCTCTATGGAAATATCCTATCTTGTGTACATGATCAAGAATATCCAGCAATTGCAGCATCCACTCTAGTGCTACATTTTGAGAAATTTTGCCATTCGTTTCTAACCACTGTTGTAAATTCTCTCCTTCCATCTTCTCCATTACTAAGCAATGCAATTCTAGGCGTGGTTCCTTTGGTAGTGTAAAAGTAAAGTAATCACTACTAGCAGCTTGAGGAATTCCCGGATGAGACAAGCTGATTAATGCTTGTACTTCTCGTCGCACTAGCTCAACGTATTTAGGTTCATTCCACCTTAATACTTTCATCACTCTTGTTCGAGGTTTTGTTCCCCATTTTGGCTCAATATCTTCAACCTCAAAAACATCTGTATAGCCTTCTATGTCTTTTTCTAAAGGTCGCAATGGTCGCAGCAAACGAATACGTTCATTTATTAGCAAGGGAGTTCCACAAGCTAAACAATTTTCAATATCATCAGGGTTATGACGCAGGTTACAAAGGTGATTTATGCAGTAAACCACTTTTACTCCTGATTGTAATTATTTGATTTTGGACGACTATAAGTTTTATACACTAACCCTAATGGATCAACTAAAATATATTTTCTAATAACTGGTTGTAGACTGTAACTTATTTCTTGCTTTATTGTTTTTTTATTAACCTCAATCAACGAGCGCTGCTCTAAAGTTTCTAGTGCTATTATTACCTCAGAAGTTGATACATCTATATTTTTTTTAATATTCTCAAGAAGTTTAGGAAATGAAATCGAAGTCAACTCTTCTGATGTTTTCTCTGCTAAATGAATCATTATATTTTTTTGAATATCATTTAAAAGTCCAGCTTGCCTAAATTGTTGATTTAACATTGATTGAAGTTGCTGACCCATTAAGGTAGTTTTATATTCAAAGAACTTTTCTACATCACCTCCCCAAAAACGATTAATTCGTTCAGCAACTACCTCCAATTCGGAAGGATTTCCCCGATAAGTTTCAATTAGTTTTTTACAAAAATCTCCATATAAACCTTTATCATGCAGCATAGCCATTCCTGCATTTTCGTCTAAACCTTGTATTTTAATAGATGAAATTAAAAGAGTTGTATTTACCTCAATAATTTCCTCTAAAGGCAGTTGACTTGTGATGATTGTATAGCTTTTCTGTTGCTCATCTGCAAGTTGAAATAGGAACTTTCCATACTCAACTCTCTTTTCAAAATTTTCTGCTTGTACTAACCCTTCAAGTCCGTCTAATACAAGCAAATGAGGGCGTGATTGCAAAGTTTCTAATAAAAAAATAATTTTTCTCTGTAAACATTCATCATTTATTTTTAATCTTAAAACCTTAATTAATCCGTCAACTAATTCTTCAAGTGACGAACAAGCCTCAATTCTTTTCCAAACTACACATTCATATATATCTGAATTATCGGTAAGTATTTCTTCTATTAATTTTGCTACTAATGAACTTTTTCCAACTCCTCCAACTCCAATTAAAGCTATACTACTCTCTTTAGAAGAAGCAATCCTTCGTTTTAAATATTTTATTTCCTTTTCTCGACCATGAAAATATTTCGTTTTTGGTAATTCTCCATAAATTAAAGTTTTACCTACTAAGCGCTCATTCTCACCTTCAGAAAATCCTAACTTTTCTACATAATCATTTTTTGCTAATTTAAATAAAATATTTTTTAAATATATTTTTTTTACTTTCACTCCATTACCAATAACTTTTGAAAGCATATTCCATAACGGCGGTGCTACTTTCTGTTGTAAATAGTAGGAATTGTAGCCCCCATCGGTTGCCATCTCCTTATAATCCTTGCCATCCCAAGATCCCTTAATTACAACTATTTCAGCTTCTGATAAACGCCTTCCTACACTTTTAAGCACTTGCTCTTCTAATATCTCTAATATAGTATTTATGTCTAAATTGTTATCAGTAATCATGCTAAGTCTTAGTTGTTGTGGCATAGTGAGCAGAAACAATACATTCGTTGTATACTGCAAACGGCTAATAGATGAACTTTTACTCTATCGGCTGGAAGCTTTGCTTGATAATACTTTTAACGATTATTGAAATATTAAGTTCTAAACCGTTTTTAGTATAAGTTAGAATTCAGCTTAAGAATTCTATACAATTAGCAGATAAGATGACTCTGGGGTTTAAAGACACGAATAAACCCGTGAAGGAAAATTAAAGTGTAGCATTTTGCTGGATTTGTACTGAATTTTTCTAATAACCCTAGTCTGTATTCTTCTTATACTGTATTTTATTTTCGCTTACGTACAACGTTCCAATATCTACTTTATCTACATTCTTCATATTTATTATCAAAAATTGGCTTTTCAATAACCTCTTAAAGTTATATGCTTTAAATGTTACTTTGCAGAGGTAGTATTATTGCATCATTAAAAACATTGTTGCAGTTAAAAGTGAGCTTCAAAGATGGTAAATAATTAGCCAAGGTCGTTAGTAATCGCACTTATTAGGTTTTACGGTCTTGCTAAAATATCTCAATTAAAAAATTAAGCTAATTGAAAGGAGGTATGGAGGTGAAGATACAAGAGTACGACAACTTAACGCATAAAGCGCCACTAAGGAGTAGCGCTTTGTGCGAGTTTCAAATTTCATAGAAATCCAGAGCGGGGTTGATCTCGAAGGAACAAAACGAGTGGCATTTATAGTTTGGCGACTGTGATTCCACCAAGTTTGTCCGAGAGTATAATCCGCGCTGCCAGATCCATTATAGGGTCTACCGCTTGGAAAGTCCATTCCTTGTGGTGTATTTTGGCTGTCAAAATTCATAAGTTTTTGTAAGGTTAAGTTTGATGAAGAAAAATTGCGAATTTTATGGCAAAAAGAAGTAGCAGCGCGAATAACAGTTATCAGTTATTAGTCAGAGTCTTTGATAACTGTTAACTGTTGACTGATAACTGATGCAACCCCCTCTGAAGCTTGTAAACCGAGTTATCAGGGGAAAATATCGTGAAAAACAGAGAACGCCCCAAGAGCGCAGTGTTAGAGCGCATGGGGTCGAGTGCAGCTTTCGCATGGCAATTTTGTGCTGTGACGAAGGGAAATTTTCGGAATATCCAGGCTAGAGCAAGGGTTTCGCAGCTTGAAAGAGTTCTCTCTAAGGAATTCCGAGGGAAGAACCGATGAATGCAGCGACAACTGAATATCCAAACAATCTCACGGCTGCGGAATACCATGAGTTGTTAGCTGGTAGCGCCATTCATCCGGCGTTAATTAAGCGCAACTTTTTCCACATTGAGGGGGAATCAGTTTATGATTTCCTGTTCATATCTGATAAGATCCCACGTAAGAATGCGGGTCGGGTAACAGATGGATACATAAAAATGTATCAACATCTATTACTAGGTGGGACATGGATTCAGTCACTTGACCCATTCAAGAACTGGCAACCGATGGAGTGGGGAAGGATCAAGCCGAACTTTCCTCGCATTGATTGGCAAAAAGGTAAACCCGTCAAATACGAGTCGCCGCCCAAAACCCCCAACCGCGTTACCTACTTTGATGTCGCTAACCCCATCTGGGACAAGGTTGCAAAGCGTTATTTAATTAAGCGCTATCATTCACTTTTAGCATTGCGCTTACTGGATCAACTCAATCCACTAATATTTTGGGAGTGGGTAAAGCAACATCCAGAGATTCCGGTTATCTTATGCGAGGGCGAAAAAAAAGCGGCCTGCTTGCTTAGTTTAGGGTTTGTAGCGATCGCACTTCCGGGAATTTGGAACGGGCGAGTCGGAAGACGGGATTTTGATGAACGATTGCATCCTGACTTAGTACCGATGGCTCAGGCGGGACGCAAGTTCATTATATTATTTGACTACGAAACTTCTTCTAAAACTAGGTGGTCGGTGTTTCAAGCCACTGTTCGCACTGCAAAAGCAATTGAATCGGCAGGTTCTGAATGTGAAGTTGCATTACTGCCGGGGCCAGAAAAAGGCGTTGATGATTTCGTGGTAGCTAGGGGTGAAGATGCCAATGTCTTACTAACTGCAATCATAGACGATGCCAAATCACTTGCCGACTACCAGCGCTCCTATCGAGCTAAGAAATGGGGACTCTCTAAGTACAAACCGGATGTGACAGTCAATATTAAATATTTGACCCAAGCACTCTGTATTCCTGATCTGGAGGAAAAATGTTCATCAGTTCAGCCACTTTACGATATTTCACAAGAGCAATTGTTCACCCCAAGTGTTAGCTCTATAAGCTGTGGGGAGGGAGAAAGAAAACAAGAGTTAATAATTTCTGACTGCCCTGACCCTAAACCAAGTACCCAAAATCCCAAAAAGTCTTTCCGTTTTCCAGACAAAGGACTAGTCGTACTCTGGAGCGACATGGGTACAGGCAAAACTGAACTTATGCGCTGGTGGCGTGAGCAAAACCCCGATGCTCGGTTCCTCAACAACGGGCATCGCGTCAACCTGCTGAAGAATTTAAGCGATCGCCTGAGAACTGCGATGTATTCAGACTTGGGTTACACAGGTTTAGCTCAAGCCCAAGCCCTTAGTATTACCATTGACAGCTTGCACAAACTCAATACGCAAGCGCTGATTTATGGCTGCATATTTATAGATGAAGCTTGCCAATACCTTACCCACCTACTACACAGTAATACGTGTAAACAGCACCGTGCAGCAATCTTGGAGGTACTGGAATATATAGTATACAACGCGCCACTAGTCGTCCTTGCCGACGCACACATGGATGATTTAACCGTGGACTTCTTTCGGGCAATGCGACCAGTAGGTGAAGTACCTTACATCGTCAAAAATGAATGGAAAAATGGCTCACGCACTATATATTGGTACGAAGGCAGTAATTCAAGCGCCCTAGTTGCCCAAATCTCGGCAGCCCTGATGCAAGGTCTGAAAGTCATGGTTGCAAGTGACTCCAAGCGTTTCATCAAAAAACTCGAAAAGTCTTTTACTATTAAGTACGAAGATCCTAACTCTGACCAATCCCATACACCCCAAAAATGGCGCATCTGGTCTGTCCACTCCGATAATTCCGGCAGTGATGAAAACGTCGCTTTCATTAAAGATATCACCAACGCCGTCAAAAACTTTGATGCCTTGTTCACCTCTCCCAGCCTGGGTACTGGTGTCGATATTTCTGAGTATCATTTCGATTTGGTGTTTGGTGTCTTTCACGGCGTTTCCCAAACTGCTACTGAATGCGCCCAACAGCTTTACCGTTATCGTCCAAAAGTCCCGTTTCATATTTGGGTGGCAAAGCGTCCTCCCTTTGGTTACAAGGATACAAACGCATCCAAGATTAAAGAGCGCTTGCTCCAAACCAATGAAATGACCGCTTTTCTGTTGCGGATTGACAGAGAAACAGGCAAGCGGGGCGCAGAGAAAGATTGGGCGCTTGAGGCTTACTGCCAAATTATGGCTAACCGCCACTATTCTCTGAATAATCTGCGTGATGACTTGCGATCGCTTCTCACCGAAATGGGCAATACATTTATATATGTGGGAAATGATTCAGATCCTCAATCCCTTGAAAGTCTTAAAGCAGCAGCACAAGCTTTGGATCGTGCCCACAATTCGGCTGTTGCCAGGGCTAAGAATATTACTTTGAGTGAGTACCGCGCCCGTCAGAGCAAAGATTACCTTGACCCTAATGAAATTTTTGAATGCGAAAAGTTCCGCATTTCTGATTCTTACGGCATCGAAGTAACCGAGTCGCTCGTAGAAATGGATAAAGGTGGTCGCTTAATTAGAGCGATCGCTGGACTTGAAGCCATTTTAGCCCCACCCGAAGAATCGTTTACTGACCCGAAAACTGGGCAAACTTATCCTACCCCACCAACAATTGTCACCCAAAAAGACCGCACCGAGCGCGACAATCTACCTTTGTGCATCGACTGGGGCAATTATTCCGCACGGTGGCTGGCTAGATTTAACCTGGGACTGCATCAAATTCTCACTTCTTTAATGAAGGGTGATGAAGTTACCGCCGATGACCCCACTTTGCTCAAGATGACGGAGATCGCTATACATTGTGCTGCTCACGTCAAAGCAATTCTTGGGTTTACTATTCCTAGTGACTGTAAACCTATTTGGTTGCTAGCTACTTTAGTAGAGCAGCTGGGGCTAAAACTGACTTTCCGCAAGCAAGGTAAACGGGGGCAACAGGTGAAACTTTTTTCTTTATCTAAAGAGGAATTAGAATTTGCTCAAGAGGTGATTGCTCATCGCGTGGAAAAGCGTAATCAAAAAGAAAATCGAACCTATTACGCTGCTCAAACCCCTGCTGCGTATAGTGTAAACCCCAATCAGCAGGACGTATCCACACCCCCCCTTAATGCTATAGGGAACTCCCATTGCCAGGGGGAGGATACTACCGCATTTGAGTCGCCTCCGACCGATCGCATTACCCTACTCCACTGCGTAGAAATACTTCGCTCTGGTATTAAGCAGGGGGTTGACGCGATTAAAGGCATCCTTAAGCGATGGGTTGAGGATTTGCGCTGGGAGACGGTGCTGGAACTTGAAGCGATCGCCGCAAATGAACTGCGACTTGTGGAAGCTCAAGTTCCTGAATTTTACAGCTTGCTAAGTGAAGAAGTATTGCCGATGGAGGGATAATCTCATGGACTAACTAATATTATTGGCGTTTCCGCTCAAGGGTTTTGTCCGGGCGGCTGTCAGCCGTTCAGTCTCCAAGGTAAGTGCCTTGGGTGGTATCGTCCCCTTTCTGAAGAAAGCGCAAGCAGAAAAATATTGCCACGGGGTCAGCAGTACTAAACTTTATGCTGTGTAGAAGCTGGTAAGAAAGAAATGTATACACAAGTCTGGGGCAAAAATCAACAGAAAATCCCTCTGGTTTTTTCTGGGAGGGCGGTAATAGAGGTATCCTCTGACCAACGACAAATCTATGGTTTCACGGCTGAAGATCCGAAAACTATGATTATCGGATCTATCTAGGAACGGTCGCTTTGGGTCATATTGAGGCAGTTTTTGTATAGGGGAGGTGAGTTATTTTCTTTACAGAGGTAGACGTATTAACACGTTGCTACGGTTAACTCAAGAATTTAGGCGTGAATTCACGTTTAGGAAATTTTAGTAAATGTTGCTCCCCTGGAATCGATAATTAAAAAAGGGACACACCATTCGGAACAATCTTTTTTTGTGTAAGGGAGATCCAAGAAATAAAATGCCCAGCCGTCGCTTTCGCCCTTCGGGGCGAAAGCGCCTATCTACCTCGGTTTTGCCAAAAATATTATTGATACGGCGGGGCATTTTATTACTGGTAAGGGCCTAAGAGGCTGATTGGATTTTATGTAGGAACCTCAGAACTCTCGATGCTAACACCAGGGGCAGAAAACTCGGTGCAGAGGATGGCAGATGTTACCAACACTGCCCAAATAGTGGAGCTGTGGAAGAGTAGCAAGCGCTCGCCGGAAACCCGGCGTTGCTATGAGACAGATATCCGTTATTTCATTGCCTTTGTGCTAGGTATAAGCCCAAAACTTGTACAGTTGAATGATTTAGACTTGCGAACAGTAACAATGAACGACGTTCTAGCGTTCGCTGATTATCTGGAAACCAAGGAATATGAGGTGTCCACCCGTGCCAGAAAACTTGCGGCGATCAAAAGTCTGCTGCGGTTCGCTCTGAAAGTAGAATGGACAAAATTTAATGTCGCCGCCGAAGTGCCGTTACCCGAACCCAAGGATAAGTTAGCCGAACGCCTTCTTTCTGAGTTAGAGGTGATGACAATGATTGCCCTGACCCCAAAGGGTCGCGATCGGCTAGTAATCCAACTGCTTTATTATACTGGTGCTAGAGTGAGTGAGATTGCTGTTTTAACCTGGCGCTCGGTACAACCAGGGCGCGATGGCAACGGACAAGTTACGCTCTACGGCAAGGGGCAGAAAACCAGAACCGTGGTAATTCCCAAAAGCATTTATCAGGAATTGCTGGGACAAAGAACCAATAATAGTCCTGACGCACCCGTGTTTGTTAGCCGCCAGGGTGGTGCTGTAGGTGAGCGGCGAATCCGTAAGATTGTTGCAGAATCTGGAAAAAGGGCAGGGATTTCTGAGAATGTGTCGCCACACTGGCTGAGGCACTCTCATGCAACACATAGTTTAGACCGGGGCGCACCTGTGCAACTGCTGCAAGCAACCTTGGGACATTCATCGCTGAACCAAACTAGCCGTTACACTCATGCTCGTCCCAATGATAGCACCGGGCTTTATTTACCAAAGTAAAGTTGTTGGTGTTCGGTAAGCTCAATTTTAATGCGATCGCTTCATCTTCAGGCAAGTCAATTTTCCCGATTTGGGTTGTAAGGCACTTACCCGCAAAGATACGAAAGTACGATCCAGGTCCACGCCACACAATGAGCAATTAAGAACAAGGCTGGGATCTTTTTTTTGTGGTTCCCCCTAAAAATACACTTCTAAAAGAAAAACCTAAAAATCGGTGAAAAAAAATAAACTAAAAATGACTTTATAGTTAATCAGTAATACAACAGGTCAAAGAGCATACTTCTAACAGTTAACTACACAAATATTACAGGTGTAGGTTTGGGTTAAAGAAAATGGGCAAAGGTGCTTATTTTAAGAAACTTGTACAAGATTCTTCCCTGCTTCTGTTGCTTTCATGCCAAATCAAGCTTATTGGAATAGCCCGCTTTTTAATCGCTATCACGCTATAAAATTATAAAGTCATTTTTAGTTTATTTTTGAGAGTGGGAGCATAACTCTAATTGCACAGGACTCAAAAAATCGAGTGCCTTGGCACTAATTTAGGACTTACGCATTGACAGAATAACAAAATATTGAATTGATAAATATGGGTCGTCTAGTAGTGGATATCGGAGAATGAGAGAAATTACTAAACCCTCCACAGCACAATGTAATCTAGACATCTACACCTTATTTTTGCTGTCAGAGCCAAAGTATGGAGGATGCAGTAGGTTAGCCGAGATATTGGGAGATGTTTCACATGATAGCGTCAATCGCTTTTTATTGAGAGAGAGATACGAACCACAAGATTTATTCAACATAATAGAGAAAATCATCAACTTGGTAGGAGGGATATTAAGTGTAGATGATACAGTCATAGAAAAGATTTACAGCGACCCAAACAATGCGGAATTAATCAGTTATTTTTGGTCAGGCAAAGCCCACAAAACTATTATTGGCTTAAATTTAATTACTTTATATTACAGCGATGTTAATGGTAATTCAATCCCAATAAATTACAGAATATATGACAAAAAGGAGGGGAAAACAAAAAACGATTATTTTAGAGAAATGGTGAGTGAAATAATAAACTGGGGAGTCAAGCCAAGAATGGTAACAGGAGATAGTTGGTATTCAGGAGTAGAAAACTTAAAATTTCTAAAAAACCAGAAACTGGGTTTTCTATTCGGAATAGAAAAAAATAGAACCGTCTCAAATGAGCCACACAAGTATTGTCAGGTAAGCACTATGGCTATTCCCGAATCAGGATTAAGGACTCATCTGAAAGAATTTGGATTTATAAAGTTGTTTAGGAAAGACTTTAAAAAAGAAGACTCTAGACATTATATTTTATATTTGCCCAATGAGGAAAAAATCCAAGACATAACCAGGAATGAATTTATCACAATTCATGATAGCCATTGGGGAATTGAAACTTTTCATCGAGCCATAAAACAAGTATGTGGAATTTGTCGGTTCATGGTTAGAGATACCTATGCAATCAAGACTCACATATTTTGTTCACTTCAAGCTTTTGTTAGATTGGAGTTTATGCGCTCTGAAAAAATAATTAGTAATTGGTACGAAGTACAACGGAATATGTTCACATTAGTTGTACGTGAGCATATTTTTGCAAACCTTAGCAGTGACGGCATTGTCTAAAATTCATAGATGATCTTGTTTGTCAATGCGTAAGTCCTATAATTGTTTAAAACTGACAAATAATTCTTTAATGGACACATCTCTTCATAAAAACATTGCTTGAGGAATGCGCTGAGGCATTTGGCGATGATACTATCAAGGTAATCCATCATGATGAATTACACGATTTAATAAGCGTGGGCAGTCCCAGTTTACCTAGATGACACGTGAACATGAGCAATACAGGGCGTAAAAAAAAGCTGGCATCTTTTAACTGTGACCAAAGGAAGTGGGAGCAGTTTATCGCCTGTTGCAACTCGAAAGGCACAACAGCAACAGCCACGCTGCTCGAATTTATCGATCTCTACTTAGGCGATTCACAAGATAATATTGATACAACAGGTGGTAACGATTTAGACGAACGCCTAGACTCAAAGATTAAGGCAAGTGTTGAGAAGTACTTAGTTAAAAGTGATAATAATAACAGCAGTTCAACCAGTGAAACGATAAGAGCTATTTGCGAAAGACTTGATAAGTTGGAGTCAGAGTTTTCAAATGAATCTAATAGCAACCAAGCCACAGGAATTGATAATCTCGCCAATTTAGAACAAAAAGTGGAGAAGATGTATGCCCGAATGACACAGTTGGCTGAGGCGATCATTAAAATTCAAGACTATCTCAACAACCAACAAAAGCGGGGACAGAAATCGTACTACAATAATTCATCCTTCAAAGTGCATACTCCCCGAATGCAACCGTTAACTGAAGAAGGTTTAGCCAAGAGACTTGGTGTAAGTGAAGAAAGTGTACGCAAGGAGCGAATTAATCTTCCCCCACCGCTTTTTGTAGCATGGTGTAAGGGCAAAGATAGAGCAGGGTTGGGGTGGGAATTTAACGAAAATACGGGATTATATCAGCCGGCAAGTTAGTATTAACTGTAACAAGCGATTGGGCGTTTTTTTGCGGTCTTGAGGAGTTTTACGGCGTGCATGGTCTGCTAAAAAAAACCTGCCTTACGGTCATATTGAATGGCGCACTCTAAAGCAGGAATGTAAAAATCAGTGATGGTGTTGTGGGTGTTGCTGGTGTAACTAATTTTCCAAGAATATTCACGCAGGTTTTTCAACTTTCTAACCAGTTATCTAATTTTAAGTTGGGAATATTAATAAAATCTTTGATATTGTTAGTAACAAGAATATCGTCACGAGAACGAGCTACAGCAGCAATCAAAGCATCAAATTCTCCGGTTGGTTTCCCAATTTTTCTGAGTTCGCTTTGAATCTTGCCAAATTCGATAGCTTCTTCTATTCCAAATGGTTCTACTGGTAGTAATTCAGTAAACTGCGCTAATATATCTAGATTTTTGGCCATCTGTTGAGAACAATAAACGCCTTTATATAGTTCTGCAACTACAATGATAGAGAGATAGCATTGGCTGAAAAAGCGATTAAATTTAGTAACAGCTTGGAGATTTTCGTTCAGCAGTGCAATGCAAATATTGGTATCTAGCAGATACATTAGCCTAAATCCTGATTATCAAGTGAGTCTATGGTTCTGCCTTTATAAGCATGGCGCTGTTGGTCAATCTCTGTAAATATTTCTCCTAATTCCGGTTGGTTCTTCCAAACCCCAAATAATTGATTGAGTCTAGCTAGTCTCTCCTCGTTTGTTAATAGTGGTTGTGGTTCTATAATTTGATTGGCAATAAATTCTACGTCTATGATTATCTCTGTCCCATCTGGAATATTATTAAGTTGTTCTAGAATTTCAATATTTTGACCACGTTTTATCCCTCTAACCTTCATATTTGATTATCTCCTGTAATTATTAGTTGACGGTTAACAGTTGTCTGTTAACGGTGAACAGCCCCCAATCATCAATCTCTAGATTAAAACTCATTTGTCCATAATTTAAGGATAGCTCAGGTTGCACATAAGACACTTTCGCTTTGATTTCATCCATAGCCAACCACAAATCTAATAACGCTTTTTCTTCAGTCAGGCGTTTCTTTTCATCACCAATGCGTGGAATTACTTTTAACGCTACTTCAAATATCCGCATAAATAAGTAGCTTTATCAACATAGGGAAAACCATCATCAAGCGGTAGGCTATCACTTGCCCCAAGGAGATTTCCAACGACTGGATGCCCTGAACTTGATTATCTTGGATGCGATCGCCTAATTCATTAAATACCGGATCAACAGAATACCCAACTGAATTCTGACTCCTGACTCCTGAATTATGTTCGATAATTAATCGTTTCTACTTGTTGAGCAACTCTAAGTCCCAGGTATAAAAACCAATCTGCTCAGGAACCCTAGTGAATCGCCCTGTGCGATGACCCCGTGATAACTCATTCAATACCTTGTTTTTCACTTCTCTAATCTCAGTCGCAGTGAGTTCGCCATAGATTCCGTTGGTAATTTCTGAAACGCTGAAAACTTTACCCGAATTATTTTCTAGAAAAGTTGTTAGTGCATCAATTAAAAACTGACCCTGAAATTCTTCGAGCATTGGTATGTCTTTGGGCTGGGGCGGCAAAACTTGTTTCTTATTTTTGCCTTTGACTCTGGTGGACGAATTTCTAGTCTCAGGTTTTGGTAGCAAAGTTAAAGAGAGAGTATAACATCCCGGTTCTCCTGGGACACTGAACCATTTGTTAGTTTCCTTACCATGAGTCAGGGATGATTGAACTCTGCTTTTGATGACCTTGAAGGCATCCGGTTCTAACTCCCCATAGAGCATTTTGACAATAAAATCGATGTGAACAATTGTGCCAATGTGTTCTGCCAAAACCTGTTCAATAGCTTCCGGGCGAGACAGGGATTGGAAAATAGGCAGCATGGCCGTCTCGGTTCCATAGAGCGCTCGCTGTTGAGTTGATGTTTCTATCGGTGGCTCTAGGAGTACTGGAGTATCTGTAGCTGCATCAGATTCTTCACCTGACCAAGCTTGTATAAGTGTGAATATATTTTGTTGAGTGGAGTCAAGCAATTGTGTTGCGACTGTTGATGTATCCTGTGAATCGTCTAATAAAGGATGGGTAATAGGTTCAACATCATCATTAACAGATTCCTCACTTAAGAATAAGAAGAAGTTTTTTCCTTTTTCAGAGGTGAATTCTTCATTATCATTATCTACCTCCTCAGTCAAAGACCAGTTAGATAATAGAGCTTCTACATGAGTGAGATTGGCTTTGGCTAGGGAATATAATTTTTCGTACTCTTCTACAAGAGGTGCGTAGTAATCTTGCAATGCTAATAATGACTCGATTGCTTTTTGGGGAGGCTCTAAAGGAAAGGGGCTATTCATCAAGTTTGAAATTAACTAAACTTTGCGACACTCGTATAGTTATGAAACAACATCGAGTGAATTGGAAAGGAATTGACAGTTTCACACCTATTGTAAAGTATTTGAGTAAGTTGAAGCTTCGCTTTGTTTTTCATATTGTCAAAGCGATTCATGCTATAGACTTCTTGGCATTTGTGGGGAAAGGGGAAGGTGGGGCCTGGGGATAAGGAGCGGGTGTAAAGGAGAAAGGATAGAATTTTCCCTTTCCCTTGCCTTTAACTAATAATAAAACCCTCACTTTCTTAGGAGGGTTGTAGTAGAGCTACAAGTGAGAATTGGCAATTAGTTAGAGGTTCTGCACTGAGCAATAATTTCCATAGCTCTTCTTTGATGTTCAGGGATGGAGTTGAGGGCAGATATAAGTAATTCCCGCAGAATCTCAGACTGATTTCTTCCAACCACCTGTGAATAGAGCTTTAAATCACTCACATATTTTGGTTCTACGCGAAGTGTAACACTGGCAGAATTATGTTTATTTGACTTGGAACGCATAATTTGACTCCCCTTCTAATATGCTTTTACAAGTATGGGTGTAATCGCATAACCTGAGAATAAAGTAATATTGTAATAATATCATAAAAACATTATAGAAGTTAGAATATTTAGCTTAAAAATCGATAAATCAGCATAATATGTCAAAAGTAAGAGACAAGTTATCTATGAAGAATTCCAAAAAGAAAAAAGCTTCTCTACCAGTTTATCTAGATGAGTTTGAACGTAAAAGATTAGAGAAAATCGCCTCTGATTGGGGTACAAGTCTATCAACCACAATCAAAAGGCTGATTAGAGAGAGAGAAATTAATTATTGAGTAAGCTCATCAATGAATAACTGAATAAAGTAGGACGATAATCTTTGAATTCTGTCTTACATTCTGTGAAAAAAGTTCACAAAAAAGCTTGTTAAGTTTGTCTCAAGCTTTATTTGATGTGATAGTATGATGCAGTTACTAACAGTAGAAAGAAAATAAATATGGGGAGTATTTATCTCAAACAAATTCTGCTTTAGTGTTGCAACTTGGCACTGCTATTTTTTGGCAATCGTTAATATTAAGTAGCGATTGTAGATGCGTAATGTCAAAAGTTATTTGATTCTGACAAATGTATTCTTCTCTTAAGTTTCGAGGTAACACAATTAGACTTATCTGACTATTTATGAGAAACAAAGGAGCGATTGTTTTGGTAAGTAATACAAAGGAACGTGGTTCACGCCAAAGAGCTAAAACTAAGAATCAGGTGATTGCCAAGCTGATTGGCAAGGTAGGTTTGAAATACCAATATCAGATATATGCGGTTGGTACAACTTTGATTGTTGCGAGTCAAACAAGACCAGCAGAAGCATTTGGTTTGTTTAACCCAGCACAAATAGCAATGACGTGTATGTTTAGTGGAGCATCGGCTCAAGGAAATGCACTAATAAATGGCCAGGGCGAACGCACGGGATTTCTGAAACCCTTGCTGGGCAAGGATCTTGATGAAAAAATAGGCTAAATTAAAAAACGCCAAAACCCTTGCTATTAAAGGATTCTTATACTTTAGATGCGTTTGCCCTGAATAAATGGCTTACCAGGAGTGATAAACGCAGCGATAACAGTGATGTTATTCATTTATTTCGTGTCATCAGGAGTGAAGGTCGCCAATGCATTAGGTGACGGGCAAGAAGTAACGCAAATGGTTCAGCAACCAGTAGGGATATTCTTTATAACTCTAGTGTTATTCATTGCTCAAAACATTCTGTTTGCGAATGTTACAGCAGCTTGCAACTAAAAGACAACAACTTCTGGAAGCGTCGAGCAGAAAGGGGTGCCAATTTCTGCTCATTTGTTTAATTTTAATAACTAATGATGAGTCATAGAGAAATCAAACAAGTCAATCAATCGTTAGGAAAGAGCGCACCGATTGGAATCTTTACAGGATTTCAGTTTGCTGTAGTGATTCCATTATTTGGTCTAGGTTTCTTTTTAGCTTTTGCATTGGGATTAAATCTAGCTTGGAGTATATTGATAGGTTGCTGGTTAAGTGCAACAGCATTAGCTTTATCAGGGAAAAAACCTCATTTATTTTGGTCAAAGATTTATCCAATTGTGCCTGTATGGTCGAGAGGGTATACGAGATACTTAACACCACAACAAAAACAAAGGATTGGAGCGAAGAAAATTTATAGTCCGTGGAAATGATGAAGATTAGTTATTCTCAAACCAACACGAAAGTAAGTCCATTTGAGGACTGGCTAGATTTGACAACTTTTGTAAAACTCAAAAGGGGTGGTTATAGTATTGGTGCTTACTTGCTGAGTAAAAAACTTCTCAGCGACACGAATAATACATTACAACTAGTATTTGGATATAGTTGCACAGGAATTCATCCATTATTTAATTCGAGTGAAGAAGTAGAAGCAATAGCCAAAGCTTTTGAAAATGGGTGCAAAGAGATAGGGCTAGGGGAGAAATTTACATTTCGCTGGAGTTCGTTTTGCGATGATAGTAATGCAAAAGAGTGTTTCTATAGGCGATTGCAAAATCCTGTATCAGATGAGAGCGAGTTTCTGGACTGGGGGCAGTTAGGGAGAATTCAGGAATTGACACGTTTGCGTCAGAGGAAAAATATAACTCTTAGCGTCTACACGACTTTCACTATAGTACCAGGGGGAACAGAGAGCGGCGACCCGATAGACCGAGCATTGGTAAAGCTAGCAGATTTTCTGACAAGACGATTTACACCCACAGGGGCGACGGAAGTTACGAAAAAGAACTTAAAAAGGATATTAGAAAAAGCGATAGATGTTTCACAAAGACATCTACAGATATTAACAGAGATGGGTTTTGACCCAAAGCCAAAAAGTGCAGAGCAACTATGGAAAGAGTTAAGTAAGTGTGTGGGAGCAAAGATTGTAAAAATCCCGCATACTTTAGTATTTGATTCATTGGGACTGAGGGAGGAATTTAACGAAACCCCAGCAACAAATAAATCATATATAGATCAAGCTCATGCGACATCAGTATTGATGAATAATGGTATACCTTTCGCAGATAGAAAGTGGGTATGTCTGCCTGATGTTGAGGGCGGTAAAAAATATGTCGGCGTGATGGTTTTGTCGCAAAAACCAGAAGTATTCGCATCAACAGAAGCACAAATAAGGTTTCTGTGGAATATATTTGCACGAGAGCCAATTTCGGATGTGGAAGTGATTACCGAAATCAGTCCTGCCGACCAGAAACTAACCCGATTGGCGCAACAAATGATTACCCGGAGAGCGCGAAATGCAGAAATCAGCGCTCAAAAGAAAACAATTGACGTAGCTTCACAAATAAATGTTGAGTGGAGTGTAACAGCCCAAAAGCAATTGTACACAGGGGACACACCAGAAACATTAGGGTTAGTAGTGTTAATTTATCGGGATACACCTGAAGAAATTGACGATACTTGTAGATTGATTTCTGGGTATATTAACCAACCAGCAGAACTAATTCGAGAAACGCAATATGCTTGGCTGATTTGGCTGCAAACATTGGGAGCCAAAATGGAACAGTTATTATCACGCCCTTATAATCGTCGATTAACATTTTTTGCGAGTGAAGTGTTGGGATTGACCAGCACAGTACAAATTGCCAAGGCTGATAATCAGGGTTTTGAATTAATCGCAGATCAAGGTCATTCCCCGGTACATCTAGACTTGTCGATAACCAAGAATATGATGATTCTAGGAACGACAGGCTCGGGAAAATCTGTTTTGGTTGCCACAATCATAGCAGAATGCTTGGCAAAAGGAATGTCAGTTTTGATTATTGACTTACCCAATGATGATGGAACGGGGACATTTGGAGATTTCACCCCATACCACAACGGGTTTTACTTTAATATCGCCAAAGAATCAAACAATCTTGTCCAGCCTCTTGATTTATCAGCAATTCCAGAGTGGGATGTAGAGGGGAGAAAAGAAAGAATAAAGCTCCATAGAAATGATGTGAATCTGATTATCTTGCAGTTGGTTTTGGGTTCACAAAAATTCGATGGGTTTTTGGCACAAACAATTGAGTCGCTGATTCCACTAGGCACAAAAGCGTTTTATGAACATCCAGACATCCAACGTCGTTTTGAGTTAGCACGAATCAGCCAAATTGGAACGCCAGAGTGGGATAATACGCCAACTCTAGTAGATATGGAGCAATTTTTCTCAACAGAATATATTGATTTGGGTTATGAAGATGAGAATGTTGAGAAAGGGCTTAATTATATTCGTTTGCGTTTGAAATACTGGAAAGCAAGCGCGATTGGGGATGCGATTTGCAAACCTTCCACCTTCCAAACAGATTCTAAGTTAATTACTTTTGCGCTAACCAATCTGCAATCAGATAAAGATGCAGAAGTATTTGGGATGAGTGCATATATGGCGGCTTCCAGGCAATCACTATCTTCACCTAATAGTGTGTTTTTCATGGATGAAGCCAGTGTCTTACTGAGGTTTTCTGCATTATCCCGATTAGTAGGTAGAAAATGTGCAACGGCTCGGAAATCTGGTAGCCGAATTATCCTTGCAGCCCAGGATGTAATTTCCATTGCCAAATCTGAGGCGGGAGAACAGATTCTACAAAATATGCCCATAAGGTTGATTGGGCGGTTGGTTTCCGGGGCGGCGAAAAGCTTTACTGATATCCTTTCGATTCCTCACTCAATTATTGAGAAGAATGAGCTATTTCGGCCTAATCTTCAGCAAATGTACACAACATGGTTGCTGGATTACAACCGGACTTACATTCGTTGCCGTTATTATCCCTCCTACGTGATGTTGGCACTAGTTGCCAACAGCAGAGAGGAGCAGGCAACGCGCAATCGCTTTCAAGCTCAATATCCGAACAAGTTTGAATGGGTGTCGGAGTTTTCTAAGTATTATGTGAAGTGCATCAAACAGGGACAGTCATTATGAAAAGTCTAATTGCTTTTGCAATTCAACAAAAAATTCTTTTGGCAATTTTAGGTATAGGAGTCGCCAGCTTAAGTTTTCAAATGTGGAAGTATCAAGATGAGCAATATCAAAAATTATTGGCTAATCAAAAAGTCCTTTGTGAAAAATCTTTAAAAGATGCTGATGACTTGATTTTCAAAAGTCGAACTCTCTATTCAGCTTTCAATTCAGGAAATGGTCGTCATGCTATTCCTAAAGATAAAATTCAGCAGCCAGGGATTAACACACAGTTGCAAAAGAAATCTTATGTATTAATTAGAAGTAAAAAGCATCCTTTGATTCCAAGTAATACTCCACATTATAAAAGTACTTACTTTGAAAGTTATTCCAAACCACCAGGAGGAGAAACAAATGTTGATGCAATTGTGATTGCCGAGCCTTTGAACGATTTTGAAGCTCTTGTTACTAGTCCCTGCTCACCAAAACCTTTTGCTGTATCTTTTGAGGATCTATATGAAATCACACAAAAGCATGATTTTACGCCCAATGGTAATTTATCTTGGCGTTAGTTCTCTCTTAACTGCGACGATATTGATTGGCGATAGTTGTAATCAAGCTTGGGGATTAGAATTACCATTTTTGACTCAATTTCAGCAAGTTTATACGAGCTTAAAAAGCCGAATATCAAGCTATGAAACTGAGTTGAACCAAGCTTTAGGGCAAGGTTATGGAGAAATAAATGCTGAAATAACTCGACAACTCGGGGAGGCAGTTGATTCTACAATTGGGTCTTTGGGAATTCCAGACCCCCTAGAATCAGGTGAAAAAATCAAAGAAGTTATTCGCTCACAAAATCCAGATATGACTCAGCCCAATTCTAATACTCAAGCTGAGAATGCAGAGTTGTCATGGCATCGTCAATATACTCTAGGTCAATCTCAATCAACTTTAGGAGTTGATGGACAACGAGTACAGGCACAAGAGGCTGATTTAACTAATATTGCATTAACTACTTCTTCAACTAACGCTGACAACGCGCAGTCAGACATCGTAACTCAAGATATTCTCAAAAAAATGGCAACTCAAAATCTACAGAATGTTGTCATTTTCAAAGCAATACATGGAGAGACTCAAAAACAAACACGAGCCTTAGCAGCAGCTAATGTCAATTTGGTTGACATCTCGAAAAATATTTCGTCACAATCCCGTAAAGAAGATGCACAAAGTCGATCTGTGGCTATGCAATTGTTGGAGGCTGGTGCTTATAACGACGCTTTCTGGGAGAGACAATGAGAAATAGGGAAAAGGGGAAAGGGAAACACATATTTAATGGGTGTGGGTTTCAAATATGGACGTGACTAATCGCACTGCGGGTATTATCTTGTTTAATACTATGTTTTCAAATACTTGTTCTATATTTTATAAATAAGTGAGCAACTTAACAGTTGCAAAATCTACCTCTTTTGCTTTCGCTCCTCCTTTCTGTTAAAAGCATTTTCAAAATGAGGTTTAACAATGTATCTTCTTTGTCTAACTAATTTAATTCCTTTTATTCTTGCTCAAACGAATGGAAATGAGGCTGATAAAAATCTACCAACTGATGCTGGGACTATTGTACAAGGCGCAATAAATGGTTCGGAGATTTTTGTTTCGGCATTTGATAATGACTGGAAACTATTTGCGAGTGGTCAAAACCCCGTTTATATCGCTATTGTTAATGTCTCGATGCTGGCGGCGGTAGTTTTAGTAAGTTTTTGGTCATTGCAATGGTACGAGCAAATAATGTCAGAGGGCTTTTCGAGTGGAGTTGTCAAAGAAATGGCTTTCCCAATGATAGTAATTCTGATGCTCAACAATAATGGAGCAATGCTTGCGACTACCTCCTTGGCATTCAGAAATGTTTCAAATAAGTTAAACTCTACTGTATTGACTGTTACAAGAAATGGTATAACCCTCAAAGAAGCTATTCGGAGTGTTAATACAGATCAAACTTTTATTCTCGCTGCGAAGACGGCAATGGCAGAATGTGAAAAACTGGCTGATGTCGAAATAGATAAAGATGGAAATCAAATTACTCCGAAGAAAGATTGTAAAAATAAGGTAGCTCAAGAAATTGACACTCAAGCATCAGAGTATAAACAAAAGAAAAGGATTCAAGGGCAAAATAATTGGAACCCTTTAGATGTAGCTGGAGGAGCAGTCAATACAATTGTTCAGGGACTATCTTATATAATTTTTAGTGGTTTATCGGCAGCTTTTCAGTTTCTCGTTCAGTTTTCTTTTCTTTTGACAGCTTATGTGGCACCGATATTCTTAGTATTATCTATGCTGCCGATAGGAGCCAAACCCATTTTTGCTTGGCTTTCGGGGTGGTTAGCACTAACATTAATCCTTATGTCTTACTCAATTATTGTTGGTGTAGCTGCTAGTTCTATAGTTAATTCCCCGTCAAACAATCCACTACTTCTACAGTTAATAGAGGCAATATTTTCACCCATACTTGCAGTAGCAATTGGAACAGGTGGAGGAATGGCTCTGTTTTCTGGCTTTACCAGTGCAGCCAAGTTTGTAGTGATGCCAAGAAGAGATTAAAACAAGTCGCAAGTCGCAAGTTGCAATGGGCTAACGCCCCGCTCCGCTAACGCAAGTAAGTTTTGTGACGGGGATTTAAACCCCGACTGAAATGGGTGCTACATCTAGATTGCAGGTTCTGAAATCCTTTAATTTACGATAATGTTTGAGAAGTAGGAGAATGGAATGCAATTATTAGAAAAAAAAGAAATAAACTTCACTCCCATATTTTTGATGGGGAATGCGGTTTTACTTATTGTTCTACTTTTAATTCAAATAATTAATTTTGCTCGGATTGGGAAAGTTGCAGATTCCAAAACACCGACTTTAGTTGAACTAAATGATGGGTCTTCGATACGAGTGTCCCCTATTGCCAACAACGAACGCTCACCACAAGCGATTACCTACTTTGTGGGACAGACAATGACGGGGCTATTAAGCTGGACTGGAATTCCAAAGTCTGATGACTCTAACTCCGACCCAACTAAAAAAGCGGTACTAGATGCTGGTGTACAAGTAGGGGAGAAAAAAATCACGACGAATGTATGGGTTATAGGATTTGCATTATCTGAAGATTTTCGAGGTAATTTCTTAGAGGAATTAGGCAATCTGACACCAGTTGACATTTTCAACGGCACGACGCAATCAGTTTTGGCCGTGCGGTATTTCTCGGAACCCCAGAAATTGGCATCAGGTCACTGGTCAATTGATATGGTAGCCAATCTCATAGTCTTTCAGGGTAGTAATCAAGTTGGGAAAGCGATCGCATTTAATAAAACTGTATTTGTCAGAGCAATTGATACACCAAGTCCTCCGTCTAACTCATCCTCCATTCAACGAATCGCATATAGCGTTCGCAAAGCGGGATTAGAAATTTATAAGATCCAAGATTTAGAAATCGGGAAGTAATCAAATGGCAGTCACAGATGTACTATCTATTGAAGAAAATGACGCAATAGATGCGTTAGAGGAATCAGTTTTGGCAACTCCCAAAGTCCCCCAGGATAAAAAAAGTTTTGCAGCGATGAATGGCGTAACTTTTGAAATTGAGTTCTCAGATCGAGAAGAAGCAAATGAACCTCAAACGCGCCCACAACCAGAAGAGATTGTAACCACTCGCGTCATTTCTCAGCATCCCTTACTCAAAGCTGGGGTAATCGGGAGTGGAATTTTTCTACTGATTGCAGTGGCAGGTGGGATGATAAATACTTCTATGGATGCTTTAAGCAATTCCAGCACAGTCAAACCGGAAGCGATAAAGCAAGGGGTATCTGGCAACGCTCAAGATTTAGAATCACAATCAGAAAATCCTGGCAAGATTAAGACGGCACTAGCGATTACTTCCCAAAAACCGGAATTAGAAAGTCTTCGTAATACTTCAAGAAGCAAAGCCCCAGTTAAGGAAGAAAACACCATTGTAAAAAGTAGTCCTGTAACTGCATCAACTAGTTCCCCACCAATAGTTTCACCACCAACCCAACGACAGTACACCTCTATTAGTCCATCTCAACCAATAGTTATTCCTCCGAATCCCACTATATTTAGAGAACCTCTAGCAACAAAGTCTTTCTCCACCCTTTCGCCTAGACCGCGACCTCAATCCATAGCTTTAGTTTCATCATCAAGCAATAAACCAAACCTAGATCCAATGCAACAATGGTTGGCTGTTTCTAATGTTGGTAGTTTCAGCGCTAATAATACTGATACTACGGCTGAAGAACCAATTAGTATCCAAGGGCTATCAGGTGGCACTGGTAGACCTAATGTGACAGTAAAAACTTCAAGTAATGAGTCACAAAACATTGATTATAATGCTAGACGTGTGATAGTAGGAACTCGGATACAGGGCAAAATAGAAACCCCAATTGCAATAAGTGCTGGCAATGCAAATCAAGTTCAAAAATATCTGATTAGACTAACCTCAGTATTAAAAGCATCAGATGGCAGTGAGGTTTTACCCGTAGATTCTTATCTGGTTGTTGTGCCGAATGGCTCAAATAGTGGCGAATATATTCAAATGTCTGCCATCGCAGCTTTAATTAATGTTGATGGTCAGACATTAGAAAAGACTATACCGGAGAATTCCATTATTATTCTCAATAAGAATGGAGAAACTCTCAGGGGGCAATCACGTCAAGGCAGTAGTTTGGGTAGCGATTTCATGACAGCAGTAATTGCTGGAATATCAAAAGCTGCTGAAGTAGAAAATAATCCCAACAGCCAAACTACTATAAGTTCATCTGGATTTTCGACTAGTACCGTGAGTAATGACAATAAAAATTTATTAGCTGGGTTTGCTCAAGGAAGTTTTAGCCAAGTACTACAATCAATCCAGTCATCAAATACTCAACAAATACAATCTTTACAGTCAGATGGCAAAGTGTTTGTAGTGCCAGCCCAGACAACTGTTCAGATATTCGTAAATCAAACGATTTCTCTATGAAAAGTAGCTTGCACTTACCTATTTTATTGAGTAAAAGTATATTAATTACCGAAGAAAGGCAGAGGGCAGAAGGCAGAGGGCAGAAGGAAGAAAATATAAATTTTGCCCTCTGCCTTCATGGTTTAAAGCCCCTAAATTTATTTATGGGGTTTCCCTTCTGCCTTCTGCCTCCTGCCTTCTGCCTTCTCAATTTATTCGTTCTGAGTCCGATTCAAGTTTTAGCTGGTAGTGGAGCTAGAATAGTTTATCAAAGAGAAGCCCAAGGGATTAATTCGGCAGGAATTGAGTTGAAAGTTTGGCGGGGATATGGCTTAACAATTAACTTCATTCCGACTGGTGAAACGATTAAACAAGTCTGGATTGGAGATCCCACTCGTATCTCTTTTACTTCAAATGGAAGCTTATGCCAAAAAACTGATAATTCTTCGTCAAATGATTCGACTTCTAACTGTGGTCAAGCCAATGCAACAGTTATTTTTCTACGTCAAATCAAACCAATAAGTTTCCCCAATATGACCAATAGCATTGATGGCAGTACCCAAATTACCGTGATTACTAGTGGTTCGGATGGGCAGAAACAATATCAGTTTAAATTAATTCCTGCAACAGGGCAACCATCATATACCAGTTTGGTGATTAAGCCGGACGTTCTGAGACCACTGCCGGTAATCAGAACGAAACCGCAAATCGTGCCAACAGTTAGAGAAAACAAAATGCCTGTGACAACTACAGCGCCACCGCAAGAAAGAGTGGCTGCTGTTACACCTGTAAAAACTACAAACTCTATAATATCCCCTGGTATTCCCCAAGCAAGAAATGATGCTAATGCCCTTGTTTACGGATTAGCGAACGCTGGGCGCAATGGTCAGATCAAGCCTGGATCTGCGACATGGAATAAAGTTCAAGATGCAATTAAATTGCTCCGACTTGGTAAGAGTAGAGAAATAGCTATCTCCCACTCTGGTATTTCAGAAGAAATTTTTAATCAGTTAATCGAGTGGGGGCAGAGATAATGAACAAGTATAGGCATGAATCATATAGAAAAGGGCAAAAGTAATAGTTAATTGGAAGGTAAGTTAGATGAAATTCCCCAAATATTTGTTAATAGCTACAGCTTTAATTCCATTGACCTTATCTGCCCCATCGAGGGCAGATACTCCTACCATCACCTATTCACAAGGGAAATATAAAACCCAAGCTCCTAATTGGTCACGCATCACTTGGGGGAATCTCCCACCTGTTCAAGAATCAGGATATCTGACCATTCCAAACAACTTAATCTCAGTATTTGGCTATGACCCGTCGCGGTCGTGGTCAGCAGGTCAAAAGGTAGATTCTGTGGTGATGCTGGGTGATACTGATGATGCCTTTGGAATGTCTAATTTTAGCCTAGAATCTATCAATCTCCTCATCCCAACAACGAACAAACTCACATTAAAAGATTTTGGACTAATGCAATGGCAAACGCCAAAAACATTAGTTAAGGCAATACCTAGTTTAGGCAATCTGACTTTAAAGCAAGTTCCTCCGTTAGCGGCTTTGTTTTCTCAAAATGGGGGAGTTGGCAATGGTAGAATTTCCCAAGTTGTAAGCTTAAATCCCCAAATTGCAAATCTACCTTTGGGTAAGCTTGATCTAAGCAAGTATTCGATTGATTCAATTCCTGGACTGACGAAAACTCAATTGGGGCAGTTCCAATCATGGCAGCAAAGTTACATCAATCAAGTTCCTGGACTCAACAAAGTACCCTTCGATAAGATGCCCCAGCCGATAAACTCTGGTGTTGGTGTTGTGGGTGTTGCTTCTGTCGTACTTGGTACATCCGAAAAAGGTGATGGAAAAGTTGGAAATAATTATTTTATCTCTGGCAGTGTTGTCAGGGGCGACCAAACTTTACCAGTAGCTTGTTCTCCAGGTCAAGAATGCTCATACATGGAGTTAGGCGACTTTGCGGCTTCTGAAGGGGGACTATACGGAAAGCGCTGGGTATCTGGTTCATCACAGCAGGTTAAAGGTGGCTATGGCTTTCTTGCTGCTGTCAACGGTGGTTTTGAGCCGACAGGAAGGCTGGTATATGGTAGTGGATTTAAAGTAGCGCTAACTGGAGTCAGTGAATCCCTTGGAACCGCAGACTTTGGTTTATTCTTTAGAATTTGTGCGCGTCCCCCTTTTATGCAAAAAACTTGTACGCCCTATTTTATTGGGCCAGTTCCCTGGATACCTGTAAGTGAAAATGACTTGGTGATTGTGGGGGTAGGTCGATGAAAGTCACAGGAACGACTTCTCAATCCGTTAACCCAAATCAATTACTGCCATCAGGGATTGAATCGGTGTTGATTTCGCCAGCCGGAGTAGGATTAGTCGCCTGTGGTGCAGTGATTGTGGTAGCCAAATATATTGATGCTTTAGGAGGAAAGTCTAAACTAGCCACTGCAAGATGGGGGGGAACAAGAGAGAAAAAAGCAGCCCGGAAACTAGCGTGTAAACAAATCAATAGCCGCAAACATAACCAAGTATCGTTATATGTTGGCACTCCCAAGAATACAAAAACTGAAATTGTCAATGGCATTAGAAAAACCCAAATTCCTCTTGATGCCAAAACCCTTTACTTTCCAGAAGCACAACGGGGAATTTTAGTTTGTGGTGGACCAGGGAGCGGAAAGTCATTTTCAATGATTAATCCGATGATTCGTTCGGCAATAGATCAGGGATTCCCCTTGGTACTTTATGATTTTAAGTACAGTGAGCAAGAATCAGCTACATCTACATCTAAGGGACAAGCCCCAATACTGGCAGGATATGCGTTGGAGCGAGGTTATCAAGTTACTGTATTAGCTCCAGGTTTTGCAGAATCTGCGGTCGCCAACCCCATAGACTTTCTTCGTAATAATGAAGACTCAGAAATGGCGCGACAGTTGGCGATTACACTCAACCGCAACTTTCAACTTGGAGAAAAGAATTCTGGAAATAACTTCTTTACCAATGCTGGAGATCAGTTGGTGCAAGCTGTTTTTATGCTGGCGAAAGGAACTCCTTACCCAGATATAATGATGTGCCAAGCAATCCTGGGGTTGCCAAAGTTAGTTAAGCGTATGGAGCAAGCAGAAAATCTGAATTTCATGGTCAGAGAGGCTTTCGCACAGTTTGTATCTGTTGCAGGGTCGCCAGAAACAGCAGCTAGTATTGTCGGTACAGCTAGCGGATTGTTCAGCCGTTTTATGGTTCCCTCTGCCCTCGCTGCTTTCTGCGGTCAGACTAACATTCCATTGGATTTGAAGGGGCGGCAGATGGTGATTTTCGGGATGAATAAAGAGAAGCGTGATGTGATTGCGCCTCTGCTAGTCTCAATTCTACATCTATTAGTGAGCCGGAATGTAGCTAACAAACGTACTTGTCCAATTGTTTTAGGGATTGACGAATTACCCACATTATATTTACCAGCACTTGTTGATTGGCTGAATCAGAACCGCGAGGATGGACTAATTTCTATCTTAGGTTTACAAAATCTCTCAATGCTGATTGAATCTTATGGTGAAAACACAACTAATGCAATATTTGGTGGTTGTGCGACCAAAGCATTCTTTAACCCCCAAGATGATGTCGCCGCCGAACGATTTAGTAAATTTTTGGGTGAGGAAGAAATTAAATACAAGCAACGTTCTCGCTCATCAGGAGGCAAGGGTGGTGCAAGCATTTCTAATTCTGACCAAAACAGTACTCGCAAGTTATTTGATGTCAATCAATTTAACACCTTACCATCGGGAAAAGCAGTAATTATTAGTCCCGGTTTCCGTTCTCGTGGTCAAATAAGTTTGCCAATATTGCAATCAATTAAAATTCCTCAACATGAAATCAAATCGGAAGCTGACAGTGTAAAAGCTTGGTACGAGTTTCAAAAGTTTTTATCTAAAAAGTCTACTCTCTTAACTCCAGCAGATGAAGAGATGAGAATTCGTCGAGCAGAGGCATTAAAATTGTTGCCTTTAATAGAAACTCAAGAGCAGCTATCAGAATATGCAAGTCTGATTTAAATGAAAATTGTCTGGGATAAAATTGAAGTCAAAAATACTTAGGATAAAATTCATGTCACCAAGTAAGTTTTACCCGTTCTCTGATTATGATAGAAAACAAATTGCTAAACTTCCTTCTGATATAGCAGCCCTAGCAGATAAATATCCGAGCGAGATTTTAAACACTGCTGATAGTTGGGATAACTTGCCTTTTGATGCTAACTATCTTCCTGAGTGTATTGAAGTCTATAGTGGCGATGCAGATAATGCCAATATTTTTGTATTAAATGGTGTGATGAAAGATTATATCCCAGCTCCTGCTGAAAAAAATACATCATCGATAACAGTGATGATTGATGGAGAATTTGCTTACATTGAAGTTGAAGGGAGACAGGTTCTTAATAAACTAGGTGGAATAGTTTTGCCAGAAGTAGCTATTAATCCTGAACTGTTAATTCAGTCAATTCTCAAAGGCGAAAATAATGATTGATGATGGCGAAGCTAAAGAGATTAAGCAAGATTATCTAGAAATTTTAGAATCTCTCCTCAAACTCATCCATGCGAAAGCTAAAGAAAAAGGATTAGATCCCAGCAAGGATGTTCATATTTACTCTAGCTCTAGCAAAGTTTATCAAGGAACATTGGGAGAATCCCCCTCTAAAAACTTATTAACACCAACGATAGTAAAGAACTTAAAAAAAGCTCTGTCTGACCCGAAAAATTCTCAAGGTGCAATTTCTATTAGAATTGGTAATGAAAAAGTATTCCATATTAAAAATGGAGAAGTACTGACTGACAAATTAGGTTTAGCTCCGGCATCACAGAAAAATAAAGTTGTAAGTAATGAGCGAATCTACAGTGTAGAAGCTTTAGGAAAACAAGTGCAAGTATTGCAGAAAAAACTAAGCGAACAACAAAAACTTGTAGATAGTATCAAATCAGAACAGCTTTCACCCGAATCTTTATCACAACTAGCTGCTCAAGTTGCCGAAATGAGTAAATCTTTGGAGAAGCAGCAACAGTTGATTGAAAACACCCAAAAAGCATTGTCACAGGTAAATGAACGGTTTTTACCACAAGTTCAAAATACGGTTCTTCAAAATTGGGTGGGTACGGTTGAGAACAAGGTAAAACAAACTGCCAAGAATGTTTTTGAGCGGATTAAAGATGTGCTGACACCCGAAGTAACGAAGCTCAGAAAGGAAATTACTTCACTTAAATCTCAAATTAATGAACAAATTACTAGCTTCAAGGATGAAGTTAAATATCAGACTGACAGTGTAAGAAATCAACTCAATCAACAAGTTGGTAACTTAACTCAAGAGATACGTACACAGGTAGACGGTGTTAAAAACACGGTTGGTCAAAGCCTTATGGGTGTCAAGTCAGGTATTGACAATACTCGAACTGAACTACGGGCTGCTGTTGAGGATGTCAAAGGTCAGGCAATTGAGCAAAGTGTCAAAGCGCTGCTGAATATCTTGGGCAAAGATAACTCTGATGGTTCTAAAAGTTTTAAAAGTAGAAGTTTTGATTTTGAACGCCTTGGCGATAATGTAATCGTTCGTGCCAAAAACGGCGAGGCTGTTCTTACTGATGGAGTTTTATCACCTAACGTAAATGAGCAACAGTTACAGGCACTTGATAAAGTTCAATCTGTTGTTGATATGCATCATCAAATTCAGCAGGATTTTCAACAAGAATCACAATTTAGAAATATGCACAGGTAAGCCCGCATTTCTCATAAGCTTGAGGGGATATTGGGCAGAGGGGCAGAGGGGATTGAACTTGGCACATTGAACTTTCCTCTGCCCCCTATCTCAAGAGCCTCCCTGTTCCATGATCAAAGGGGAGCGTAAAAATGATACTAATCCTAATCATTGGTTTGTTGTTTGCACTGGGTGGAATAATTTTTCTAGCTTGGCTGTTTGTATTATTTCCACCTTCAATGCCAAAGTCAAAGTATCGCTCCCAAAGTTTTAAGCAATCGCCATTACCACCTAAGAGTACAAAATCGTCTGATATTTCATCTCAAAATTTTGTACGACAAAGCCCAGCACCAACGCAAAAGACTTTCTTAGCTAAAAACTTTAAGAAGCCTGGACGACAAAGCCCAGAACCAACGCAAAAGACTTTCTTAGCTAAAAACTTTAAGAAGCCTGGACGACAAAGCTCAGTACCAACCCAAAAGGCTTTCTTAGCTAAAAATTTTAAGAAGCAATTACTACCAAGCCCAGCGCGAACACTAAGGGTTAGATTACCTAAAAATCTTAAAAAACACTTGAATAATATTGAGTATGCTAGTCAAGTATTACTTGAGCTTCGTAGCATAACTCAATTAGCCAAATTGCCAGTAGTAATCGCTACGCTACGCAGGATATCGCCTTACGTTTTTGAAGAATTGGTACTCACTTGCTGCTTTGAACAGGGCTGGCAAATCCAACGCAACTTTCGGTACACCGGTGACGGCGGGATAGATGGTCGAGTGTTGATTTTGGGAAAGCTTTATGTAATCCAGGTTAAGCGTTACGCTGATTACATTAGTCCAGAACACATCAAAGATTTCCTGTCCTGTATTGAAAGTGAAAGAGCTAGTGGTGGATTCTTCGTGCATACTGGCATAACTGGACAGTTATCAAAACAGTTGATTCGTCGCTCCGACAAAATAATCTTAGTGAGCGGTCAGAAACTGGTAAATTTTGTTTTAGGTAAGCAGTTGAAGATAATAGGGATAACAATACCAGTTAAATCAGTGAACAATTATCAGTGAATAGTGAACAAATAACCCATCAATTCATTGATGCAAATATCTGATAACTGTTGAAGAAGGCAGAGGGTAGAGGGCAGAGGGCAGAAGGTTCAATTTAGAAGGGGATTCAAACCAGGGCAAACGCATCTAAAGTATAAGAATCCTTTAATAGCAAGGGTTTTGGCGTTTTTTAATTTAGCCTATTTTTTCATCAAGATCCTTGCCCAGCAAGGGTTTCAGAAATCCCGTGCGTTCGCCCTGGGATTCAAACCCCTCCTAAATTGAGGCCACAAAACAAGAAAATTTGGTGGGGGTCTTAAACCCTTGTTCCCAACTCTTGGAGACGCTGCGCGAACGGTCACGAACAGAGGACACGAGTCAGAATTCCCTTCTGCCTTCTGACTTGAAAATACTCCTTCGATGCGTATCTATATAGATCCGTCTCACATCACATTTTCATGCAAGGCTTTGAAACTTGTTTCATCGGAACTGCCCTCTGCCTTTCCCGATAACTGATAACTTAGCGTCGAAATCGGAGATGTTCACCGTTGTCATCTGGCGATGGCGAATTAATTCTCAATCTTTCCATAATCGATGGTTTGTCATCTCTAATCAGCTGCCTAACGATATTCATTTTCTGCTCAAAACTCAAAGCTTTGGCATCAGTTGTAACACTCGTGAATAACTCGCTGACTTTTTTTCCTGTTACCTTTTCACCTTTAACATACTTACCTACTTCCATAACTACCTCTGCCAGTTGTTCACGAGCTAAACCTTGAATCATCTTTTTGAGGTGCAATTTAACTGACTCTTTTGATAATTCAGTTTCTACTTCTATATTTGTTGTGAGCCTTAAAGAGAGGGGCTGAACATTTTCTTCTTCATGATTTTGATGATGTTCCAAGTTTTCAATCAATTCAAGCACTTTTTGTAAGGCAGTAGTAAATTCGGTAAGAGTTTGAGATTGACTCATCCCTAGCAATTCTTTCAGTTTTGAGAGCGCTGATACAGTCTTATAACTTGCAACAGTTTCTTGAGCAACGTAGTCAGAAATAGCGTTAAGAACTAAGTGTTCTGAAGTTCGAGTTTTTTGGGTCAAATACCCTATTAATTCATTGTCTAGTAGTTGCTGAAACTGGTTGAATCTGGTTTTTCCTCCTTTTAGTTGCTGGCTGAATTGAGAGAGTTGTTTTATTAGTTGTGGTAAGGGTTCAGTAATGATGGACTCAACTAATGACTGTTCTATACTTTGAGCAATTGATAAGATAGTTCTTTGTGATGAAAGTTGTTGTTCAATTTGAGTAATAGCTGCTTCTAAGCCGTTGAATCTGGTTTTTCCTCCTTTTAGCTGCTGATGATATTGAGAGAATTGTTTTATTAGTTGCGGTAAAGTTTCAGTGAGGGCAGACTCAACAGCCGAGTATTCGATATTTTCAATAATTGGATCTATAATTCTTTGCGAATCAAGTCGTTGTTCAATTTGAGTAATAGCTGTTTCTAAGTTTTCAAACTTAGTTCTTGTTCCCTTTAGCTGTTGGCAAGTTTGAGAGAATTGTTTTATTAATTGTGGTAAAGTTCCAGTGAGGGCAGATTCAACAGCCGAGTATTCGATATTTTCAATAATTGGATCTACAGTTTTTTGTGAATCAAGCCGTTGTTGAATTTGAGTAATAGCTACTCCTAAGCCATCAAAGGTGGTTCTTCCCTTATGCTGCTGGCAAGTTTGAGAGAGTTGTTTTATTAGTTGTGGTAACGTTTCAGTAATAATAGATTCAACTAATGACTGTTCTATATTTTGAGCAATTACGTCTACAGCCCTTTGTGAAGAAAGATATTGTATTTCATGCTCAATTCTTGTAGATATTTTATCAAATGCGGGTTTCAGAGCTTTTTGCTGTTGGCAAGTTTTAGAAAGTTGTTCTATTAGCCGTGGTAAAGTTTCAGCTAGGGCAGACTCAACTAATGACTGTTCTATGTTTTCAACAACTGATAAGACAGTTTTCTTTGTTGAAAGGTGCTGCTCAAATTGAGAAATTGCTGTTTCCAGGTCGTCGAATTTAGTTATTCTTCCTGATATATGCTGGTGATGTTGAGAGAGTTGGTCTATTAGTTGTGGTAACGTTTCACTTAAAGCAGACTCTACAGCCAATTGTTCAATATCCTCAGCAATTATATCGATAGTTTTTTGTAAATCAAGGCGTTGTGATAATGGCTCAATTGCTGTAAATATTTTGTCGAATGTGGCAATACCTTTTTTTAGCTGCTGTCTTAAAGGAGAAAATTGTTTTATTAGTTGCGGTAATATTTCAGTAAGGGCAGAGGAGACAGCCGAGTATTCAACATTTTGAGTAATTGCGTCTATAGCTCTTTGTGATGAAAGTCGTTGCTCAATTTGAGTAATTACTGCTTCTAAATCGTCAAATCTACCTCTGACTCGTTTTTGCTGCTGTCTCAAGGGAGAGAGTTGTTTTATTAACAGTGGTAAAGCAATACTTAGCGTAGATTCAACTAATGACTGCTCAATATTTTCAGCTATTGCCCAAACAGTTTTTTGTGAACTTGAAAGTTCTGACTGTTGAGCAATAGCTGTTCTATGAGCTAATTGCTGACTGCCTTGAGAGAGTTGCTCTAGTAATTCTGGCAACAAAGTTATTAGCGTGGACTCAACTACTGACTGTTCAATAAAGTCAGAGATTACATCCACTGTTCTTTTTGATGAAATTTGTTGCTCAATTGAAGCAATCACTGCTCCAAAGTCATCTAATGTGGTTCTGGCTCCTAAGAAGTGCTGCTGATACCCGTACAGTTGTTCTGTTAATTGTGGTAACGTTTCAACCAAGGCATCATCAACCACTGATTGTTGAATATTCTCAGTAATTGCGTTTAGGAGTTGTTCGGTAGTTGGTCGTTCGGCGTTTCCATTTTGTTCAAAACTGACATCACTTGCTGCGCCGTCAATAATTGCTGAATCTTCTGGGTTAATTTCTCTTGAGAAGTTCGTTGCTCGTTGACCTCGAAGCCGACCATCTGTAGAGCTTGGGTTAATTCTTGCACTAATGGCTCCAAGTTGCTCGATTTCTTGGCATTCAATGTCTCGGCTAACTGCTGTAAGAACTCGCTCAACCTCTGTTGCTGGGCTACCTCTAAGCTCTGAATTTTCTCGGTGAGTTGAGAGTTTTTGATTTCTAACTGCTCGAAATTCTTGTTCAGTTTCCCGTGAGAGGTTAATAATTCCTCTATCTTCTCGGTTAAGAACTGTATCTGGGTTGGGTTGTTGTTGGTTGTCATGGGTTTGTCCTATTGGTTGATTTGGTGAGGTTTGTTGTAAAGAACTTTCTTTAAGCTGAAGTTTGGGTGGTTCTATTGCAGCAACTTTTGAGTGTTGATTGTGCTGTTGCCAGTCCCTTAACTTCATTGCTTCATGGCTCAATTTTTCGTAAGCCAGTGGCCCACTTGCGACTATGAAATCGTCAACACCTTTAGAAGGCCCTGGCAAGCTGACGACCTTGACCCTAGCTCCAGCTTTTTGTAATAATCTTCCAGTTACGGAAATATCTCGCTCAATATTGAGCTTCGTTTCCGGCTTGGTTTCGTAGTCAAAGCAGAATTTGATTTCTCGAGAAGGTGTGGCGAAAACTGCTAACTCTTCATGTAGGTAAGACTTGCCAATTTTCTTGCCAAACTCATCTTTGGGAGTTCGGTATCCCGCCGAAATCCCAGGTAGCCCAATGGCAGCATGACCCTGACTCAACAGATTAGCTGCTTTTTTAGCTCCTTCTGCGATCGCACACGGGATATTATGTTTCCAAACACAGTACCAAAATCCTGATTGGCGATCGCTATCACTGGGGTTCACCTTGTGTTTGGAGTAAATGCGTTCGGCAATATCGTCAGGGACATCTAGCAAGAAGATACTTAATTCAACTTTTGGGGGATGCTCATATTTAATGAATTTCCCTTCAATTATTTGCCCAGACTCATCTTTTTTGGGTCTTGGTTGATTTGGCTTGTAGCATCCCCATCGTTTAATCGGCGGTTTCTCACCTGGCTTTAAGTCAGCAAATGTTCGCGCATCAACTCCAGCATCACACCACCATCCACCAGCATCAAGATGAGAATATGCCCTTATAAAACCATCTGTTAGCCGTCCTGTATTTGTTCGATTCAGCTTTTCGCTGACCATGAGCCGTTCCCAGGCTTCATGCTCACCACCTGCATAGTTAAACTGAAGACTCTCAAAGTTCAACGCTGTAATATTGGGATGAATAGCACTTGATTCAAACTCTTGCCAGTGCTTTGGTTCAATAAAATTAGGTATTTTTTCAGTCTGATTGGGTGTCCAGAATGGTTCTGTTGGTACAGCAGTCTTTAATACTGGTTTTTCAAAAACAGGAGACTTTCTATCATCTCTATGTTTCTCTTTGAGAGTGGGTTTGGCTACAGTTTCTAAACTCGTCGTAACTAATGGGGCTGTCCGACTAACTGGCTGACTAACTGATAAGGAGACTTGTTCAGTGATTGGTGGTTGAGCTTTCAGTACAGGCTCTGCTATTGCAACTTCAAGTTTTACTATTGGCTGATTAGCTCTTGGACTGACCGAGGCAGTTATCGCTTCTGATTGTGATTTTTGCTGTAGTTCCACTTTTAAGGAATTCATCAGCAATTCTAAGGCGTTATCTTTGGCTTTAGAAGAATGGGCAAGCTCTAGTAACTCTGATTTGTCTTTAGTATAAAGTTTGACGTTATGCCTAGCTCGGCTAATTGCCACATAAAAACTTTCTTGTCCAATGGTGTAATCTGCTGCAATCAACGCTAAATCAGTAGTTTTACCTTGGCTGCTGTAGATTGTGCTGACTAACGCATAGTCTAAGTTTTGCGCCTGTTTGAGGTTGATAGTCTCAGTAATTTTGGTGTCTTTGTACTCAATTTGGGCAGAGTCTCCCTCAATCGCCGTGACTATAAACTCCTGCCCATTTCGCCTTTGTAATTGGCGGTCATTTTTCTTCCATTGCAAGCGATCGCCAACGGCAATCTCAATTTCATCACACTGGTAAACCGCTTTGTCAAAATTGGTATCTACTTCTAAATGTGTCCCAGCAGAAGTTCTTAATGTTAGTCGGTCAAGATCCTTGCTGACAACTTCATAGATTTGACCTTTCTCTAAACCCCGGCGCTTATAGTTGCGCGTCGGCATCACCACATCACCCAGTTCAAAGTTATGGGTGTAGCGCATCTGAACTAAAGTGAGATTTTTTGCTTGTAACTGGCTGATGTTTGCAGTTGCCCCTAAACTTCCTTCCTCTTTTAACTTGCCTCGAATTGCTTGGGTAAGTGCCAATTTTTCAACATTTGTGCCAGCAAGTACTAGCGTTCTTGCTCGTTGTTCTTTCGCTAATGCTATATAGTCAGCAGCAATTGTCTCTAATTTCGTATCAGGTGATACCTCTAAAATACTCCCAATTGTCTCTAACTGCTTAAATCCCGCTTCTACTCTCCCGTCTGCCAAAAGGTCTACTGCGATCTTTAACTCTGGGTTTCGCTGCCTGTTCGACTGTGTTAAGTGCGCGGTCTGAATGCCAGCTTGTTGCAGAGATTTGAACGGGTTTCCCGCTTCTACAGCTGATAATTGCTTGGTGTCCCCTACGAGTAATAGTCTTGCTCCAAGAAGTGTAGCTCTCTCTAATAGGGCATGAGCATCTTTAGCACTAAGTAAACCTGCCTCATCTACAATCCAAATCTGGTTTGCTTCTACAACTTGAGCTGGTTCTCCTACCAATAAGCTGGCTACAGTCTCAGAATGTATGCCTAGTTCCTCACTCAGTACCTTTGCTGCCATTGATGAAGGGGCAAAACCTTTGACTGTATAGCCCTGGGCGAGTGCGATCGCGTTTAATTCTTTGAGGGCAAAAGTCTTACCCGCCCCGGCTACCCCTTGCCAGGCAATGAATTGGTCTGTTGTGGTTGCAGCTAGACTAACTGCTTGCCTCTGCCCAAGGTTTAGTGAGGTTTTCTCTAACTGCCTTTCAATTACTTCCTTTGAGCAGATAGGGTTTACTTTACTTTGTCCTGAATGCATCAATTCAATCGTTGCTAGTTCTCGCTTTACTGCCGCCCATGTTGTGTATTGCAGCTGCATTCCAGGCAGAGCAATTAACTCTTGATGTTGCTTGATTAATGGCTCAATTGCAGTCACATCAGTAAAAAGTCTTTCTCTTAGAATGAATTTCTCTAAATCCTCCTGCTTGAAGGCTACATTCCTCTCACTACAATGTGCGATTGCATTATCTAGAGCATCTTCTAGAGTTTGTTGTGAAAAAGAATCTTGTACAAAACTATTTGGCTCAGAAGGTTGAACAAAACTAATGCCTAGCGCCGCAGCTTTTTCATGCCACAGTGATTTGAGTTCCGATTCTGTTACCTTTTGCTTGCGCTGCCGAGTAGTATCCCAGACTTTTTCGCGTTCTGCCCATGTAGTTGATGCACCCGCCGTCGCAATGATTTGCTGTCGCCGTTTTGAGAACGCCTCCAAATCCTGTTCCTTGAACCCTTTGATCTCAAATTGTCCATGTTGACGCGGCTCGACTTCATACCCCAACTTGATTACTTCTGCTGCCAAATAGCTTTGATATGCCATGCCCAGGAATTTCTTATTGGCGAATATCTCACTATTGACCAAACTCATCCACTTGCCGTAAGCCTCAGTTGTGTTCATGACTAAGCAGTGGGTATGGAAATGGGGGTCTAAGGAGCGACTTTCGATGTGGTCGAACTCTGCAACCACCAAGTTAGCTGTGTTTACTCTGTGACGAGAATCTCCTTGTGTGACTCTAGTTATGGCGTAACGTTGTTCCATCAACGTTAATACTTTTTTTAATGCCTGATGGTGCGCGGCAATTAATCTCTCATCTCCACCTACCAACGCCATTAGGCTCACACTTTTGGGGGCGGAGAATGTACAGTCTAATGCTGCCCTGCGTTCATCGGGCTTCAGTACCTTGGCATTAAGCTGCTCACGACCATTAGGCGATCGCCCCTCGATGACATTTTTAAACGCTTGCTGATTTTCAACTGCTCCTGACAATCCCAACTTCACAGCGCCTTCACCACTCCAGCGAGACTTCGCTTGGTGGTAGTAGTTCTTGATGAAGTAGTTCACCGCCATCTCTGAAGAGACATTCGCAGCTGTTAGCATCGCTCACCTCTGCCATGAGATTTACATAACTTAACTCGACGACTATTGGACAACTCCCAAAAAATATTGAAGTCATTGTTAATCATCGTCATCAAACTCATTTTGGTTTGATGCCGATTGAAAAGTTTTTGGTGAGACAATGACAGCAACAAATTTTTATTCACCAACTCTCATGCACTTAAATATAGCAAATTTCTGTCGAAAACTTTCCGCCAAATTTGGCGTACTGTGCGTCGTGTTTTGCTATTATTCATTTAGTAAAAGAATAATATCATTGTAATAGCATATCCTCCGAAAACGCTTGTATTCTAAGGGATTTTGCCAGAATTACGCCAGAGTTGTGCCATTTTTTTGAGAAGAAAGCACTTGATTATCAATAAAAATAATTTGTTGATAAATACTATTTAAGATTTCAGAGTTATGCTAGAGTTATGCCAGAGTTGTGCCGGATTTATATGAGTTTGAGGCTCTTGGTATCAAATTCCATAAATTTGCCATAATTGCGCTATTAACGAATTATGATTTCATGAAATGGTTGAGTAATTTTTGTTGAAAGTAGATGGCAGATTTAATAATCTCATTCGATCCGGGAGCATCCTTGAGTAGAGTTTTTTTTACTCTAGATTCAAGTAAGCCGGAGTTGCTTTTGATGGAACCCTACACAGCATTAATCCCGAAACAAAGCCTTTTAAGTTATGAGGAGGATGCGATTGGTATATCTTCTCCAGAGAATTCAGCTTGGATTGAATACAATCAGCAATGCTGGGGTGTAGGATTAATTTGTCAGAGGTTTTTTGCAGATTTGAAGTTAGAGCAGCCAAAATTTGAGCTAGCGATTTATAAAACCTTGGCTGTTGTGGGTGCTATAGCCCAAAAGAAGTCGTTAGCCAACGGTGCAAGTATTCGTCTAGGCATCTTGTTTCCTTACGGAGAATACTCGGATCGCAAATTATTTGAGATATCGATTACAGGCGCTCTGCTCAACTTTAAATGGAGGGGTGAAAAACGTTCTTTCAAGCTAGTGGAGTTTGTTTGCCGCCCTGAAGGATTTGGATTGCTCTCAAGAGGACGTACAACTACTCATAACTTGCGTTCGCGCAAAATAGCTGTGGTGATGATTGGCTATCGCAATGCCTCTATTTTGATTATGGATAAGGGTGCGATGACAAGTGGAGTTACAGAAGATTTAGGGTTTCAGAAGTTAGTATCATCAGTACAGCGTCGGGTAGCTGGACAAAAATCTCTGACTCTTGCGGCTGCTATTAGTGCTGCTGGTTCCAAAATAAATCTCAAAGCCTTATTACCTTTAGTTCGAGTCGAAGATGCTTTACTACAAGAATTAGAAATTCAATCAATCAAATCAGCAATCAGTATTGCTCGTGAAGAATATTGGGCAGTGCTTTCAAGTTATTTGCATCGTTATATTCCATCAGATATTGATGAGATGATCTTTGCTGGTGGAACTGCCCATTATTTCAAGAGTGAATTGAATCGATTATTTCCGCGTCCAGAAAAAATTTCTTGTGATGCCTTGGAATATTTAGTACAGCAAGAATTTTTAGCTGAGAAACCTAAATCAGATTTATCCTTTCGCTTAACTGATAACTACGGTTTTTTCTCTTATCTTTGTAAAAATTCTCAACAGGTCGCAAATCATGCCTGAGCAAGTTGATTTCCGTTTTCAGTTCAGTACTTCATCTCCTTATTTGCCCCTCTTAAAATATCTGAGTCCCAAAAATAAAACTCTTGAATTTCCGAGACAAAAGATGATTATCTGGGCAATCGCTGCCTTTTGGCATCCAATAGCTTGTCGGTGGTTAGGAGGGTTCTCAGAATCAGATTTAAAATCAAAGGCAAGAATTTCAATTTACCAACTGCAACAACAAATTATTTATTTAGCTCAAATTTTTAACTTGGAGCAAGAACTGGAGAGCCATCTAATCGTTGCAAACCCTACTGACAAGGTTGATACACATTTGGGTTCTTCACCTACTCACGAGGATGATGATTGTTTACTAGAAAATGCCTTTAACTAGGAATAAAATTATGCCTTATACCAAAGAACTGCTACAACAAACATATTCACTCTCTGTAGAAGACGTTGATGCCACGTTGACAGCAAGTAATTTACCTATTGACCAAGCTGATTACAGTGATGAAGAAATTCAGTCCCGTTTTGATGTGATTCGAGCGTTGATTCAACAGGGTAAAACCTATAAACAAGCGGCAGCACACTTCCAACGACAATCGAAAAAACGTGCTGATAAAACTGAATTTCCACCAATGAACATCCTAGAGATGTTAACTCACATCAAATCAGAGTACGGCATTGAGCTAGAACTAACTGAAGCGATTGAGATTATCAGCGCTTGTGGACTATCTCCAAATCAGAAGGAGTATCGTCAGTTGGAGTGTGAGCGCTTTCTCGAAGCTTGCGACCTAATTAAGGAGCAAAATAAAACATATTTTGATGTAGCTACTCACTTTGGTATAGTTCAACCCCAAGATGAGAGCCAGTTAATTGCTGAGTTTTTTGGTGAAGAAGCATCTGTTTCTGAAGAGGAATTGGTCAATTTAGTGGACAATATTACCCGAAAACGCGCTCAAAATATTCCCGGGCTAGTCAACCAAATGTATCTCAAGAATGTACTCCGCGCACTTTCGGAAAACAAACAGGATATTAAGAATTTTTATTCTGGACTAGAACAACGTATATTGGAGCGCATTGAGGGAAAGTCCCCATTGAAAACTCTAATGGCGAATCACTATCCGATGAAGGATTTTCCGCTTTCTTCGCCCACGCCGATGCTATCGCCCAACGTGTCCGAGAATGGAACGAGTACCGATTAGAACAAGAAATTGCTCACCAGAAACGCACCATTGACATTCAGATTGAGAAAGCATCTAATGCCAAACTCTATTCAAAGCTCAAAAAGTCAAAAGAATGGATCAAAGTTCGTCAAGAACGCTTTGAAAAATTTAAAGAGTTTCTTTTTTGGATCGGTGGTTGGATCGGTTCTGGTCGCTCAGGGATAATTACTTACTCCATTACCATTTCCGCAGTTGCTCTTGGTTCTGTGATGATTGGAATTAATACCCCCAGCACTATCCCTTGTCCTGATAATAAAAGCTACTGTTACCAATTGCGGATTGACAAAAAGCAGGTGATTCTCCCCGAACAAGCAAAGCAATTATTGATAGAGTACGAACGCTCTAAAAATAAACCTCATCGCCACCGTCAGTAATTTTGTAAGCATTGATAGATAAAAACGGGATTACAGCGTAACTCACCTACTTTAATAAGAGGTGTCTTTGTCGAAAGGCAAACTGTCTTCCGGCTCAAAGTTACGCAGGTCTTGTTCCATCTGCTGCCGACGTTGGACGTATGTTCTGTTATCTTCAATCCTTCCTCTCATCTGCCATGCACCAAAATTAATACCCTTTTCTGCGTATTTAGCAGACACTTTGTTGTAATCATCAACCTCGATTTTCTTGCGCCACTCAAGCTGTTCCAAGGCACTTTCACTGATGCCAATTTGACAAGCATATTCTACATATTCAGGTCTGAGAGAACCATCTGGGTTAAATTCCTTTTTTTCTTGTTCAGTGAAGAAATCGTAGGCTGTGTAGATTGGCCACGGCTCTGGATCAGTCTCGTCCAAGTGCTTCCACTCGTCGTATTCTTCTTTCAACGAAAGAGCATAGTCAGTAATTGCTTCGTTACTCATTCCTGTAGACAGCATTTGTTGTCGGGCTTCATCTTTCAAACTTCCATCTGGGTTAAATTCTTCATTATTCATATTTATCCAACGCTTAATCCTTGACATAAAAACCTCTCAAAAATTTAATGGTTCTTCAGTACTTACTATGCCAAATTATTAGCTATATCCGTAAAATAAGATTAAGAATTGCATTAAAATTTTGCTAACCGCATTGCAATCATTGACACATAAGGAATATTTGTTATTAGCTGTAAATACTATCAGATTATTTTTTGGAAGATTTACAGCTATGGTTCATAAAAATGATATAAAAATCCTCACAGAAATTCTTGATTTAGACGACATAAAAGTAATATCACATCGTCTTCATGAGGGGATTGGAATAATTTTACAAACTGAATCGAAAAAACTAGATGCTACTTGTCCTAAGTGTGGCACAAAAAGCCATAATTTACATCAAAATCATCGACATATTGTTAAAGACTTACCCTTTGGAGAGAAGCCAGTATTTTTAGAAATAAATAGGCGACAATTCAAATGTAGAAAATGTCAAAAGCCATTTAGTGAATATCTAGATTTTGTGAGGAAGAAAAGAACTTATACAAAACGGCTTGCACACAAAACCATACAAGAAGTTTTAGAAAATGACATACACAGCGTAGCATCAAAAGGTATCGTTACAACAGAAGAGATAGAACGTATGTTAAAAGATGCATCTGAGGATTTACCCAATTTAAAACCTTTGAATTTAAAAAGACTTGGACTTGATGAGATAGCTCTGATTAAAGGCAAGGGGAATTACTGTGCAGTATTAGTAGATTTAGATACATCTAAACTAATTGCGATTTTAAGCGGTCGCACACAAGAAATAATCAAGAAAACCCTTATGGAATGGGGCACTAAGCTGTTAGAGCAAATAAAAGAGGTAAGTATAGATTTGTGGCGAGGGTATAAAAACCTAGTGTTAGAATTAATGCCGAATGCTCAAGTAGTAGCAGATAGATTTCATGTAATGACACAGATAAATAAAGAATTAGATACACAAAGAAAAAGAGAAAAACGAAATATAGAAGATTTAATTAAGAAAGAAAAATTAGCGGCAAAAAAGATGAATACGAAGATATATTGCTCGCATTAAAAAATAGTAAATATCCCTTACTTAAGAATGAAGATAACTTAAATGAGGAACAAGCTAATAAGCTTATCCAAGTTAAAAATGTATCTCCTGTCTTAAAAGTAATGCATGAACTAAAAGAAAAGATTAGAAAAATTTTTAATAAGACAAATGATTGGTATGCGGGAGTGTTTAAACTAGGTATGTGGTTATCGAGAGCTAAAAAATATTTTCCCAATAGCAACAACACTATTATTCGTTGGTATGATGAAATTATTGCTTACTTTGATAATGGTACAAATAGTGGTATGGTTGAGGGAATTAATAATAAGCTTAAACTGATTAAACGTTCTGGCTATGGATTTAGAAATTTTGAAAACTTTAGAATTAGATGCTTATTAAATTGGCATTTTATTTATTAGTTTGGCATAACAAGTACTGAAGAGCCATAAACATAAGTTTTTTAAGGTATTTACGTATAATCAAAAACTTCACCAAGAAATCACTTATGTGAATTTCAGATACAATTTTGATTTGGGATTGGAATGATCTTCCCAAATTAAGCTAAAGCTGTAAGGCAATTGCAAAATTCAAAATCTGAAGACCAGTGATTTCTCGGTAAAGGTATGTGTAAGTCTAAAGAAATTATTAAGGGAATACCCAAGTAAGATGGGTAGAAATTGGGTAGTTATGCGCTATTTTTACCCAAGCGATTGAGCGATAATTATGTGTATAGAAAGCGCTGGCAAAGATTTTAAGCTGGCATTTAATAAACTGCAATATAAAACAGAGCCCTGGATTTTTACAGGGCTTTTTAAATTGAAAACTCAGTTTTCGAGTTTAAAAAAGTGAATGATGGTTTGATTGTATCTTTTACAAACAAATGAAAGCGAGTTTTAATTAGCTGGATTGGAGTTGAGTACAAGATCAAGTAAAGTACGAGCAGGTTGTGATTTAAATAGTGCAGCTTGGTGGTCACTATAAGCACGAACTAGGCGATTAAGCGTGCTGGCACCAGTTTTGGCTTTTTCAATTTCTTCACCTCTGACAATTTCGCCATCAAGCATCTGCTCAATCACAAGTTTAATATCACCAGCTTCAAGGCGGACTTTTTGTAGCTTTTCTAAAGTGCTAAGTAAGGTTTTGAGTGAATTTAAGATTTCGTCACTATCTAGGGCATTTTCCACTGATTCAGCGATCCCTTGAGTTTGTGTCTCATCTGGAAGTGTCAGTAATTCAGCAGTAGATATTTTAGGTTTTGTCTCAGATTCGCTTGCCATTAATCCTGACTCAAGAAATCTTTCTGAGTGTATCGTTTAATTTAGCTTTTGTTTAGTATGACTTTTAGGGAATAGCAGATTCAGGTATGTTGTAAATTAGCCTCGGCGAAAGAGAGCTTCTAGATAAACCTGGGAAACACGGCGATCTCCATCAGCATTTTGCAACAGAAACAGTGAGATAGCTGCGGTAATAAGGCGATGTTCATCCCAATCAGGATGCTGTTCTAGATAGCTGTTTAAAGACTGATGTAGTGTTTCAGGAAGATTAGTCAAGATGTTTTGGGTTGAGTTCATGGGAGCAAAGCTTCCGAAAAAGCAAATCAATAGGGACAATAAGCCAGAGGTGATGCAGTAGTTGTCCTGTTTCACCCCATTCTTTAGTTGTCAAACCACCTGTGCTAGCAACTGAATAGTTTTATACAGTCGATGTTCAAGATGGAATAGACAGCAAAGGCTAGTCGATTTATTGTGTGCTGACTGGCTCGGTTTGTCAATGTTGCAAAATATTAAACATAAATATAGAAAAAATAAATAATTACGTGAAAGCTAGGGTTAGAGATAGATTTTCTTTACGCAACTTAACAAAAACTCCGTAAGACAGACTGATGGCTACAGTCATGACAAAATCCCCAGTGGATGAATAGAAGCTGATTATCTTGTCAAACAACTGTGGAAAACAGTAGAAGTAGCTGTGGAAAGTCTGTGGAATCAGTTAGAAAAAGTAGAGCTAATGATAAGAATTGCAAAAAGTTACAATGTCAGCTCTGCAATTGTCAGGGGCTGAAAATACAGTAGATCCTATGCTACAGACAAATCTTTGGCTCAGTGACGACTCAAGTGGAAAAATTCTTTTTGCGTCACGTTGGAATAACCTCGTATGTAATTAACAACTTCCTTTGACGGTTACAAATCAAAATCAAGGCTGAATGTTTCCCCTGAAGAATCCTCTTCTTTCTCCTCTGCAAATGGAGTTGGAGTCAAAGACGTGAGTTGGTTTGATTCAGTATTAATAGGTGTGTCAGCTAAAAGTTGTGCAGGTAATCCAGCCTTGATAAAAACAAAATAGCAATCAACTATAAAGTAAAGCGTGTCCAGGTAACTTTTATCTAGTTTTTGCGATTCTGCAAATATGCGCTCTCGGTAATTATCTTTGAGGCGAACTTTTTCCGGTGCTAAGTCTTTTTTATCTGCCATAGTTATAACTTTACTTAGAAGATGTAGTAGTTGGATTCTTGCTGGTGATGGTTTTTGCCATCTCTAAAAGCCCAAAGACATTGGCTTCTACCGGATTGTCCAGGATTTTGAAGCCGTTTTTCTCCAACAGCTTCTTAAATCCAGGTAAGAGGCAACCTCCACCAATCGCCCAAATTTCATCACCTTGGTGTCTAGCATCAAGCGTCAGATTCACCACTTTCTTCAAGTATTTTTCATACCAATCTTTTAAGCAAGCGCTGTAAACATCTTTGATATCAATGTCCCGGCTGTACCGAGTATGCCCCATTTCCAGACAAAATCGGATTTTTGATGCATCCCCAATTTTTCCGCCATTTAAATGCTTCATCTTTTGGGAAATATCATTGATGAGAACTTCTACGCCAGTGGGGTAGGCGGTGTGAACTTCTCGTTTTCCTTGGTTGTAACGAGAATGCAGAGTCGTGCCATTGCCAAAATCTAAAATGGTTAATTTTTTTGGTAGTTGATGCCCAAACAATGCACCCATCCCTTCTAGTACGACTTTCAGGACTTCTATTTTCACGTCTGATTGTTTGCCAGCAAGTATTGGCTGATATTCTCCATTGAGTACTTTTTGTAGTTCTTCAGCCAGAGCAACATCATGTAAGCTGACGACTAATTTTAAATGCCAAGCCTTACGGTGTGGGAGATGTGCCAATGCACCGAACAAAGTCAATAATGCGTTATTGACTTTGTTTTCATTGTTATCAGTGTTTCGGTCAAAATAATTTCCTGTACGGAAAGCTGATTCTCCAACTGTGTAAGCATTACCGTTAAAAACTACCCTCCCTGGTACGTCTTCCATCTCGGCATTGGTTATATAGCTGGGGACACGAACTACTTCAAACCCTTCGACTAAAAGTTTAAGGCTTCCGTAACCGTTATCGAAACCCGCAGGAAAAATTTTTTGCAAGGTGTGAATGTTTGACATAAATACAAAAGTAATACACTTTGATTTGTGAAAATTATCTGTTGAAGTGATCTGCAAGGGCAAGAGAAAGAAGAATAAAATAACTTCCCCCTTCTTTCCTAATCTCAAGAGCTTATCATAACCCCTTGGGGGCTAAATGGGGTACAAAATGTTAATGAGTCAAATATACCCCATTTAGCACCTATATGTGCCCTATATAGGGGTCAAAAATTCACCAAAGTCTTGAACTAGTGTTGGGGTATATATAGCCCCCATATAACCCCCAATAAGAATTTTTGAAATCTTTTTTATCAACGTAACAGAAATTAATTTTAGAGCGTTGTTAACTCTTTGATTTATACTCTACTGTCAAGGTCTAAATTAGCTTTACGCAACGCAAGATGTCTAGCCAAAGCTCTGATACACTTGGAATTTACCTACGAGAAATTGGTCGCATTGATAGGCTATTACCTGAACAAGAAATTTTCTATGCAAGACTTGTAAGGTCTATGCTGGCACTTGAGCAGCAAAAGAATCTTCTTGTGCAACGGCTAAAGCGTTCTCCAAATGGGTCTAAACTCTCTGCCGAGGTGAATAAAACAGAAGCAGAATTAACCCAAATCCTTGAACAAGGGCAACTGGCAAAACATTTAATGATTACTGCCAACCTCCGTTTAGTAGTTGCAGTCGCTAAAAAATATCGTTGGAGTAAGCTGGAATTTTTGGATCTGATTCAAGAGGGAGCAATAGGTTTACAAAAAGCGGTAGAAAAATTTGAGCCGAATCGGGGCTATAAATTTTCTACTTATGCAAAAGGCGTGGATTCGGCAAGCAATTACCAGAGCAGTTGCAGAACAATCCCATACTATTCGCCTACCCCATGACCTGACCAAAAGATTGATGCAAATCAAAAAGGCACACGTTGAACTTTTTCAAACCTTGGGAAGAACACCCACTATTATAGAAATCGCTGAAGCTGTTGATGCATCACCTAAACAAGTTGCCGAATGCCTAAACGCATTTCGTCCGCTAGTTTCTTTAGAGCTAGGAATTGGAGAGGAGCAAGAAAACCAACTGCAAGAGATATTACCCGACGAAAGAATCTCTGCACAAGAGTATGTTGCTCTAGAATGTCTCCGATCAGATTTACAGGATTTATTAGCTACCTTGAAACCAAATCAACGCCAAGTCTTAATGTTACAGTTTGGGTTGTCGGGCGAGGACAAGTTGACAGCAAAACAGGTTGCACAAAAACTTAATCTCAGCCATTCCAAGGTACGCTCTGCTCATGGACAAGGTATCAAAGCTTTACGACGTGAGCAAGACAAAATTAAAGATTATTTGGCTAGTTAAAAACTGTTTATGGCAAAGAAGAAGGAATCGCTGTTGTTGAAAGTACTTCTGGCGTATTCAGTTCTAATCGCCGTTTGTTCACAATCGGGGCACTTACAGCACTTACGGCAGCTATGAGGTACGTCCTAAAAGCTGAAAGCGATGATAGGAGAGGGGCAAGGAGAAAACTATATTGCATAATAGCCGGAAGCGCTTTAACCTTAATTTTGATGATTGAAGGTCGCCCGTTATATTCTCCAACTATAGTTTCATTACACAATAATAATCCTGCTGAATTAAGTAGCTAGAACAATAAATGGCGTAGTAACGCAACATTAACTATATTACTGAGACGCATGAGGCTACACAGGTAATTGATACTTTTTTGTCCCTTGTGGCTACCACTCGTAAGTTTAGGATTAAGTTACTAGCTCAAATGACTCTAGATAAAGCTCCTATTAATCTGCTCGACTATTCCTACTAGACAGAGCAACGGATTCCCCTAGATTCTTGAAATAATATCTTGCATCTTTATTAAGCAAGGCTTTTAATAATTCCCCAACATAAATTATAAGTAAAATATTTTCTTATTTATAGTCAACACTTAAGATGTACTATGACCCTAAATATACTCTTCGTTAAAATTTACGTCTAGCAAGGAGAACAATCCTAAAGCCGACTTCCTTGATTTCACTTATTTAAAAATAAAAATACTAATGGCGAATAACGTTATTCGCTTCTGATAGTCCCTTATATAAATCTCAGAGACTAACAGTAAATCACCGTTTATTATCAGTAAATAACTATGACTCGTAGAATTATCGCACTGTTCAACCAAGCCGGAGGTGTAGGAAAAAGCACTCTTACTATGAATCTTGGTTATCATTTAGTACAACGAAATAATAAAGTATTACTTGTTGATATGGACCCACAAGGGTCATTGACGATGTTCATGGGTCTAGAGGCATCAGAGTTAGAGGATACAGTTTACAATGCAGTTGTCGATGGTGATGCCTTACCTATCAGCAAAAACATTCACGGTATGGATATTGCACCATCCAATATTGATTTGAGTGGTGCTGAACTGGGACTGGTTATGGCTGATATGCGAGATTTTAAGCTGAAGCAAGCCTTAGAACCAGTAGTAAATAACTATGACTTTATTTTGATAGACTGTCCACCTAGTCTAGGAATATTAAGCTACATTAGCTTAGTGGCAGCTACTCATGTCCTGATTCCTATTCAGACACATAACAAAGCACTTCGAGGAACAGAGCTACTATTTCAAACACTTGCTCGTGTTCAAAGGGGAGCAAACCAACAGCTTAAGGTTGCTGGTATCATTCCTACCATGTATGATGGACGCACCGCACAAGGTAATAGAAGCCTTGATTCTGTCCGTCAATTAGGAGCGCAAATCCCTGTTTACGAAACTATTCCTATTGCTATAGCTTTTGCGGATGCCTCTGAAAAACACATGCCTTTGGCACTTTATAATTCAAGCCATCCAACAGTAAAAGTTTTAGAAAAAATTGCTAAAAGTCTGGATACTTTACAATGACTAATAAGAAAAGCTCTGAGCCTGCCTATAAAGTCAAGGGTGTTGATTTACTATTTTTACAAAAAAATGAAACACCGCTAGAATCAGTTTTATTATCAGCTATTCATCTCCCCTCAAAACAACCTAGACGCTACTTTGATCTTGAGGCAATGGAAGCACTCACAGCATCAATTAGACAAAAAGGGGTGTTACAACCCCTTCTTGTTCGTCCCAAGGGGCAAAATCAATATGAACTCATTGCAGGTGAACGACGTTATCGCGCTGCCAAAGAAGCTAAGTTGGAAACAGTTCCAGTTATCATAAAGGATTTTTCCGACGAAGAAACTTTTGAAATCGCTCTTGTGGAAAATATCCAACGAGAGGATTTAAACCCTCTTGAAGAAACAGAAGGGATTTTAGACTTGTTATCCTTAAAACTTAATCAGTCAAGAGAAGCAGTCATCTCAGTGTTTCACGTAGTCTCTCACCCTGAGAGGGAGTCGGCGAATAACGTTATTCACAGTGATGAGTGGAAGGTAGTTTTGGATGTTTTTAACATCATAGGAAAATTTACTCCTAACAGTTTTCGTACTAATCGCTTACCATTACTCAATCTTCCAAAAGATATTTTGGAATATCTTCGCCAAGGAAAAATAGAATATACAAAAGCAAGAGAAATAGCCCGAATTAAAGACGATAGCCAGAGGGAAGAACTGTTAACATTAGCAATTACTGAAAAGTTATCTTTGAATCAAATTAAGGAGCGTATTAGCAGTATAAATACAGCCGTTACTAAAACAACGTCTGAAAAAAGCGCATTGTATCAAAGCCGTCTCAAGGCTATATCTGCAAAAGCCAAAAAGACTAAAGTATGGGATGACTCTAAAAAAACACAGAAGTTTGACAAGCTCCTCGCAGAAATAGAAAAACTTCTTGCAGAAGAATAGGTAGCAAAGCATAACCGATATTCACTCCTCCAATCATCTACTCCTGACGGAGGTATTCTTTGAAAATGAGTTTTCGATGACACTAATACTGGGCGTGTACCTTAGTATTTATGTACTATAATTGACTGAATTCCAATATTATAATAATGTGCGGCCTCTTCTAACAGGCAATGTCCACTCCCCCTAATCTTTCCCCTCAACAAGTAAGCGCCTTTCCTCAACACGAAACAATCACCGGAGTAGTAGAACGCCTAACTTTTTACTCTGCTGAATCGGGTTACACTGTGGCAAGGCTGACCCGTCCCCGTAGCACCGAACTGACAACAATTGTCGGCAGCTTTGCTAATATTCAGCCAGGTCAAACTCTACAGCTAACTGGTTTCTGGCGTGACCATCCACAATTTGGCCCCCAGTTCCAAGTAGTCAACTACAAAGAAACCAAACCAGCCACTCTCACCGGAATTGAGAAATATTTGGGCAGTGGACTGATCAAAGGTGTTGGCCCAGTCACAGCAAGACGCATTGTTGCCCACTTTGGTTTAGAAACCCTGGACATTATCGAAAACCAAATTGACCAGCTCATTGAAGTTCAAGGCATTGCCAAAAAGCGGATTAAGTTAATTAAAAATGCCTGGGAGACACAGAAAGCCATAAAAGAAGTGATGGTGTTTCTCCAAGGGCATGGCGTTTCTACCACTTATGCTGTGAAGATTTACAAGCAATATAAGGATGAAGCAATTGCCACTGTTACCAATAACCCTTATCAGTTAGCAGCCGACATTTACGGGATTGGTTTTCTAACTGCTGACAAGATTGCGAGAAATATAGGAATTGCGCCTGACTCAGAATTTCGTTACCGTGCGGGGATTATCCATTGCCTAAGTGAAGCTGCCGAAGATGGTCACTGTTACCTGCCACAAAGCGAACTGATTGAGTCGGTAATCAAACTGCTGACAACCGAATCTCATCAGCCCACAGAAGAAGCAATCGCACAAATCATCAAAGACATGGCTCTAACAGATGAACTGATTAGAGAGTGGGATGAGGATAAAACCCTACTTTGCTACAAACCGACTTACTTTCATACTGAACAGAATTTAGCTCAACTGATCCGCCAACGCTTAGAAAAGCCTGTTGATACTGACATTGAGCGCGTGCGTGATTGGATAGACCGCTTCACCGCTAGCCGTAAAATTCAGCTTTCAGAACAGCAACGCCAAGCTGTAGAAACAGCAGCTTATTCCAAAATCATGATCCTTACTGGTGGCCCTGGCGTTGGAAAAACTTTCACCACCCACACCATTGTCTCACTTTGGAAAGCAATGGGTAAATCTATTGCCCTGGCAGCACCAACTGGACGGGCTGCTCAACGTTTGGGTGAAATGACTGGGCTGGAAGCTAAAACTATTCATCGGTTGTTAGAATTTGACCCGCGCTCAAGGGGTTTCAAGCGTGATAGCGAAAATCCTTTGCCCCACACGGCAATTATCGCTGACGAAGCTTCGATGCTTGATTTGTTTCTGGCTTACTCCTTAGTTAAAGCAGTATTAGCTGGCGCTCTACTATTGTTGGTGGGTGACATAGACCAGCTACCATCTGTAGGGCCAGGTCAAATACTGGCTGATTTGATTAATTCTGGTCGTGTGCCAGTAGTGCGGTTAACTCAGGTATTCCGCCAAGCTCAAACAAGTGCAATTATCACTGCTGCTCATCAGATTAATCGAGGAATTTATCCCACGATTGAGCCAATCTCTGACAATCCTGTGTCCGACTGTATTTGGCATGGCGGCGGACATCAGCCCGAACATGGTGTACAGGCAATCTGCGAGTTGATTACCGATTTGATTCCACGCTTAGGTTTTAATCCTGCCACTGATGTCCAAGTGCTTTGCCCGATGACACGGGGAGTAATCGGGACTCGTAACCTGAACACAGTATTGCAGCAGTTGATCAACCCACCCAGCCCCAGCAAGGTGGAGATTAACAGAGGTGGAAATTTATTACGCGAGGGCGATCGCATCATCCAGCTAACCAATGACTACAACCGCGAAGTTTTCAACGGCGACTTGGGAATAATCCTCACCATTGATACTGTCGAGCAGGAAGTTACAGTACTGTATGGTGAGCGGACTGTGGTTTACGATTACGCTGACCTCAATGAAATTGCCCTTGCCTGGAGCGTGACTATTCATAAAAGCCAAGGCTCAGAATATCCGGTGATAGTTCTGCCAATCTATATGCAGCACTATATGATGTTGACCCGGAACCTGTTTTACACCGGGCTGACCCGTGCCAAGAAGTTAGCGATCGTGGTTGGAGCAAAAAAAGCGATATCTCTGGCGGTGCGCTCTACTGATGACCAACGGCGGTACACAAGGTTGAAGCAGAGGTTACTTCAGGCAGGACTGAATTGTTAAAAATAAAAAAGTTTATTGAATTATTTGATTTATACTTTTAAATCCCCTGGTAAAAAAAGCCGAAAAGTTTGTATGTCCAGCCTCAGTTCAGACATGGTTCGCATCTATTTGCAAGAAATTGGTCAATATCCTTTATTGAAGCCAGAGGAAGAAATTGCTTATGGTAGACAGGTACAGGAAATGATTGCCATTGAGCAATCTAAAAATGAACTCACTCAACAGCTAGAGCGTGAACCAACAATGACAGAATTAGCCAATGCTGTTGAAAAAACCGAAGCACAAGTCCGAGCAGCACTACACCTTGGTCAAAAAGCTAAACAAAAAATGGTGACAGCTAACCTGCGACTAGTAGTTTCTGTTGCCAAGAAATACCAGAACCGCAATTTGGAATTTTTAGATTTGATCCAAGAAGGAGCAATTGGTTTACAACGGGGTATAGAAAAGTTTGATCCCAACCGGGGCTATAAGCTATCGACTTACGCTTATTGGTGGATTCGTCAAGAGATTACACGCGCCATAGCAGAACAATCGCGCACTATTAGATTGCCTGTTCATCTCACTGAAATACTTACCAAAATTAAAAAAGTACAGCGAGAAAGTTTTCAAAAACTCGGTCGTCATGCCACTGCCGAAGAAATTGCAACACTCTTAAACATAAGCACAGATAAGCTTCGAGAATATCTCACTGCTTCTCGCACAGCCATTTCTTTAAATAAACAAGTCGGAGATGAAAAAGAGACAGAATTGGGCGAAATTTTAGCCAGCGATGCCGCTTCACCAGAAAAACTCCTTAGCCAAGAACTTCTATCGCAAGATGTAGCTAAATTCTTAGAACCATTGACACCTATACAGCGTCAAGTGTTGACTTTAAACTTTGGGCTAGAGAACGATCAGCATTTCAATCTAGCTCAGATTGGCCAACAGCTAAACCTCAGCCGAGAGCGGATTCGTCAAATCCAGGTCAAGGCGATAAGTATTCTCCGCCATCGACAAAGCGACATGCAAGAGTACTTAATTGATTAAGTAGAATTACTTTCGTCAGATGATGCACGGATCTTGTAGAACTAAGACGAAAAACTATATTAAAGAAGTAAGTCCACAACAGTAATCAGTCAATGCCCAGTAAAACAATTGATGTCCGAGAGTACACTGTCAGAGCGCACAAGCGGGAAATTCACACTCGCGTTTTTAACTTCGTATGTAAGCAGTGCGAACAACCCACGCAACGAGAAACGTTTGGTGTCCGACCGCTCTACTGTGAAATATGTCGTCCGCCACAAGCACCCAAGAAATCATTAGTCCCTATAGGCAAGAGGAAACCCAGAGCTATGACTTACAAGAGTGGGAAGGATATAGCTGGGTAATTTGTTGTCTCAGGGTTTTGAGCAATCGCCTTTTGGCTATGCATTACTAAAAAGAGTAAGAGGGAATGGCACGCTTGTTAATCGCAAAGCCCTGATATAACAAGATTTTGAGTGTGGGAAGTGTGGGGAGAGGGGAAAGGGCGGGAAGTGTGGGGAGGGTGGGGAGAAAGAGGAGAATTTGAATAACTGCACATCAATGAACGCTGCATTGCCTCCCACACCCCCACACCTGCCAGCAAGGAGGTTTCAGCTTTTCAAGCGTGCCATTCGAGTAAGAGGCTAGAAAGTAGATATAGTTACATCTGTGACAGGTTAAGATAAAATTATCAATCAGTTAAAATACTCAAAATCCCCTTGATAAGAATGATAATCGTGTATGGGTAGAGGGGGAGGAGCAATGCACCTTCTCCCGCTATATAGCAGTTGAAAATCTAGTCTAAACCCCAGTGGAGACAGGCTGTTAGTTCGGTATCGCTAACTTAAAAATTTTGTTGACGAACCCAATATTTTAGATAATATCAATCAATTACTATTACTTATTGACAAGAGCTAAATAGCTTTAACCTCTCACTGATGGGTCAAGCCTAAATGCAAAATCAGAACTTATCTTCACAGTGGCTCTCTCGTGCTGAAGGTAGCGCGATGGGAAAAGCCCTACGGGATCGAGTGCCGCGATCTAGCCATGAAGAGTGGAAACCTGCCCCCAATCGTCCTGACTGTGTTGCGCTGCTGGAGGAATCCAACCAAGGAAGATTGCTGGAATTAGTGCCGATTCGCTATGGACGAATGCTGAAATCTCCTTTTGCATTTCTGAGGGGGGCAGCGAATATCATGGCAGCCGATCTGAGCGAAACTCCCAAGACTGGAATCAAAGTACAGACTTGTGGAGACAGCCATTTGTCCAACTTTGGTGGATACGGTACACCAGAGAGAAATCTCGTCTTTGATGTCAATGACTTCGACGAAACCCTTTGGGCCCCTTGGGAATGGGATGTTAAGCGTTTAGCTGCAAGTATTGTGGTGGCAGGTAGATACCTCAAACTAAGAGACAAAATCAGTCGGGCAGCAGCGATGGCATCTGTGCAGTCCTACCGAGAACATATAAATGAGTACGCCCAAATGACTGCTCTGGAGGTATGGTATGCCCATATTGGGGTGGAATCGCTACTCACCTTTACTACTCACACTAAAGAACTAAATATTGTCAAAAGTGAAGTGAAAAAAGCAAGGGCATTCAAGCCTGTCTTGGATCTGCACAAATTAACTGAAACGGTGAAAGGACAGCGCCGTTTTATTGACAATCCTCCTTTATTATTCCATCCGTCACCTGGAGATCGCCTTGCATCAGAGATGTTATCTGTTTTTCAGAAATATCGGAAAACACTACGTGAGGATTCCCGTATTTTACTAGACCAATATCAGATTGTTGATGTAGCAATGAAGGTGGTAGGGGTTGGTAGTATCGGCACCCGTTGTGGTGTTGCGCTTTTGGTGACAGGAGATAACGATCCTTTATTCCTACAAATTAAGGAAGCTCGTGCTTCAGTTCTAGAACCCTATGCTGGGAAAAGCACTTACGAGAACCACGCCCAAAGGATTGTAGCGGGGGCAGCATTTGATGCAAGAAGCCAGCGATATCTTCCTGGGCTGGACAAAAGGCGATAGTGGTCATGACTTCTACCTGCGGCAACTCAGAGATATGAAAACTTCCGTCGAGATTGAAGGAATGTCGGAGACGGATTTGAGGGCTACTCCCATTTATGTGGTTGGGCGCTGGCGCACAGTCATGCTCGTTCGGGGAATCGATTTGCTATTAGTGGTTATCTCGGTCAAAGTGACACCTTTGAGCGGGCGATCGCTAATTTTGCAGTAGCTTACGCCGATCAGACCGAGGATGATTACAAAGCACTAGCTGATGCAGTTGCAGCAGGGCAGATCAAGGCAATCGAAGAATAATTTTGGACAAGGATTTGAATCCGAAATAATGAAGAAATTGAACGCAAATACAGCCCAGTATCCAACTAAAAAGCGATTTCGCCTGTTTCAGGGAATTTTACCAATGACCGGAGCCACCATTGGGAATGATATCGTTGCGGGTATTGTGCTAGCAGCACTGGGCATTCCTGAAGTCATGGGATACACAAAGATTGCCGGAACGCCCATTGCCACAGGTCTTTATACACTTATTCTTCCAGCCTTGGCGTTTGCGCTCTTTGGATCTTCTCGCCATTTAGTGGTCGCAGCCGACTCTGCAACAGCTTGCAATCCTGGCGGCTGGGCTATCAGGCTTGGCAGCGTTGGGGAGTTCCCAATATTTAGCGGATTCAGGATTAGTCGCCATTTTAGTAGCTGGACTTTTTACTGTTAGCACGCCTGTTTAGACTGGGTTTCTTAGCGGATTTTCTGTCGCGTACCGTGTTGGTAGGTTTCTTGACTGGGGTAGGAATTCAAGTGGCGATCGGTCAATTAGGTGGATTGTTGGATTTAAAAGGCGGGGGAATAATCCAATCCAGCAAATCATTAATACCTTTGAAGGTCTGCCCCATGCTAACCCATTAGCGATCGCTATTTCTCTAGCGGTCTTGATTACCATTAAACTATGCGACAGATTGCTTCCAAAATTTCCAGGTGCGTTGCTGGCTGTAATAGTAGCAATTCTTGCCAGTTGGCTGTTTAACTTTGCCAGTCATGGTGTTATGGTAGTTGGATCTATCCCTAGCGGACTGCCATCCTTTGGATTGCCAACTGTTGCTCTGAATGAAATTGGGCAATTATTTGGCATTGCCCTATCGTGCTGTATCGTCATTATTGCCCAAAGTGCAGCGACCTCACGCGCTTACGCCTTCCGATACAACGAGGATTTTAAAGAAAATATTGACCTTGAGGGTCTAGCTCTGGCGAATCTGGCGGCGGGGGTGAGTGGAACCTTTGTGGTGAATGGTAGCCCGACCAAAACTGAAATTGTTGACACAGCAGGAGGACAAAGCCAAGTAGCTCAACTGACTACAGTAGCAGTGGTGTTAATAGTCATCCTCTTCTTCACTCAACCAATTAGCTATTTGCCGAATGCGGTTTTAGCAGCAATTGTATTTTTGATTGGATTAAAATTGATTGACATTCAGGGGATGCGGGCAATATTTTCGACCCATCGTGAGGAGTTTTATCTTGCGCTCGTTACTACTGCTACAGTTGTTTTTATCGGTGTTAAAGAGGGCATTGTTTTAGCAATTATTTTGTCGCTGATTTTGCATGTGCGTCATAGTTACCGACCGCATTCAGCCATCATTATTCCCGATGCTCAGAGATTATGGCAGCCGATTCCTGTGCGTATCGGCAGTGTATCAGCATCTGGTCTGATCGTTTATCGGTTTAGTAGAGACTTGTTTTATGCTAACGCCAGCTTCTTTTCAGAGGAGGTGCAAAATCTCGTGAAAAATGCGGAATCACCCGTGCGGTGGTTTATTCTGGAGTCCAGAGCAATTACTGAAATCGACTACTCTGCATCGCAAACGATTCGGGATGTCGTCAAGGAATTATCCCTTCAGAACGTAACTTTTGTCGTGTCCGGTCTGTCGCCGGAGGTAAAAGTCCAGTTCGAGCGGGACGGGCTGACAGATTTAATCGGAGCTAATCGGTTTTTTAACCACTTAGAAGAGGCATTGGTGGCTTTCCACGAAGTTGGTAACGAACAATCAACTTAAAGGAATTACAAGTCACTGTGCGGTCGCTTATGAGCGACTAATGGTCAGACTACTAGGTAAAATTAAGCTAATAGTTGGTAATCAAGATAAAAAAACATCAAAAATGCTTGAGAAAGAGCTTAATTTTTGAAGTCGTATGGATAGAACTGAGCAATCTCCCAAGGCAGTTTTATGATGGACGAACTGCACCTCTACGAAACCGACCTGAGAAAAACTAACTAGGGCGGCTCGGCTATATAATAACTTGATTAAAGCTCTAATTTTGCTTGAATTACTACCAAGATAAGAAGTAATTATACAATTTGAATAAAGAAGCAAGGTTACTTTATTTTTTATTTACGATGAATTTTTGGTTTTTATCTTGAATTTGTAAGAGTTCAGGGATGGTGACAAAGCGATAGCCCTGATTGCGAAAATTGGCAATAATTTCTGGTAAAGCCTGTACAGTCCTAGAACGATTACCACCACCATCATGCATCAATACAATTCCACCAGGTTTTGCCTCTCCGAATGCATTGCTGATTAATTTGGAAACAGCAGGACGGGAATAGTCTACAGAGTCAGATGACCACAAAATAATAGCGTATTTACTATTTCTAGCGTAGTCAACTACGCCATTATGCATCACTCCTCCGGGTGGTCGAAATAAATTTGTTTTTAAGCCTGTAGTTTTAAAAATAATATCTTCGGTGTGGTCAATTTCATAAGCAGCAGCTTGTGGATTCAAGAATTGATACCAATGATGCCAAGTGTGGTTGCCAATGACATGACCTTCAGCAATTTCCTGCTTGAGTAAGTTGGGAAAATTTTTGACATTCTCTCCAACCACAAAAAATGTCCCTTTGATCTGATTTTTTTTCAGGATATCTAACACTTGTGCTGTACTTTCAGGCCAGGGGCCATCATCAAAGGTGAGAGCAATGACTTTCTGTTCGGGAGAGAGTTTTGCTGATTCAATTATCGCACCTTGAAAACTTGATGGAATAGAGTCAGAAAAACCCTTTACTTGTGCTTCCTCCTGCCAGCTTTTAAGCATCGCTGTCTTGAATTCCTCAACTCGTTGTTGAGTGACGACATTTGCCGCTACATTATTTACATTTAGAGTCTGTTTTGATTCCAACTGAAAAAGATTTATTTTGCTCAAGATGATTAAACTCAGACTAAAACCACCACATAAGATAAGCAGCCCAACTAATTTCCCTGGAGTCCAAAGACTCTGCTTATTATTAATCACGTAAAATACCTAAAAAATAGTCAAATAATCAGTCATCGTGCTGATCGGAAGTTAGAATTTTTATCTGCTTGTCTTCAGAGAAAGTATAGCCATCTATTTATGTATTGCCAAGAGTTCGATTGCTTATTGTCCAATTTAGCAGGTTAAGATTTATTCTGTTAAAGACCCTAACAAACACTCTGCCTTAGTCAATCCACTATTGGTGTTAGATTATCTTGTTCATATTTAGAAAATCTTTACTTTCTAGAATGGATTTGCTTGGGTTTCAATACAATTATCTAAATAAACACACTTTCGTCATCACTTTGTAATATTTCTATCAACTAAGTATGTAATCATCTTGGAATCATCAATTCAAATTAGCTGTCAATGACTAATCTAGCAAATCCAGAACATAGTAATTCTATTTGACTACCAGTAGAGTCTTTATTAAGACTGACATTGCAAACTAATCTTACTATGTTTTTGGCAAGCAGATTATAGATGTTCCGCATCAATCCAAAAAACCACCAAATAAATAAGTTTATCCTGAAAATAACTCCATGAGATTACGCAGTTTTCTCCTAACTATTATGAGTACTGTATTAATAACATCACCCAGTTTAGCGGCTGATATCAAATCTCAAATATCTGATAATAATCGGAGTCATTTAGAGTCAGCAAGAGATTGGAATTATTTATTGGCTAACTATCCAAGCCGAGTCAGTATACAGAGAAATTTGATTCCCCAACTCAAGCAACCAGAGATTTTCACGAATATAAACGAGCCTTCTTTATTTGGTGGAATCATCTCATTAGGCAAAGAGATACCAGAATTAAAGTCTCAAATTAGAGCATTAATGGCTCATTACAGTTTTCTCAAACCGGGAATGTTTTTCTTAGATGTAGAAACAGGAAATTATTTGAATATTGATGGCGAAAAAGTATTTCCGGCAGCTAGTACTATTAAATATCCAATTTTAATTGCTTTATTTGAACAAGTAGATGCGGGTAAAATCAAACTTGATGAAAAGCTAGTGATGCGGCGTGACTTAGTAGCGAGTGGTTCTGGTGACTTACAGTATAAACGAGCAGGACTCAAACTGAGTGTAATGGAAACTGTTAACAAAATGATTACGATCAGTGATAATACTGCTAGTAATATGATTATTGATCGTCTAGGCACAAAAGCAAAACTCAATCAACGTTTCCACGCTTGGGGACTAAAAAACACAGTAATTCGCAATATGTTAGGAGACTTTAAAGGTACTAACACTACTAGTCCGGCAGATTTAGTCAGGTTGTCAGCCTTAGTTGACCAACATAAGTTGATTTCAGAGGGTAGTCAGTTCCAAGTAATAGATATCTTGCGTCATTGTCATAATAATAAGTTACTGGCGGCTGGTGTGGGCAAAGGTGGAACTATTGCTCATAAAACTGGAGATATTGGATTTTTGGTTGGGGATGCAGGAATTATTAGTTTGCCAAATGGGAAGCATTACTTGGCAGGTATTTTTGTGATTAGACCCCATGATGATGAGCGAGGAAGGGAGTTTGTACGCCAAGTATCGCGGCTAGTTTATCAGTATCTAGATCAACCAAAATTATCCCAGAAATATTAATTTAATTTTACTTAAGGTTAATTGTACTTAAAGCTACACCTTGATAATAATGCCCTAAAATTTGCAGGTAGTTTACTCCTCTTTTCGCTAAATTGTATGCGCCCCATTGACTCATGCCTAAAGCATGACCAAAGCCAAGTCCTTGAAGAATAAAACTACCATTTGCTGCTTTGGTAAGGATAAAGTGGGTACTTTTAATTTTGAGGGCTGTACGTACTTTTTCGCCACGCAGTACAATGGTTGCTTTATCACCAACGATTTTTAAGGCTTTAACACTACCAAAAGGTGAGTAGGTTTGTGCAATCATATCTAAAACATTGCCGACACTAGAAATCCTGGCGCTAATTTCTCTTTGGGAGAAAGTTTTTACCCATTTGCACTCGCTAACATTTTGATCGTAATCTTCAACAGCACGCAGGTAAGGCTCGTGGCTTCCCCAAACATCTTCAACATTTTCAGTATGTCCTCCAGAACAATCATGAAAAACTGAGAGAATAATACTGTCTTCATAAGTTAGTACCTGTTTATCAGTAGCATCGACGGCGGCATAAGTACTAGGAGTTTCATTGATTACTCCTTTATAATTTTGCCAGTGATCTGGACTATCACCTAAATCGTAAACAGGATTATTACGCTGTTTTTCTCGCTCATAGAAAGCAAAAGTCCGGGCGGCAACTGCTTGTGCTTTCAAAGCTTCAGCAGGCCACTCAGTATCCATTTCGCCACCAACAACACTGTAGAGATACTCTTGGTCATCAACCCAGTTAACGGCGGTTAGTCCTTTCTCTGTTGGCACAACAAGAGTTCTGCCTCGATACCAGTGTTCGCCAATGTAAACGAATCCCTTACCTGTGGGTTCAATCCAAAATAAACCAGACTGCCATTTATCTAAAGCCACACCGCCTGGAATAGCTTGGGCATAAAATGAACTCATTGCTGGTAATTGTCCGAGAGTATGACCAGTACTATCTTTAACCAACGCAGTTGTAGAACTGCCAACTGTTACCTGATTAACACCCCTCTCGATTGCTATTCGCAGTATTACAGATGCTTGACTTGGGGTAGCTAAACTCATCCATAATAAGGCACTTACCCACCAATGACCTACTTTTATCTGTGTAAATAAAGTTTTTAATAACAATTGGCATTTCATGTAATACATTTAAAAAGAGTTTTAAATTTCTATCCAATGTTATCTCTAATACCGTAGATTGCGTATATTTAATGTACTCTTCTTGGGCAATCTCATATATTTTTTATCGAACAGAATTCAGGAGTCAGAAGTCAGGAGTCAGAATGGACTAAACCTTAGCTATCCGCTAACAGAATGAGTTCTGTACGAAAAAGCGGATAGCGCACCGTAAAGCCAACTCTTAGAGAGGCTGCGCCCTAAGCGTAGCTATGCCGCAGGCTTTACGGCATGGCAACGCTTAGAGCGAGTCCGCGAACGTCTGAGTTCTGATTACTGAATTCAGAATAGTTGAATTCTTCTTCAATCGTCCCTCCAGATAAATCCGGTATCTGTAGCTCAATAGTAGGGTTAATATGAAATTTGACACTCGGCTAAAAACAAACTATGCCCAAGACTTGGAACATCAAGATAGATAACTATTTTCAAGCCAACCCCAATTGCATCATCGCCACTGCTCATGTAGACTCGTTCCCCACAGACCTACCCCTAGAACCGAACATCCGCGAACCGAACCGTAAAAGCGCAACCTACAGACAAATGTTCGACTCACTGACAACCGAACCTGCAAAATTCTTCTCGCGTCACAGTGGAATCGTTCTGTCAGCTAATATTGCTAAACCTGTTAAGAACAAAACTGAACTGGAGCTAGAAGTCTTAGAAGCTAACGAGGGGGGTAGTGATGGGATTATTAACGGGGGGCATACAGTTTTAGCTTTTGAGCAAGCGAAAAATTACAAATATGACCTAACCGAAGCCAGGGTAAAAGTTACGATCCACATCGGATTGAGTGAAGAATCAGCCAAAGATATAGCCCTAGCTTCAAATACTACAACACCAGTAGATTCTCGCTCCAAAGTCAACGCCAGGGGTGATTACAAATTCATCAAGCAGTATTTAGCCCAGTTAGAACAGAAGGAAGATAGAAAATTCCGCATCGCTTATTACCAAAACCAAAGTGGCGCTCCCAGAAACGCTCAGTGTAATATCACCCATTTGCTCAAGCTCCTTTACTGCCTTGATAGAAATAAATACAACCCCGACGGCAATAAACGAACCAAACACCCAGCAGGGATGAGTCTTCCAAGTAACATCACAGACGCAGAAAGAGAAAGATTAACCGCTTTACTGCCTCTCTTGACTCATGCTTTGTGGATAGAGCAAAGACTCTACGAAATAATCCAAGAATATATCAGCAACCCCAGAAGAAAGGGTGCTAACGATTTAGCATCAATAGATATACGTAAAACGACGTTGTTGCCTGATAGCAAGTATTCATTCGGGTTTGGTGCGCCAACCGACTTAGCACTACCGATAATCGCATCATATCGGGTATTTTTGGACAAGGAGTATAAATGGATTCTGCCGTTTAACGAATTCGCTGAAGATTTCCTGCAACACTTGTGGAATAACTACTTCCGTAAATACTTGGTGTCGGAGAAAACAGCAGGAAATACAGTCGGCACAAAAATCAGCCGCAATCAAGAGATTTGGGAAAGTTTGTATATCTCTGCACAAAGTTATCTAAATCAGCACTTGGTAAAAATGGTTAACTCTAGCAAGAAAGAAGAGGAATCGAAAGTGACACAAAGTACAAAAAAAAGGGGAAAAGGGAAAAGCGATGAACTCAACGCGACTACTGTCCCTAAATAGCCCAGCTAATTAACACCCCAATATTTTGGCATTTGTTACTTTTGCAAGATGTCTACTAAGCAATAAAAAACGACTCTGCAACACTGAGTAGAAAATAAACGCTTGGTAAAGAATGAGACTTGTCCCGATTAATAGCAAATGCAAGTATAGACCAACCATTGATTTTTATGCAAGCAAATCGCAGTTATGTTAGTATTCAGATGAATCTCGGTTCTAGTGGGGAACAGCCGCTAGAGGAAACGGGGAAAGTCCGGTGTAAATCCGGCGCTGTCCCGCAGCTGTAAACAAGGCTTGCCTTGTGAGTCAGAATGCCCGCCGAAGTTGACTTGTAAATTTTGTACATCTGCGAGGCACAGATAAGTATTTTTATGAAGGTTTATACAACTATTCAGCTTTACATTCTCATAGTCCCATATATCAAGACGCTACAGATTACGACTTTCTATGAGAGGGTAAGCGGTTAATTTTCGGTAGAAATTGTGTCTTGAGATCCAGCGATCGCGATCGCCACTCCAGGATGAGAGTATCACTTGAAATATAGTCACAGCAACAAAAAACTCTTCCCAATCACGCATAGGAATTGCTAAGTTACTAAATTAATACTTCAGTTAATTATCATGCCGAAATTCTATCTTCACCGAACTGGGAAGATTCCTACTGCTATTCATCCCTTTGTTAAACAAACGGCTCTTCCTCAAGGCAAACACAAGCCCAGTCTACTGCAATGGAAAATTATTCAAGATGTTCAAAACATTGCAATATCGATGTATCGGATGATTTATATTGCGATTGCCGACCGTGGGCAGTTACGACATCACTCCTCTGATTCAGGACGAGCAGCAATGAGTAAACGGTTGGATCGACTCAAATAGGTGTACAAGATCGTTCAAAAAAATGCCAAGTTTATTATATTCTGTAATTGTTTTTTTTCTGCTATTAGTAATTGGAATTGCGGCTTATTTCCTAACTGCCCGCAAGTATCAATCCTCATCCACAGTTGCCAATTCCTACGATCAATGGACACTTGACGGCATCCTAGAGTTTTATTGGGGAGAACACATTCACCTTGGTCACTACGGTTCGCCGCCACGACGAAAGGATTTTTTGGCTGCTAAATCTGACTTTGTACATTCTATGGTTAAATGGGGTGGAATAGAAAAATTACCCCCTGGTGCTACCGTCTTAGATGTTGGCTGTGGTATTGGCGGCAGTAGTCGGATTTTAGCGCGAGATTATGGGTTTGCTGTCACAGGGATTACCATCAGTCCTATTCAGGTGAAACGCGCCCAGGAATTAACACCTTTTGGGCTAAATGCCCAGTTTGCGGTTGATGATGCAATGGCATTGTCGTTTCCAGATGCCAGTTTTGATGTGGTCTGGTCAATCGAAGCAGGTCCCCACATGCCAGATAAAACCATTTTTGCTAGAGAATTAATGCGGGTGCTAAAGCCTGGTGGAATGTTGGTTGTAGCTGACTGGAATCAGAGGGATGACCGCCAAAAGCCGCTAAATTTTTGGGAGAAACGAGTAATGCGGCAACTCCTCGACCAGTGGTCTCATCCAGCTTTTTCCAGCATTGAAGGTTTTTCCGAGCTTTTGGCAGGAACAGAATTGGTTGAAGGGGAGGTAATTACGGCAGACTGGACGCAAGAAACCCTTCCTTCTTGGTTCGATTCAATTTGGCAAGGAGTGGCTCGACCAGAGGGATTAGTGCGTTTTGGGCTGTCTGGTTTCATCAAGTCTGTGCGCGAGGTACCGACGCTTTTACTGATGCGTTTGGCGTTTGGTGCAGGATTGTGTCGATTTGGAATGTTCCGGGCTGTGCGGGCAGAGGGAAGCACAGAATTCATGGACAGAAACTTTGCTAACCAAAATCCCTCAAGCTTGGTTAGGTAGCGATCGCAGCTATTTATGAATATTTGGATTTTAAATAAGTTTGGGGGGGTTAAATCCTCTAGTTCTAGAGGCAGAACACAATTGAAGCCTAACTAAATCCCCGTCACAAAACGTAATTATGAATTATGAATTATCGAATTAAGGGATTTGTCGCAGTTCCAAACAAAGCTATCCGTCTGGTATTACAGGGGGTTGGTAATCGATTTGACTACTTTTATGACCATCTTTGGCAACCCCAGGAACCTCGTCAAACGCGATTAGTATTGATTGGACGAGAGCTTGAGCAGGTTCGGATTGAATCATTGGTGTTGGGGGAGGAAGTCAATGCGACCATCCAATAGTGTTTGGCAAGGAAATTTTGGCTACTGGCAAAATAGTTTTATTCATAATAATCTGCTGGTCATTGGTTACACAGCATGGAAAGGATTTCAGTCATTTGGACGGGGAGTTGTCTTATGTGATGTAGATACTCAAGTTACTCAGTCAACAATTACAAACTTTGATACAGTTCCCTTCACCCTCCAGTTTCTCCCCTGCGATCTAATTGGGCTTTACTTGCAATCACAATCACTTAACTCATCTATAATCTCATCAATTTTTCCAGCAGTCGCAACATACAATCCCCATCAAGATATTCTTCTGGTGCTAAAGGTTGAACCTCAGATTGAGGTTAATTTTTTACACCAACTAAAAATTACTCCACCCGATTGCTACGAACAAGTTTGCAAGCGTTGGTCAGAATTTCAACCAAGCTTAATGCCCTAATAGTTACTTTATTCCTCAATGCTCAAACCACAATCAAGCAAGATTCCGAAACCTACTCGCTACCAAAATGCGGCGATAGATTATTACATGAACCTATCCCACTAATATGAAAATGTGGTAATCTACTTCTCATTTGAGAAGGGTGTATCACTGTATGGCTGGACGTTTTGAAGGACTGAGTGACGAAGAAATGGAAGTTGTTTGAAGATATATTTTCTGAGGAGGCATCTAAACGTGGCAAAGGAATGCCTCATGCACCATATCGTCATGTATTAAATAGTCTGTTGTACATTTTAATTACTGGGTGTCGATGGTGTGACCTACCACGTGGGGGTGTATGGGCATCGAAAAGCTCTTCCCACCGATGGTTAAAGCGATGGCGCTCAGATGGAACATTTGAATATTTACAAGGACGTATCTTAGCAATCGCTGATGAGAAAGGTCTTATAAACTGGGATTTTGGAGCTATTGATGGCTCTTTTTCCCCGCTTGATGGGAGGAGGTGAGGAAATTGCTTATGGTGGCAAGGGGAAAGGTGTTCTTATTCACACACTGACTGAAGGCAATGGAATGCCCCTAGCTAACTCCACCACTGCCGCCAATAGTAACGAGACAGAACAAGTATTACCTCTACTTGACAAAGTAAAACTGAAAACTTTAAAACGGGGTAGACCACGTAAAAAACTTAAGGTACTGGCTACTGATAAAGGTTACGATTCAAAGGAAAAACGTGCTGCCCTCCGTAAGCGAGGCATTCGACCCCAAATACCAAAACGGGTTTGGAAAACCAAGAAAAATAGAGGTAGACCTATTAAAATCTCTGTTCCCAGATATCAGCAAGAACGTTGTTTTGCTTGGTATCAACGTAAATATCGTCGCCTAGTTGTTCGTTGGGAACGTAAAAAAGTATATTTTGATGCATTCATTGATCTTGCTACTATTCATATCTGGATTCAAAGAATTTTATTAGTGGGATAGATTCATGGGACTCACAAATTCCGACTATCTCCATTATGGGTATTGGGAGCCACTACCTACTTATGGTGAAGAATTAACTCTAACTCGCCTGCGTGTGGCGCAAGAAAACTATGCAGCCAAACTTTTCAGTTTTATCCCAGAGGGGACAAAAACTGTGCTTGACGTAGGCTGTGGCATTGGTGGTAATGCGGCATATTTGTGTGATCGCGGTTTTAGTGTTGAGAGATTAGCACCCGATGCACTTCAGCAAGAGAGATTTATTCAAAATACCAACGGTAAAGTACCTTTTTACTTAACTAGATTTGAAGATTTTCACTCATCAAACTCCTACGATTTAGTTCTGTTGAGTGAAAGCAGTCAATATATTGCTGTTGACGATTTGGCTCAGGGTGCGGCTTGTTTATTGAGTAATGGTGGCTACCTGCTGGTTGCCGATATGATGCGTTCTAATGCGGAATACAGAGAAGGTATTTTTTCTAATTGTCATATCGCCACTGAACTCCAAGCGACTTTAGTTCAGGCTGGATTCAAGTTAATCAAAACTGAAGACATTTCAACCCATATTGCGCCAACGATTGACTTGTGTGTTGATAACTTTCGTACTTTTGGGCTGACAACGGTCAAATATATTGCTGATGTTGTGGCGATCGCTGTTCCTCCATTACATACACTCGGTCGTTGGGCATTTAAGCGCTGGCTGGAAAAGTTGGTTGTCGAAGGGTTAGCAGCACGCGCAATTTTTGAAAGCCATTTATGTTATTCCATCCAACTCTGGCAGTTATCAAAAAGAGTTTAATCAAGATGACCCCAGAAATAAACATCCGAGATTTCTAACAAGCTTTTATCGCCACCAAATATATTAATAATTGGTTACGAGGCTTGGATTGGTTATTGAAGAGGAGTATGTTGACAAACAGAGCGATGGTCTCGAAGATTATTATCGCCGCAGGCGATGGCTCTTTGCGTGTACAAGACTGCCGACGCACCAGAAGACATCGCTTGGCAACTAAAATTAAACTAGTAAATGGTATTACGAATTGAGCTAACGTTTGTAAACCAAAAATCCAGCTATTGCATCTAAAAGTGCTTCTGGCTCATCTGCGCGGATCAAATGACTGCTATTCTCAAAAATTCTCAAATCGGCATTAGGAATTGCCTGAGCAATTTCTTCAGAAAACTCTGGAGCGCAAATCCAGTCATACCGGCCTGCAATAACTAGAGTGGGTGCAGTAATTTTATGTAACTGGTCAAGAATATTGTAGGTGCGGAGGAAACCGCCAAAAGCAACATTGATCGCATCAATTGAGAGAATATTCCTCTGCCAAGCAATGCCTGACTTAATGGGATCATATCTTAGCGAATACATTGGTCCCAACACTTGAAAATACTGTCTTAGCTGTTCCTCATTTTCAAAGTTCCCATCCCAAAGTCGCTGAACGCTTGCTTTTTGTTCCTCAGTTCCTTTTGATGCCAAGATTTCCTTAGCTCTTTCTAAAAAGCCACTATGGGCTGCCGTGGCAATCACAATCAGATGAGAGACATTTTGAGGATAGCGAACTGCATAAGTTAGAGCCACCATACCACCGTAAGAACTACCAATCACAACAATTTTCTCAAGACCAAGGTGTTGGCGCAATGCTTCCATATCTTCAACATTATTGTCTAAAGTATAGGTTTCTTTAGACCCACGGGCAGACCTTCCTTGACCGCGATGGTCAAAATAAACTAGTTGTAGTTTTCGGCTTAAAGTCGAGAAAGTTGGTTTGAAGGAAGTATGATCCGCACCGGGCCCCCCGTGAATTAGAAAGGCAACAGGTTTAGAGCAGATGCTCGCGCCATCCACCACTAGTGCAGAACCTTCCACATCAAAGAAAATCTCTGTATCTCGTATTTTCGCTCGCATTTTTGGGATTATTATATAAAATCAAATGACTTCAAATATATATCAGACTTTTACCCTTATGTTGGGAACTACCGTGTCAGGCTTCGTAGTAAGTGCGAGGATATCTGTATGGCTAAGACTTCAGGTTCTAGGTTTTGGTTCTGTACAACAAGCAGATCGTAAAGAGTCCAATTAATCGTGCCAATAATGCTGTTAATAGCAATTTGAACATTGAGCGCAGGTGGATTAAGAAATATCCGTTGAGCAATACCATCCTCAATAATGGTCAATAAAATATTGCGATAGTTTTGCCGCGCTGACTGAAGTTGTTCGGTTGCTTTCATGTCACCATAACCGACTTGCATGAAGAATAGCTTGATTAGTCCTTGATGCTGATGAAAATAGCGCAATGTGAGTAAAACAACCATTTGCATTGCCTCATCTACGGGAACATTTTGGTTTACCCCTGGCAACATTCGCCAGGGGCCGCACAAAGCCATAACAGACGTTGAACTTCTGACAATTCGCCTGGGAGCAATGGGAGTTTTTGAACTCGATTCCGGTTTGTAAGGGTGCAAGTTGCTATCAAATATTTTCAATTGGGCTGTTCCAGACTCAAATCAATCACCTCAAGGACATCTGGCAACCAGCGAACGTGTTCAATCATTTTGTCATAAGTCCGAGCTTTGTCTCTGATAAGTCTGACATAACTTTAATCCTCTTTTATTGTTACCCAATTACTCAAAACAGCTATGTAGCAACATCAAAAGAAATAGATTTAGCCCATTAATTATTTATCTCCCACACAATCCCGGAAAAAACTTACTCCAAACACTTTGCTCTTTTGAAGGTGATTCTTCTGAGCCTAAAACATTCTGTAGCCCTCGCTGATTACTCTGAATCTCCTGCATATTAAGAGAATGAATCACCTGGGCTAACTCTGGATTTTCTTCTAATAGTTCGGCTTCAAGCTCTAACTCCTGCTGCAACAGTTGGGCATTTCGGCGCAAGAACATCTGCTGATTGTGTCGTTGTATGATTTGGGATTCAGTCAGGTGTAATTGTTCTTCAAAACTCAAATCATCGTATTCGTTATACATTTTATTCAACTCCAATTAAATCAAAGTATTCTGCGAAAAGTTCCATCAAGTATTTGAGAGCTAAACAGTCGCCATAACTAGTGTATATTTGAGCAATAGTTTTGAAGATTTCTAATATATTATCAGGCGTTACTTCAGTAAAACGAGAAGCTAAATTAAATGCTGAGTTTTCATCTTCTGGCTCTAGTGGCGGTGCGTCTGTCCAGACTATTAAACCTCGCTTGTCCAGTTCTGCTAAAGAAATATCATTCACAGCATCCACAACGGAGTCAGGCGCATACTTTATTAATAGCTTAATCACCAAATAACACCTCCATAAAGTAGCTGATATCCCAGCCTCAATCTCGTAATAAATTCGTCAGTATTGCGATTACCCCAAACAGGATTACTAGGGCTTTTTATCCAGTTGATTGGACTATGACAAATCTCATTATGACAACGGTAGCACGTAGGAAATGTAGATTGACCAATGATGTCGTTGCCGTAGTAAGCGTGATGGATTTCTTCACTTCTCTTAGTCAGGCAAACGACACAATAATTGTGAGTTTTTCGGTGAGCGATCGCTACTTGTTTCTTGTACTGTTTGGGATTACCATATCGAGCATTCCAGTTTAATTCTCTGGGTATCCGAGATTTTCTAGTAATAGAGTTACTCCCTTTTCGTTTAACTCTTGCCCTGTTAATTCGTGCCACTTCTGTTTGATTTCCTGAAAATGTGGTCTTCTCCCTAATTCTGCTGCCCATTTTCTAATGTCTTCGTACCAGTCAACCTGCTGCTGTGAGGATTGCTGATTATTTTTAGAACTATTAACAGTGTCAGCCTTCGGTTTGGAATCTTGTTTTTGTTCCAGACCTTTGATATCAAATTCAGGAATCAAAGCTACAAAGGGATTAGACCGAGTGGGAATCACCAGGGCATAACGTACACCAGCTTTATCTAGTAGTTCGCAAGCTTGGCGTAACATCTCCAAAATCTCTTTTTTGACATTTACAAAGTCTTGGGGATGGTCAAGAATATAAGAGGATGTTTGCCCTGTGGCAATAAAACAGACATTCTTTAAGGATGGGCGACTAAATCCGGTTTCTCCAGAGAGCGGGGACTGGCCCATAAACACCCCATGTCCTTTAAGTCCGGCGGTGAATTTGATGATATAGTTCCAAAAACCTTGCAAGTCTTTGGCAGTATCAGCATCAACCATTCCCGGAAGTCCCTTGCCCCCACCAAATACAGAGTCCACCTCATCTTGAGCAAGAAATAATTCAGGAACACCCTGACATTCACCACCAACAATTGATACTCTAGCTTTTTGCTTATCAATTTGGTCTGTGGCAAAGGTGATCCAATTTTTTAATTCTTTCATGCCGTCAAACTTACGGCTAAACTTGCACAGCCATCTGGTGACATCATCCTTTGGATCGCTGCCGATGACAATTGCTGGCGTTTGAGATTTTGCAGCGATTTTGTTGATAATCACGCCTGCCAGCGTGGACTTCCCAGATTGTGTGCCACCAGAAAGGTAAAAATGGTGATTACTGCGAAGAGTCATATTTTGATTAGATGCAGCATTACACAGTTCATCAATCCAAGCACCATCAATTCTGATGTACTCAGGATAATTAGTTGCGATCGCTTGCAGAATTTTCATTGCACCCGGATTAATCACCGACTGCACCGACTCTTCATCGATGTCAGCAATATCGGGATTGGGAATACCAGTCGGTGAAGGTTGTTGTTGTGCTGGTGGTTCTGGGAGTGTAACCAACCCTTGCAACTGATATTCAGCTATCCACCGGGGGCGCTCTTGCATTGGTAGCCGATTCACATAATCAGCAACTCGGCGTTTAGCTGCGATTGCAGTGGTGACATAATCATAAACAGCTTCACCTTGTAAATGCTGCTTAAGTGATTTCAAGTCAGCTTCTAGCAAAGACTGGTAAACTTTTTCCTTACTTTCGCTGATTTGGGCGGATACCCCAAATAAGCCAGCACTCACAGTTCCCGCACCAAGCAGCATCCCGGTTGTTATTCGGTCAGTGTTTAAGAAAAAAGGAGCAGACAGGCATAATACAGCACTCGCTCCTAAAGAACATAAGATAGTCCGTTCTGCATGAATCACTCCACTGGCAGTTAGACGTTGTAATTCAAATGGCATAAATTTATCTCACCCCCAACGCAACACCAGCTGCAACTAATGTCAAGAAGACAAACAGGAATATCACTCCAGGCATTAACCCAATGGTGAAAGTCTTGCGGTTGAAACCGAATCCTTTAACGACTAAGCCAGCAAAGTTAAAGAAACCAACTGCCAAACCGCAAATGCAAATCATGCCAATGATCCACACCAAGAATTGACTGACTGGGCTAGCAACCGAAAGAAACCCCATTAACATTGATAAGCCTACTCCAGAGACGGCATATCCAACGAAAGATAGTTTCAACTGCATAATCATTAATAAAGGAAAAACGTAACTGATTTAGGTTCGTCACCATCAAATGAGGTTGTCCAGTTTAGAGTTTTTCCTTCTGTGTTCATCTGCTCCTGGATTTCCCTAATATTCTTTGGCATTTCCTCTAAAGTGACGGATTCTTCTGGTTTGAGGTCTTTGATATTTTGTTCTTGTTGATTTTTCATATTCTTCTCCTTCAGAACCTAAAGCTGTCTCCCACCTCATCGAACGCCTTTTCATACCCCCCAAGCTGACGCTGCTGCTCCTGTGAACCAAAGGCATGACGGATCACTGCCTCCCCTTGTAACGCCCTGGTTCGCTGCAAATCCTCCTCAACCTTCATAGCTTCACTCGAATATGCCAATTGGTTTTTATACATCTCTGCCAAGGATTGCAACTGTTTGAGCTTGTGCCGGGAGAACTTTGTATGTAGCCACTTCTGTGCTTTTAACGTGCCAGCCACTTCTGCTTCATCAAGAACCTGCTTTGCTGTAGTGTAAGCTGGCAATGTGTAGCGATCGCGGATTGATGAAGGTAAATTACCCTCAATTTGTGTTGCATCACCCACCCTTAAATCCGTTGATACCACTCCATCACCTTTACCGCCGAATAAACCAGGAAGCCATTTACCTAACATTGCTATAACTCTCCTGAACTTGTTGAACTTGTGAGCCGATGTACCGGGTTATGCCATATATCCCCATGAATGAAAACATCAAAACGGTCATTGCTGCGATCGCAGTTTGAGCCATCATTCCCCGTTGCATCAATTCCTCAATCTGTCTATTGGAATGCGATCGCGCCTTTGACTCATCAATAAGTTGCTGGACGACTAGGAATTCTTCTGTTGTCAGATTTTCTAGTGTTAAGCCGGACAGACTCAACTCGCCGTCCTTCTTCAGGTGAATATTGAATGCTTTGCGATGGGTTTGGTCTTGTTGCTCCATATATTGCCACGCCCAAAACGAGGGTTAATAGCAGCAGATTGAGTACTGCTGCTAATCCAATCAATTTATTCGGTCGCATTTGTTGGGCTAATGCCGAAAATACCCGCAACGAGTTCGTCACCGATTGCACGAAAGGAATCTACGTCAGCTTCCTCCTCCATCGCTTTAGAGACAAACTTACTCACCACGTCCTTGGGGGCATTGCGGATCGTTGATAACAACTGGTCGGCTTTGTCAGTTGTGTAAGCATCAATCCCGACGTTGAGAACATCCTCCAAGGATTGAATTTCTTGGTTAGAAACCTGAGATGCGTGAGCGATCGCTCCTTGCAATGGAGGAGTGGATTTACGGCGAGGTGAGTTTTTACCTAACTTACCGTTGCCATTTTTGGACTTGCCATTAGCAGTGGTCAGAGCAGTTGATTTCTTGGCTTGTGCAACTTGAATTGCCACTTCTTGGGCTTCGGCATCATTCAAATTATCAACATCCATGCCAATAGCTGATGCGGCGGACAAAATATCGCCCTCATCGAACTCAATCCCTTGCAAAGTAAGTATTTGTTTGATTTTTTTCATATTATTGTGTTTCTTATATGGTACTACACCACTAATATAGTCTATATTGGCTACATATCACATAAGAACCTAAAGATATTTATTTGTAGGGTTCTTGTCCCATAACCAATCTCATTCGATAATCTGGGTGATTAAATATGGATGCAACAATGCCTAGAACAAAAGCACAGGGAATGACCAGGATTGAACTTTACGTGCCAACAGCACTCTTTGAAGAAGCAGAAGAACTGGCCGAGTTTGAGGGGTGGAAATTATCAGAACTACATCGTGTATTTTGGGAAAACGGTTTTGGCATTTATGTCGAGCGCAGTAACAAGAGAATGATTAACAAACGCCTTCGTTCTAAGGCGGTGAACGACGCTGAGGCTGTAGAAGACTAACAAAGACGGAGCGCCCAGGGAAACCTGGGCATTACATTATCAAAACAGGAGTCAGGAGCCAGAATTCAGTAGGGTATTTTGTGCGACACAACGAATAGCGGTAGTTGAATCTCGACTTTGCTCGATTATCACGTAGCCGAAACTCAGTGCATCGCTGGCGGATAGCGCAACGTCAAGATTACTGACTTCTGACTTCTGACTTCTTCTTCAATGGAGGCAATATGTATCAAGATATGTATAATCTTGCTTGGGTAAAAACAGCTTGTGAACACGTCTTAGGTAAAAGCATTAGTATTAGAGCTTGGCGAAAATGGTTAAGGATATGTGGTGTACAGCAGTATGCCCGACAGGTGAGATTGAAAGAATGCTGCTATTTGTTAGGGCTTGCATATCTCAAAAGTCAAAATCTGTTCAAAAGGTATTCTTTGTCAGACGTTTCATTGTTACTCAAAAAAGATCAAGAGCGTTTTGCCCAATTTGGTATCGACTTAGAAGAACCAGATTTTCCGTTATCTGGGCGAGAACTTCCGAATTTTATCTACGACAGAACAAAGCGTAAAATCAGCTTGCGAACTGTGTATCGTTGGGCTGAAAAACACAGTATTCCCTTCTCTGTATCGAGAATTATTCCCCCACAAGAACTAATTAGATGGCTGGAATTAGGAAATGCCGCTTCTTAAAGATGAATTCAGAACCAAGAATTAGGACGCTCTCTACTAAACTCTAGAAAGCACGACTTTTTTGGACAGAATACCGGTTCTTGTTTCCTGATTTCTGACTCCTAAATTCTAATTTCTAGCCGCTCTTTTTTTTTGCACTGCTCTGTCGCAAAGCGGTACAGAATTCCGGCAGGTGTGCCGTGACATCCAAAACCCCTGCTGTGTATAGATGTCACAAAAAGCGGCATGATGTCAACAACGCCCAGAACCCTTGTGTTTCCGTTAATGTCACAAAAAGCGGCACAGTTGAACTGTGACATAAGCGTGCAGGGACAGTACTCAAAGCCATACAGAATGGGTGTCACGCGAAAAGCGCCCACTTGACGAAAAAAATAGGGATGAAAAAAGCCCCGTTTTTATGGCTTTTTATGAAGTGGGATCGACAGCCCCTGACGCTCACGGAACGCCTGCTTTTTAAGTGTGGGATTCGCTATACTCTATCCCTTACAAGCTTTTCATGACTGATGCTGGATTTTATTTCCCAAGCTTTCTATTTTTTATTTTGCAAGTTTTTCTTCTTCTTTTGTTTAGGGCACTGGATATCGACCATCAACCCATGCTCAAATACGATAGTGTGTTCTGGAGTTGCTCCATCAGTAAGGAGAGTTTTTTTCTGTTTACTCATCAACTTTATTTCCTTAATTGTGTTCTCGAAAAAATGAAGTTGATAGCCACAATCACACTCAAATGATGAAGGGAATGTTTCTTTGGGCATAAACTAATCGAAAAATTATATTTCCTTGGCATTTTTTTTCATAATCCCATTGCCCAGATGAAAAAGTGTAATCTTTTGTATAAGTTATTGAAACAGAGGAAAGCCGGTGGCATGGTTAATCTGTGAACCGCAGATTCGTTAAGGAAAGAAATTATACATTAAGCGGCTAGTGAGAAAATTTCCGTATAGTCAAGCTCATCGCAATAATCCTATTTGAATTACTTTTTTGTTTTGCCAACAAGTGTGTGCTGTTTTACCTAGCCTTTCTTCTAGGTTTCCAATATTTAAACTTTGTGGGACGATTAACCCAGTATTTAAACTCAGCTTAAACATCTTGTTCTGAAATGTGATCTAAATTCATCACTACACGGGAGTGCTTAATCATGGCGCAGGACGAACTAAAGAACAAAGTAGCTTTGATTACTGGTGCAAATAAAGGTCTGGGGCTGGAAATGAGTCGCCAACTCGGACAACATGGATTGACAATTCTGATAGCGGCCCGAAACCTAGATGCAGCTAAAACAGCAGTGAGTAACTTGGAGAACGAAGGAATAATAGCTCACCCAATTGCCCTGGATGTCACTGATAGTACTCAAATTGAATCTGCTGTTCAACAAATTAGTAACTCTTTTGGTCAACTTGATGTCTTGATCAATAACGCGGGTGTGTTTTTAGATGGTGATTGGTTAACCAGTAATGCTAGTTCTATTTCTGTAGACATTATTCGACAGACATTTAGCACCAATTTTTTTGGCTTAGTGGAATTAACTCAACGAGCATTGCCGTTAATATTGAATAGCCCTAGTGGTCGAATTGTAAATATGTCGAGTATTGAAGCCTCGTTAGCACTTCATGCTGACCCCAATTCATTTATCTATGATTCCAAACCATTTGCTTACAATGCTTCTAAGGCAGCAGTGAACTCATTTACCATTCATTTAGCTCATGAGTTACGCAATACTCCGGTGAAAATTAATAGCGCTCATCCGGGTTGGGTAAAAACGGAATTAGGTGGTGAAGGTGCAATGATGGACATCGCATCAGGTGCGAAAACTGGTGTTGAATTAGCGATATTGCCCAATGATGGCCCCAGTGGTGGGTTTTTCCATCTTGGTGAACCAGTAGCTTGGTAGCCTATACCACGATTTGAAGCAGTGGCATAAGTTATTAGTCATTACGCAAAGTTCTCACGATTTTCATACACTCGATACTATTGACCAAGACGGTAAATGGCGATTTATCCCATACATTGAAGGAATGGGATAAATCGCCGTCTTTTGTAAAAAGTTGAGCATTATTCTTCTAACTCGGACTTTTCCATTTCTGGTGAAAAGTTGGCTCTACACTGCTCAAGTCATCTATTATTAGAGGCACTTCTCAGTATGTGGGCATCGACTTAAGCATTGGATATTGTCTCCAACTGTTGCTTGAGAATTACAATTTCGATTTGATACGCTTCAATTTCAGTTTGAAGTTCGACACGTAATTCCAGTGGTGTAAGTGGCTGAATCTTCTGCTCTTCAAGATGTAACACTTCGGAAAAATCGTTTTTATCTAGGACAGCATAACGCCAAGATTCGTTACATAAGCCAGTCAGTAGATTATTGGGTGGATAATACTGAATCCCAACAATCACTCCCTGCTTAGTTCTTTGCCCTAACGAGTATTTTGGTGATGTCCAATGGTTAGGAATAGTGACAACTTTTGAAGTTTCCATACGATTTCAATTATTATTGTTTTAACTGTGTTTGTACTACTCGCTGCTGCCTTTTCTCTACCAAAACCTGACCAATAGATCCCCCAGTACCCAGCCCAAACATTCCTGTAGCAATCATGTACATTGCATTTTTGCCAAAAAATTGCACTCCTAAATATCCGATAGATATGGCCGCTAATGTGCCCGTGAGACTTACAGCAATTACTTGTGCTTGATTCCGTTCCATAATTAGAATGCCTTTCCCTGATAGAGGTTTGAAGTTGTATGATTTTGCTATTAGGTAATCGCGCTACTGGGCAATTTATGATCGAATTGACACCAAAGCAACAAATTTTTATGCTAGATGATGTGCCTACCCGTTTGCATCATCTAGCTACACACTTGTCACAGATTCAATCTTTGTGGACTCAAGGCTCATCAGAGGATTTAATACTGGCCTTGGTTAATGAAAGCAGATACTTTATTGAGTGGACTGTACCAGATATGGTAAAGGCAGATGATATTGACCGAGCCTGTGAATTAGTTGATTTAGTTCGTCTTCTGACTCGTTGGCTATTCCATTGGGACAATATTTGGACTGATGCCGAACAAAAGCAATCTGCATCTCTTGAAACTTCATATTGGTTACGTCGGGTTTTGGAAATATCACGTACTGAACCGGAATCAATGAGTGCTTAATTTGACTCAGTTAGTTTCTTGGTGCTGGGGAACTTCTCGTGATCTGAGCAGGTATCACCTTCTATCCCATGTGGATGAATCGCACAAACCAGCTTTACTTTCCCATATTCAATACCATGAAAATTTCGGCATCCTTTGCAAGCCTTTGGTTTCGCTTTGAGTCTTTCCTCTAAAGTTCTGTCGATTTGTTCTTCAATTTGAGTTTTCAACAGACGATCTAGAGCTATTGTTTGCAATCCAACTCCCCCTAGCATCAGAGACAAGCCAGAAATCCAACTTTTTGCACCCTCTCCCGCAATTGCTCCTTTAACACCGATAATGATACCGATCGCCATTGCCGTTGCTCCTGATGCTGCAACAAAAACATTCAAATATTTAAGCTTTGACATTGGTTTTTCTCTCTATTGTCGAACAAAATAAAATTCTGTACAACTGATCGATTTGACTTGCTTATTTATATGAAAATCATCGGCATTTCGGTGGTTCATACTTCGTAACAAAGCCCCAAAGTTGTAAATCGTTACTGCTGACTTGAGTTCTGATTTGGTTAATTGAATTTCCATTGCTGTTTCTTTCCCTAAAATTTATCCCGTTTAATACTGAAACTTGCTCCGATTAGAGAACTGCCCAAGAAAGCGGAAAAACTGACCAACATTGCACCCAGGCAGATATTTTTCTGCTGCTCCCAACCAGAGATGATTATGTTGCGGTTAGCATTGGACTCGATTACTTCTAGCCCCCAGCACCCCATTGCCCCTACTCCAGAGAATTCAGTTAAGAGCAGAGAGACAATTGCAGTTGTTTCTATGGTGCGGTCGAGAAGAATTCTGGGGTTAAATCTTCTCCTAGTTCGGCGGCGAAGAACCAATTTACTCTTGTGATCTAATTGAGATTGGTAAACAGCTTGTTTGTGATTAGTCATTTTATATCCTCCAATTGAACATAGAAACCTGCACCTGTATTCGTAATCTTTACCTTTCTTTGATTGACCAAGGTTTGAATCACACTAAGACTAAAATTGATGGTGCATAATCGAGCGCTACCCCCACAACGACGGAGATACTGTAGGCATAGTGAGGAATGGTCAGCAGAGGTGGGATGAGTGGATTTTCTCGGCATAATCTTGACTATGACTCTATGATTTGTAGATGATGTGAATTGAAAAAAATCCTTGAACTGGCGGCATATCTGGAAAATGAACTTTCCTTATACTGAACCTACAGACCTGAATTTATGGAACTAGCTGATAATCTGATAAAATTCGTTCATGTTTGATAACACCTGCAAATTTATCGCTGAGATGTATTCTCCTGATTTTGCTACTTGGCTATTAGGAGAACCGATTACTTTAACCAAATTAAGTCCTACAGAATTGTCTTTAGAACCGATTCGTGCTGATGCCTTAATATTGCTGCAATCAGATGAAGTTGTTCTCCACATTGAATTTCAGACCAAACCCGATGACGATATGCCGTTTCGGATGGCTGATTACCGCTTGAGAGTGTATCGCCGTTTTCCCAATAAACGAATGCACCAAGTGGTAATTTACTTAGCCAAAACTGAATCAGAGAAGGTGTATCAAACTACTTTTACTACTGAAAGTTTACGACATGAATTTTCAGTGATTCGTTTGTGGGAGCAGCCTTCAGAGATATTTTTGAGAACCCCAGGGTTATTACCATTTGCTGTATTAAGTGCGACTAACAACAAGGTTGCTACACTGCAACAAGCTGCTGAGACTATTGATAAAATCCCTGAAAGGCGAACTCAAAGTAATATTGCTGCCGCCTGTGCAATTCTGGCTGGGTTAGTATTAGAGCAAGAAGTGATTGGGCGTTTATTCAGGAAGGATGTTATGCAAGAATCAGTGGTTTATCAATCAATCAAGACCGAAGGTAGCGATGAAAAAGCCCGTAAAATTGCTATTAACTTATTAACTGAGGGAATTAGCGTCGATGTGATAGCTCGGGTTACTGGTTTATCAGTAGAAGTAGTGCAACAATTACAGCAGGAATAATCCGAGAACCAAGAGTAATTTTGCGACTATTCCTATACTGAATCGGCTCACCAAGGGCTGCATTTTAATTCCCCATTTTTTACCTTACTCAGTGACGGTGCGGGTTGTTGACAACAATGCCCGTGTTTGTCGTAGCTGCTTGTACTCATCCCAATTCCTGGGATTATAAGGTGATGACATTGATTCTTCAAAGTCCCAGTTCTGAGAATTGGTGTCGAAAAACTCAACCGCTGCATCAAAACCACACTTTAAAAATCTGCTGTATGATTCTTCCGAGCAAAGAATCGATTCGACAATTGCAGTCAAAAGTTTGAGGTTGGTTTCACTAGCAGCACCTTCTTTGTGGAGCCATTCAATTGCTTCGATTAACTGTTGTTTAGCAGATGCCGCAGTAGATTCAGGTAATGCTGCAATGGGAATAAAACCTGTCAATTGTTTCATGTCTGATTGGCTCAAAAATTATCTATTTCTGCAACACCTTCATCAGTTACCACTTTCCGTTGAGATTTAGCTTTGGTAATTTGGAATTCGTTCGCTTTAATCACGGGCATTGCAGCCTCTTTGACTGCTGCTTTTGCTTGATGATAAAGGAACTGAACTACCCCGTCTGCGTCTTCCTCTTCTTCGACTTGCGCCCATAAAGAACAACCTAATTCGATTGATTCGTAGTTGCCCAAGTTGAATTTTCTTGAATAACTAATTGAGACAGTACCGATTTTCATTGACTCGTTTTTGCTGCTAATTTATGTAGTGGCGACTCCAAGGTGAATCGCCTTTCTCGTGTCTAATTACCGCTTGTTAACTTGCGGCATTGCTGTCTGATTCTGTCCTTGCAGAGATGCCCTCGCCTCAGTTTCCGAAACTGGGGGTAATGCTGGTGCAGTGACAGCATTACTAGCCCATCGCTCGTAAGTTTCGTTTGTAACCCAATGAACTGTTGCCCCAGATTCCGCACCACTACGAATCATTTCGGCTGCAACGAGCGCGTCTTTTTCAAAGTCAGACTGTGGGTTACGGTACGACCATTGGATGAACCAGTACGTTCCCAGCGCTCCTTCTACCTTTTGGAACTCCGCACAGAAAATGTAGTTTTTGAGTACGCTAGCGATCGCACCGAAGCAGAACTCTTTGGGATCTCCGGGCATCCCCTCTTCGCACCACTGCTGAAATGCGCGATGGGCGAAGTGGTTGTAGAGTCCAGCAAAATTGTCTTTACTGCGGCGATGGATTAAGAAACTAAGCAACATCGAAGCTGGCCCTTTAAACTGGTCTTTGAGTCCGCCTGCTACCGGAATCACCCATAGTTCGGTAAATGGCTCGTTGGTGAAATTCTCGTTGATAGTCAAGGCACGGTCAGGGCGAGAAATAGCGATCGCAAAGTCAGCCTTGTTACCTTTGAGATATCCTCCTGCTTGTGCTTCTAAAATCGTCAGTTTTGGAGGACAATCGAGAAGGAATTGCCCGTATTCTTTAGCGCAATTCGCTTGTAATTTTGGTTGGCTGGGTGGAATGAGAAAGACGCTGTTGTTGATTTTGATGGTTTCCATAATTGCGTTGTTGTTGCTAAAAATTGCGTTGATACTGGATAGTGTTCGACTTAGCTATTTATGAAAATGCCAGGAATTGTTTTTAACTCATATTTCAGCAGTTCAAGTTGGCGTAGACATTTTTCTATTTCAGCCTGAATCTCTGCTCTCAATTCCTATGGTGTCAGTAGTTCTATTTCGTTCTCTAAGCGATTCCCTTCTTCAATAGAATTGATATCAGGCATGACGATGTACCGCCAGCCTTCACCATATTCATGTGCCAAAAGACTGTCGCTTGGGTAATACTTGATGCTGATAATCAGTCCTTGTTCTGCACGCTGTCTCAAGGTGAAGCGGGGGTATTTCCAGGGCGAACGCACGGGATTTCTGAAACCCTTGCTGGGCAAGGATCTTGATGAAAAAATAGGCTAAATTAAAAAACGCCAAAACCCTTGCTATTAAAGGATTCTTATACTTTAGATGCGTTTGCCCTGGGGGTATTTCCAACCGTGTGGAATTGTTATTGTTGGTTGCATACTTCTGCCTCTTGATTAAATTTGATTTCAATGATTTCTTCTACACAACCCATTGCCTCACCCAAGAAATGCAGAACATCTCCCAAGTGAGTTGCTGCTTCTGGATCAATCCTTTTATCAGCAATCAACAAGAGCCAATTTTCATCTTGAGCGATCGCTTGAATTTTCTGGTAACAGGAGTTGAATCCTTGTAGTATTTCTATCGGTTCCATTGATTTATCAGATGAATTGTGGTGTTCTATTTGGATAAAATTTAGGTTTGCTCCTTGCCACACAGGTGGGTCTATCCTGCCCACCCGTTTCTTGCACTGCCACGTTCATAAATTCGTCCAACCCAACTGCTGCATCAACCGGCTCGGCGTATCGAAGAGAATCAACTCCGTTTGACCAGTGCGTAATGTACTGAAATATCACCCCAATCATGCAATCGCCTTTGTACACTCGATAGTTTCTGGGGCAGGCTCCGTCAACGAAAACCAGCTTGTAGCCAGAAATCTCTTGCACCTCTGCGTTGGGGTCGGTTGGAGGTAGGAGAATTTTCTCTGGGGATTCATCCCAATCGGGTTGTTGAAGAGAAAATGGGCTAATCATATTTGATATGCCATGATGATTTCGATTGTCTAAATTTCGTTGTGGAGGCGATTGCTTTTCTCTTGGACTGCAACCGCCTTTCTCACTTTCTGTACCAGGGATTTATTACACCTCTGCATTCGCATCTGTAGCAGGTAGGAGAATTCTCTTAGGAGTCATAGAAACCCGGATCTGAAAGTGTAATGTTACTTGCTGTATTATGTGCAATGATTATTTGTAATTGCATATAGGTGGCGATTGCAGTTGTCTTGGTGTGCAATCGCCTTTCTCACTTCAGCAACTTATGCCGCTACTGCCACTCGAACTCCTAACGACGCAATAACTTGTTCTGCACTCGGAGCCACACGATTCACCCCGTACTGTCTCGGTCTTGCGTACCAACCCTGGTGATTGCACCCGACGAAGCCAACAAGATGCCCGTCTTGGTAGAGTTTGGTGCTGAACGAGAGCCAATCTATCTCACCATGATATAGACCGAAAGCAGTGCAGGCTTCTTCCAGTTCATCGCTTAATCGTTCGTTCCGTTCCAGGGGTGTCTCTGGTAGAGTCGCTTTGACTTCTGCCACTCTTGTAGCGAACCAGTTGCGATCAAAGGGGAGCCGTCCGCCAGCGACTAACTGCACCCATACTGTGATTCCGCCTTCTATCCAGATGGTACGGACGGATTCGGGTTCCACTTCGATAATCTCACCAATAATCCGACGATCACGAGCAGTCAGGGGGTCTTGGGTTGGGGCTACAGCTTCGGCTTGGGTTTCCAGGTGGCTGTACAGTTCTGCTTGGGCTAGGGCTTGCTCGTCACGAGAAGAAGTAGGAATTGCTTGCTGTGTTAGTGTTTCGTAAGTCATAATATTGATCTCCGTGATAGGGGAAAAGGCGATCGCAGAAGTTGTCCAGACCGAGCGATCGCTACTTGTCTAATTGGCAATTTACTGGACATTAGTGGAAAAAAAATACATATATCCGTCATTGCGATGCACCGACTTGCAATACTTGTAGCGGACTGGGCTAACCTTCTCTTTTGGCGTTCTCATCTCAAAAACTCCGCTTTTCCTAACAGTTAACCTGCCAATATGAGTACCTGCAAACTTGCCAGAGGGAAGGATTGCTCGCACCATGTCGCCAGTCTGAAAGCCAAAAAAAGTCTTACATCGCGTTTTATGTCTCATGGGAAAACCATATTTATTTGGTGTACACATCTGGCGGCTACCCCACCCCTTAGCGGTAATTAGCAAGGGTTGAGAGGCAAGAAGTTGCAAGCTTTCTACCATGCCTACTGCTGCGGCATCTATCCAATGCTTTTTTGGAAGTCCAAGGCGAACTCGATTATATTTAGTCCTGCCTCCCGTCCCAATTTCTATTGGCAGTTCCGTCTTTTTTAGTCTGTCAAACAGTGCCCAACGAGTTGAATTAACAGCAGCAGCATCTTTTAATGGTTGCTTTGCTTGACTTAAAATCCGAGAAAGGATGGCAGGCTTTTTGGCTAAGAACTCTTTAATATCTAGGTTTCCTTTGGCTTGATTACATTCATGACAAGCAAGAGTTAGATTGGAAACTCTATCAGTTCCACCTTTCGATTTTGGGTGAATGTGTTCAATCTCAAAGGGGACGTTTTCGACACCGCAATAAGCACACTTCCTATTCCACTTTTCGAGCAAATACTCCCTTGTTTCATATCCGGCAAGGGTTCCTTGTTGATATTCTTTACCTGATATTTCAGGGTTCTCTGTTGCTTGAAGATCGAATTTTACTAATTCTTGAGATATACCAGTGATTGGTACATATCGGATTATTCTGTTTACCCAAGTCAAAGTGTTTTTGATTCTAGACTCTAGGCTTGGAGGTAGCCATCCCTTCTGCCTAGTGCGGTTAAGAAAGCGCGGCTGCCTGTACCTAGTTTTGCGATTCCGACGGTTGCAGCGAATGGCTCTGCGAGATTCTAAGTCATTTTTTATCTGCTGACCCCTATGAGTTAATTCAGCACCCCAAATAACCTTATCTTCTTGCAAAATTGCCAAGCCACTCACTTTGGAACCTGGGTCAATTTTCAATTGATGTGGCTTTACTTTAGGATCATAAATTATCTTTTTTAGAATGAGCATAAACGGATAACGTCGATAAACAGCAGCATGTCCTTGGTTCAATAATCGTCTTGCTTGTCCTGGTGGAATAGGGTCAAGTGGTTGCTTGTTGGCATCAATTAGAAATACAAAATTAGACATTTTGTCCTCTGATTTAACTCAGGTAAAGTTTTCCTCGCCAATGTTTTGAGAACTTGTTAAGTCAACCACGCTCCCTTAACCAAATACAGGTGTTTGATGGTTGACGACAGAGCTACAAGCTGGAAAGCACCCGGAGGTGTCATGATTCTCAAAACGTAGTTTTCACTATGGCTGGCTATCTGTCCAGTAGCAGTACTAGTTGTCTGGTTCTTGTCCACTGTTTGGTGAATAGCCTTTGTTATGTGTGCAAAGAACGTTGTGGTTTAGCACAACGCTCTCAAAAAGATTTGGCGTAGCCATCAAAGCTAGTTGCTAAGAGCATTCTCAAGACAGTAGACGGCAGCATCGGGGGACGTGTAAGGAAGTGCTGTGTTCGCAAGAGGACACTCTACTAAATTCAGCTTTGCTGTAAAATCTTTGATTTCTAGACGAATGGCACTAAACAACCAGTTTTTTAAGACTTGGTAGGTCATCGAGATCATCTTCGCTGGCTTGAGCATTACAAGTTTGGCTTCCGGCTGCTAGTCCCGGTGGCACTTGGTTTTGTGGTTAATTGAATGAGTTTAAATCCGGGAGTAAGCACTTCTTTGTTTACTAGGAGGCTAGCGCTTGTTTCCTACTTTATATTTATAATACTACGCGAGACGTAGGGGAAAGTCAAGCGTTTAAAATGGTTTTTTCTACATTTAACGTAGTATTTTTATTTTTAAGCGTAGTTTTATTGATTTGTGACCATGTATAATAATGAGTATTCCAAGAGTCGATTTATCAAAGCAAGACGGGGATTAAACTAATGGAGGTGTCACATGGACAAGCGAATGATTGCTTGGAGGTTAAATGAAATAATGGCAAAAAAGCGTATTAGGAATAAAGACCTAGCAGCAGCTTTAGGGATTGACGAAAACTCTGTTCATCGATTGAGAAGAACAGATGAAATGCCTCGATTAACTGGGGAAAGACTTAATGGACTCTGCATTGCCCTTGAATGCCAACCTGGAGATTTAATTGTTTTTATCCCAGATGACCACACAGATACCACAGGAGAAGAAGAACAAAAGGTTAAGCCAATCCCTGTAAGGGAATATCTAAAATCTAAAGCTGATAATTCCCAACCACAGGATATAGCAGCATAAAGCGATCGCTGCCGGTCAAAGCTATGCGATCGCCTGCTCAATCCGTTGATCACAAAGTGAGCTAATTATAATGCTGACATATTTTTGGAAAAACTTTTCAAATCAGCTGCTGGGTTCACTTTGGTTAAATTGCAACACCCCAATTTTCAAGCATTTACCATAGTGGGCAAGAAAAATGCTGACACTAGAAAAAGAACAAACAACAGCACTCGATTACAGTGTTATCAACACCAGCATCCAAGAAACCTTTACCGCCATCGACCGATTCGAGTGGCAAGCGGTAGATGAAATTCTCCAGATGAGGGAACAACAGCTTTACCTGCAAGCTGGCTATAAAAACTTTTCAGAATACTGCCAGCGTGAGTTATACGCCTGGGGTGGATACCGACGAATCAACCAACTGCTAGGAGCCAAAAAGGTCATAGACGCAGTTGGGGAGTTGGGCGGACACATCAAAAATGAGCGCCAAGCTCGTCCACTGCTGCGGCTAGTCAAGGAACCAGAGAAACTAAAACAAGCTGTAACGATCGCTCTGAAAGATAACCCATCCCCTGGTGAATCAGACTTTGCGGCTGCTGCCCAAAAAGTGGTTCCTCAACTTCCACGCAAAAAACATATTGTTCAGGAACCAATGGTTCCCAAAATTGAAGAACCAGTAGTTCCTAAATCCGCCAAAGTCACAGTTTCACAACAGTCACACCCAAGATATGGAGAATCAGGAGTGATAGAGGCAGACGCACCGAATCGTTGGCAACAGATTGTTACCTTTGCTGATGGCGAGAGGTTGTTGATCAACAATGCTGATTTGGATGCCGCTAGTGTCCCATTTTCCAGAGGGCGAGACTATCCACCAGAATATACGGAAGCGATCGCTGCTATTGAAGAACGCCATAAACAGGAGTTAGAGCGACTTTCCCAAGAAATGAGGATTGGTTTGCAAACAGAGGCTACAGCCAGAGCAGAAGAACAAGTGCAAGAGCAAATCCAATCTCTGCAACAACTATTCAAGCAACAGAAAGAAGAAAATATCCAGTTGCAGCAACGGCTTTCAGAAATGGAAGGGTTGAGAAAGCTGGAGACTGAGAACCAACAGCTTAGGCAGCGTATTCAGGATTTGGAAAATGCTGTACAAGAGCGTCCTCAACAGCAGTGGGAAAATACCATGACCCAGCAAGCGACCAAAGTTTTGAACAAGCAGGTGAAACAGGCGTTAGAGAAAACCATTGATTTGCGATCGCTGGCCCAGGAACCGCCGAAAGAAAACGCCCAAGAATGTCTGCGGCTCATGGGTATGGCTTTGAAAAACTTAGCCAGTGCCATGAACAATACTCAGGCACTCGAAGCTGCGGCAATCATTCTGGGGAGTGAACCTACACCATCAGCGATCGCTTACCGAGCCGAACAATTGGAAATGCTACCCCAGGCTGTTAGTGATATTCGGGGGGTGCTTGCAAAACCTGGGTGTACTTGGCAGGAGTTTTTGAATGTTGCCCAAGAGTATGAGGTTATTAAACAAGACTATTGGGCGGAATTGACCAGTGAAGAAACAAATTTAATTACCGCACTCCAGAACGCATCCTCTCAACCGGACACCATTCAAGTTGGTTCTATAGTTGCCCACACCGACCCCTACCGTACTTTGTATGTCGAGAGGGGTGAAGTAGTAGAGGATTTAGGCGAAGAGATGGTGGTTGCCTGGGATCACTGGAAGGAACAATCGAAAAAGACTGATAGGTATTTCCGAGACGAATTGCGATTCTGGCAACCGGAAAAAGAGTAGGTGAAGTTGTTGATTAGAGCGATTGCTTAGTTAAAAACTGTGCAATCACCCTATGAAAAGTGTCTCCGCCGCAAACGGTAGACAACAACACGATTATAAGAATGTAGCTAGTTGTACTGCCAAATGTACTGATAACTTTTAAGACCGATAAATAGCAAACCAAACCCTGCATCACAGTGGGGGAAATTTCCGTGCGTCAATATAAATAGGAGATTGTACGATGACTGCAACTATTACAAAACCCAAGCTCAAAAAGGCTGCTAGTAAACCACAATCCCCATATAAAAGGCTTCATGTCATTATTCCCATCGAAGATATGTTATGGGCATCGCAACAAAAGCCTTCAGTTACGCAATTGTGGCAGGAGTGCTGGACGGCTGACCCTTATGGTTCTCGGTGGATGCCTTTGTCCTCAGCTTTGGGGTACAGTACTTTTATCTCTGCAAAGAAAATTCTCGCTGAAAGTGGACTGTTCATTTTCAAGCCTGATAAGTCTATTCAGGATGGCAGGGAAACGGCTAGCTGGATGGTGAAGAATTTGCATGGTAGCCGGATGAAGGAGTTTTGGGAGAAAGCCAATGCTGAAAATCAGCAATCAGATTCTCTAAAACAAGAACCAGATTCTCAAAAACGAGAACCAAATGCTGAGATTTCAGATAAAGATGCTGGCTGTGAAGAAATACGTGCTTTAAATCAAGCATCTATTTTAGGTCAAAGTGAGTCAGAGCAAGGGTTATGTGAACCCTCACGAACTGCCCAGGAACAGTTCACGAACTCTTCAAAAGAGTTCGTGAACTGTGTCTCTGACACGCTAAATGAGATTTTGCAAGTTGAGGAGACGGCTCATGCGCCCTTGAGGGGCGCGTCGCCTTCACGTATTGAAAGCGCGTCAGAACTTGAAGACTCGCCTACGGCGAATGACTGTACATCGCTGGCGCTTGTGGATGATTCACCAAGTCAATCTGCTTCGTTGTTGGCTGAAAAGCAGGATTGTAGCGTTGAAGCGAGGGACTGTCATGAAGGTACTTGTTCCGCCGCGTCGCCTGCCAAAATTGAAAAATCTTCAACTTCAGCGATCGCAGATCAGAAAATGGAACCGAATCGCCCCTCTGCTTCGTTGTTGGTTAAAAACTCAGTTTCGAGTGTAGAAATCAAAGCAGTTGATGAGGGTGAAAATTCCGCCGTGCCTGTCCCCAGTGCTGAAAAATGGTCACATGAGGCGATAGTTGCACGGTCAAATATGCGACCTGTAAGAAGGGAAAAACTGAATCGAGCGGCGAATTCAGGGGAGAATCCAGGCTTTGACTTCTTGCAGGAGTGTTGGAATGATGATCCGGCTTTGCAGATTGTGATCAAGAAATTGCTGGTGAAGTTTCCGCAGTGGGAGATTGGGTGTGTGGATGGGGAGTTGATTGAGCGGGAAGAGTAGAGCGTGTTATGTCAACTACAAGCTAGACAAGTCAATTCAGATGCGCGGACAGTTTAAGGCTAGAGTAAGCAGAGGATGAAAATTTAGCAATTTCAGCTTATTAGATTTGGCCATTTGTTATTCTAAGCTGTTGCTATTTATGACATATAAGCAGGAAATTATCGATTTTTACAATGCTAGAACCAATTATGATAATGATGTCACTCTCAATCGTGCAATTGCACTTTTTGACTACGCAACTCCGTGTCCTGGGCAATCCGTTTTAGATGTTGCAACGGGAACGGGAAATATTGCGCTTAAAGCCGCTCAGAAAGTTGACACAAGTGGTTCCGTGATTGGAATTGATATCGCAACAGAACTACTCAAGATTGCTCAACAGAAAATTCAAGCCGAAAACTTATCCAATGTTAGGCTAATTGAAGTTGATGCAGAAGCATATCAGCCTGAACCAGACAAGTTTGATGCGATCTATTGTTCTTACGCCATCGTGCTTTTTCCCAACATTCCTAAAATTCTCGAAAATTGGTATCGTTGTCTCAAGTTCGGTGGATTCATCACATTTACCTGCTCGTCTGAAAATTCATATTTAGCATTGTCTATTGTAGAAGCTTGTGCAAGAAATGGAATCACACTGCCAAATCTGCACGAACCATTAGGAACACCAGAGCGAATTCAACAGGTATTAACTCAAGCTAAATTTAACCAAATTGAAATTCATCCTCGGCAGATGGGTACTTATTTGAGCTTAGAAAAGGCACAAAGCCGATGGAATGGGCAATTCTGGCTACATATCGATAATCCGTTACGTCAATTAAAACCGGAAAAAATTTGCCAGATTAAAGCTAGTTATGATGATGAAATCGCTGCACTAGAAACTGAGCAAGGTGTATGGCATGAGGAGTTAATTTACTACGTTGTTGCTCGTAAAGCATAACAGTTTCGGCTCAATTGAGAGATTGGGCGCACAGTCAAGTGGTAAGTGGTGTTAGGCGAATGTACCGAGTATTTAAAAGAGGCACTCCGCGCTTGTAAGGGGGTCAAGTCAACAGAGACTGTGTTTGTCGCTGCTTGCAAAGAAGGCAGAAAACCGGAAGCACAACAGCCCAAGTCCGGTGCGATCGCTCCCTTCGAGTGGGCGAGGAAAAACAGGGTTGTAATTGCGATGTCGGGTGAGGTCGTGTACACGCCGGATGGGGAGGCTATGGCACTGGTGGAAATGATGCGGCGGTGTCCGGTGATTGAAGATGGCAGAACAGTTCCGCGAAAATCCAGAGGATGAGTTTTTGATGGAGTGTTGGGCTGATGACCTTGGTTTGAGGATCGTGATCAAGAAGCTGGTGGCGAAGTGTCCGCAGTGGGGACTTGTGGCGGCGGATGGGGTGCTGGTGAAATGGGATGAGTAGCAAGTAGCAAACAGCTTAATTTTAAGATTTTAACAAAATATGAAATAAGCTAATTCCAAAACTGGATAAAATATTTATTCTATTGGTAATTAATTATCTGGCAAAAATTTCTTATGCCTACAACTTATCCAAGAGATTTAACAGGTTTACAGTTCGGTTATTGGAAAATAATTAGAAAAGGGCAATCAGTCAAATATGCTAAATGTAGCGTAACACTGTGGGAGTGTTTATGCACTTTTAAACAATGCAATGTGATTAAGTTTGTGAGAAGACCAGATTTAATAAGTGGTAGATCCACTTCCTGTGGTTGTTTTAGGGCAGATCAACTTTCTTCATCTTTATTAAAACATGGAAATTCTATTAAAGGTGAAGAATCACGGCTATATCGAATTTGGAAAGGTATGAAGTCACGCTGTAAACCAAGTTATCGTCAGAGGAAGGACTACTATGATCGGGGTATTTCCTTATGCCAAGAATGGGATAATGGCTTTCAAATATTCCTACAATGGTCACTTAAAAATGGGTATGATGATAGTAAAACAATAGATAGGATTGATAATAATCTTGGATATTGCCCAGAAAATTGCCGTTGGGTTTCTCAACAAGAACAGAGTTGCAATACCAGAAGGAATAGGTATTTTGAATATGAAGGTGAAACTAAACATTTAAGTGAATGGGCTAGAGACCCACGTTGTAAAGTTAAGCTAGGGACTTTAAAAGCAAGAGTTACTAAGTATGAATGGCCTTTTTACAAAGCTTTGACAACTCCTACTGTACAAGAAAAATTAACTATAAAAATAATATCAGTTGACTATATTGAAAATAAAATTTATTTATCCAACGGGAAAATTATAAATAATTTAACCGAACATCCCAAAGCACCTTTATATCGAATATGGGATAGTATTAAGCAGAGGTGTTCTAACCCTAATAATCACGCATATAAAAATTATGGCGGTAGAGGTATAAAAATTTGTCAAGAATGGAATGATAGCTTTGAAGAGTTTAAGAATTGGGCAATTAAGCAAGGCTATCACGATTATCAAGGTTGGAGTATTGACAGGATTAATGTTAATGAGTCTTATTTACCCCAAAATTGTAGACTTATTAAAAGAGAAGAACAAGTCAATAATCGTCGAGTATCTAGACTGTACACCTATGCTGGTGAAACAAAAAGCTTGAGCCAATGGGCTAAAGATCCACGATGTAGGGTTAAACGAGGAACGCTTCGAGAAAGATTGGAATTAGGTTGGGACTTTCAAAAATCATTATTAACTCCGTGTCGAAATTCCAGACAGAAACTTGACTAATACATTGTGATTGCTATGTTTAGTGAAGTTGTGTACACACCGAGGGCGAGACTATGAAATTAGTAGAAATAATGCGGCGTTATCTAATTCAGAAATCGATAGCTGATGCTATTGATTAGTGGCATATTTCAGAAGCCGATCCCACTCCCAACGCCACACAGTATCTACCGTGATTTCTTTGTCATTGGTGAACTTGATAAATTTATTTTCTGGAAATCTCTTACAAGTTGCAGCGTGAGAAAGCGAGGAATATTATATGATCTGATATCGTACTACTTTTTAAATGTCTATCTGCGAAGAAGAGAAGACTTGTTTGTTGGTGGGGTAGTCCTCCCTTACCATAGCCTGAGTTTTCTTTTATATGCTTTATTAGATCCTTGTTATCCAGAAAACCGCGACTATGTTTTTCGTTGATGTTGAGTTTTTCGTCATACCATCCAACTGCTTCGGCAAACCGAAAATAATTTTCATAATCTTTGTCAGTCCATTCTCCTAGTTCTATACCCAACCTATTCCCAGTGCTGATCCATATTTTCTTTTGCACACTAAAGCCAAAACGGTTGTCTGCATTAACCCAAAGCTGGTCTATTCTTTGCAGGTCTGGACAAGAAAAACTCTTGATATCGTCATACTCTAAATCTCCTTGTTCTTCCCTTTTAGCAATATTGAGCATAAGTCGAGATGTTTGCTCATCTGCCACTTCCCAATTTTTAGTATTCAAAAAATACTTAAGTTGAGCATATAAATGTTGCGTTAGTGCTAACTCGACTTCTTTGTTTTTAGGGTTTAGCTCTCTTAAACTCCGATAAACTAATTCAATATTCTCGCCCGTGAGCAACTGATTGTCTTTGGTAAAATCAGTTTTATTAGGATGATACTTTAAAATATTAAGTAGGTGGGTGGGAAAAAACCCAACTATATTAAGATAAATAAATACGGAAAATGTACTTACAGAGGTAACAAATGTTATGGGCGCTCGCTTAAGGGTATTCCTCACGCGTGAGCAAGACCAAACCCTGTTAAACCTGAGAACTGTGGATGTACCACAGAAAGTTAAAGATCGAGCAGAGGCAATCAGATTAAACGCGCATGGTTGGTACGTAGAAAAAATAGCTGCTCACTTTGACTGGAGTGTTCAAACAGTAAGAGAAGTCTTACATAAATGGCAGAAGTTAGGTATAGAAGGGCTTTGGGAATTACCAGGTCGAGGAGGAAAACCGAAGTGGAAGGAGGAGGACATAGTATTGTTGGAAAAATGCCTCAGAGAAGAACCACGTACATACAATAGTTTTCAACTCTCCCGGAAATTAGAAAGCGAGCGCCACATAAAATTGAGTCCCGACAGATTAAGACGGGTACTCAAAAAAAGGGGGTCTATTGGAAGCGAGCCAAGAAGAGCCACAAGAGAAAACAAGACCCCGTAGTCAGAGCGAAGAAACAAGCAGACCTAGATATGTTGGAATTATCCGCAGCTACCGGAGAAATAGACCTAAAGTATCTAGATGAATCAGGATTCTGTGTGTGGAGTGAACCAGGTTACACCTATTACTTTAGAGGTGAGCAAAAACGCTTAGAGCAAACCAAGCGTCGTGGTCGGAGATTAAGTATTATCGGGTTTCTTCAACCTTTAATCAGCTTTATTTACGGTCTAGTTATTGGTGGTGTTAGTCGTAAATCTTACATTCAAATGATGGAAATTGAAGCGACGGAAGCTCAAAAAACCGGGCGCACTAGGGTAATTGTGCAGGATAACGGACCGATACACCGATGTCTTGAAGTGCAAAAACTATGGTTAAAGTGGGAACAGATGGGTTTGTACATCTTCTTTTTGCCTGCATACTGCTCCGAGATGAATCCAATTGAATTGGAGTGGCAGCACCTGAAAAAAGATGAATTATGTGGGCAAATATTTGATGATGAGTTAGACCTTGCTTACGCGGTGATTGATGGCGTTAAAGCTAGGGGAGAAAAAGGCAACCACAGTACAAAACGTATTAAATTTGGCTCTAATGGCTCTGGTTAAACTTTCGTTACATAGTTGTAAATTTTCCCACCTACCTACTTAAATGCTTTTTTATAAGATTCTATAGCTTCGTGAGTTTTTTTATTGTGGGCTAGTAAATCACCTTGAGCTTTCTGGACTAATACTTGAACTTGTAAACCTTGGCTAGATTCTAAAACCTTCTGATCAGCTTCAGTTAATAAATTCTGACTTTGATGAATTTCTGATTCTGCCTCTTTCAGATTTTTTAACTGTTGATGTGCTTGTGAACTAGTAGAAAATACTAGTGCTTGTTTAAGTTGATGATTACTAACGTTGAAAGATAAGGCGGACAGCCTTAGAGATTCATTTGAATCAAAAGTAATGCCTCCAGAACGAGAAGTATTATTTTTTTGTAATTCACCAGCTAGTTTGTTTAAATTTTGAACAGCTTCAACTTCATCGTGAGTTTCATCCAGTTGTTTTCTAGCAGATATTCCTACAATTGTAGAACCTACTAATGTTACAATTAAAATCAATGCTCCAATAATAATTCGTTGTTGAGCTTTTTTATTTACCTCGCTGAGTATTTCTTTTTCCTTACTAGCTGCTAAAAACTGTTTATCCTGATAACTTAAATTCTTATCTCTTGCCCATTGTTCTGCTTCTTGTAACGCATTGCCTCGCAGCAACCGCGATTCATCAGTTCCACCAGAAGCCACCCAAAAGCGAAAATTCTCAGAATAGGGACGCAGGTTGTTTAGTTGGTTTTCAATCCAATTGAAGTCAAATATTTCTCGATAAATTTGGTTATAAATTCTTAGCTTACCTTGCTGCCTAATAACTAATCCCGAAAGCTGCAACTCGCTTTGCTCTAATGTCTCGTCTGCTGTTACCTCGGATTGTTCTTCACTCAGCCTGACTTGCTGGTACAGTTCTAGTAAGTACCCTGCCCGTTGTTCATCCCGCAAAATCCTGGCTTGAATCGTCCGTAAATGCTCAGGTTCATCCTGTGATTCCCAGTTTTCAATAATTCGCAACCTGACAACTTGCTCTACTGAACGAGGAGTTTGTTGCTCAGATTCTTCAACCATGAACTGACACAGTTTTTGAGTTAAAAATGGTTGGCCTCCCGTCCACTGCAATATTTCTTGTATTACTGCTTGAGGATTATTAAACTTTCCCTGCAAACCCTTCTCTAATGGTTCAGCCTCATGTAATTGAAAACCCTTAAGGGAGATAGCTTTACCAATGTTAAACGGGGTACGCTGTTTATCTTCAATCAAATTGCTAGGTGATGCAACCAGGGCAAACGCATCTAAAGTATAAGAATCCTTTAATAGCAAGGGTTTTGGCGTTTTTTAATTTAGCCTATTTTTTCATCAAGATCCTTGCCCAGCAAGGGTTTCAGAAATCCCGTGCGTTCGCCCTGGTGATGCAACCCCTAACAAACAAAAAGTGAGACGTAATAATTCTGGGTTATCAACTCGTTTGTTATAACAAGCACGAATCAATGCAAAAAAGTCATCTGTGGGAAATTTTAGACTGAGTACGCTATCGATTTCATCAATAAAAATAACGATACTCTCTTGAACTTCAACAAGTAATACTTCTTCCAAAAACTTGCGAAATCTTGTAACTAGCGAATTTAACTGATTAGCCTCCCACCAATCACCAAAATCTAAATCTAATCCAAAACTATCAATGAGTGTGTCAATTAAATCTGCATACCATTGTTCGGGAGGGACATTCTGAATACCTCCAGCAGAAAGGTCAACGGCTGCACACTGTACGCCATCATCTCTTAATCGCTGCATGGTTCGCACACGCAAGCTGGATTTTCCACTCTGTCTGGAATTCAGTACGTAACAAAACTTTCGCGCCTTCAGCCCTTCATATAACTGTGCATCAGCTTCTCGTATGACGTAGGTGCTGGCATTTTCAGGTAGACTTCCAGAGAATATGTATTGGTCAACCACAATTTACCTACTCCAAACGAGTTGAGAAGTACTGACGATACAAATCACAACTAGGAACGCAATCATTACTAACAAGTTTTACTAACCCCAAGCTATGCAATTTAAACACAACTTCAGTATCTAGCCTGACAGGTGCATTTGCCCTCACTACTTTTTTATACCCTAACTCTAACTGAGGATTATGTTGTAAATGCCACAGTTGTTGTCGCAAGTGGTCACTGAAGATTCCTTGCTCTGTTGGTGCAAGTCTTAACAATTCTTCTAAGGTCACTTGCTGGCTTTTGAGATGGGCAATCGCAGATTGTACCAAGTAAGGATGCCCCCCTAGCAACTCCATCAACCTAGTTAACCTCTGCTCCCCCAGCCTTAACTCATTCTGCTTGGCGAGGTCTGTTACTTGTTGCAGATTAAATTCAGGTAAGTCAATTGCCAATCCCACATTAAACGGGGAATGATTACTGTCTAAGGAAGGGTAAGATTCAGTTGAATGAACTACTACTAACCGCAGCTTCTTCCAGATATTACCAATCTTGTCTCCTTGTTTCGCTGCCTCATACCATCCCCGTAGTAACAAGCAGAATTGAGGGAAAATCTCTGGATATTCAAACAGTCTCTCAAAGTTATCTATAGCTAAAACTAAGGGAGTATCAGTAAGTGATAATAAATATTTTTGAAAATAACGGGTACAGTTTTTATTCAGCCCAAAAACCTCTTGCCAATGTTTTTCTAGTTGGGGTTCTAGCTCCAGACTGTCAGCAACATCAACACATAACCATTGCAGAAATGTTTTTAAGTTAGCCAGAACATCAATATCAGCCAGTTGTAAATCTATTTTCGCAGTTTGATAACCCTGGTGTCTTGCATAGTCTAGGGTTTTCTCCAGCAGTAATGTTTTACCCATTCTCTGCGGGGCTTTGAGACGAATCAATGCCCCTGGTTGCACAATTGCTTTATAGCATTTATCTTCAATAGGTGGTCTTTCAATATATATTGTTGTGTCTGCCGCTAACCCAGAATTATTAGCCGCTTGCAACTGTTGTTCAATTGCATCCAACTTATTACCAAGCTCATTCAGTATGCGCTCCTCTGACTGAAGCTGGTGTTCATATTGGAACTTGCGAGATACATCGGTTTCAATTACTAACGCTGTTCGCAGATTTGTAACTTTCTGGCTTTGGAGGGTGTAAGCTTTTTCGAGTGAGTCTTTTTCGGACTGCGATCGCTGGCGTTGATTCTGCGATTGGACTGAATTATCTGATGCCACCGTCTGCTGCCCAAGGTGAATGTTGTAGATGTCGCCGCCAATTCGCCCAGCGTTTACTGTGCCAGCATTAATCAACCCACCGCCAAACTGGGAATTGCGTAAGTCGTTGCTGACTTGCTTTGGGTCTTCTGAATCCGGCATGGGTTTGACTTGAGCGTTCTTAAGCGTCGTTGTTCTGAATGTTACCACCTATCTGGTCTGCATCAACATTGTTAGCATCTACTATGCCACCTGCAAACTGGGAGTTAGCAATATAGTAATTTGAAGTTTTGTTTCTTGCTTCTTGTTCTAATTCCGAATACTTTTTTAACATTTTTGTGATTTTTGGAAAATTAAGTTTTATATTCTCAAAAGTCGATTGGGAATTAATAGCTTGAGTTTCAAGATTAAAGAATAAGTCACGGAAATACTCTGGCGATACTTCTTTGATGCGAAATACTATTTTTTCTATTGAAGCATATTCATTATCAGATTTACATAACATATTTTTAGGATTTAGTAAAACAAGACATGGTAAGTTATTAATATCTATTTTAAGTTTTCTTGCTAAATCATAAACTTCTGATTTTTGGTATTTCCGATTTTTTAAAAAATTTAAAAACTTAAATTTTTCATACAACTCATCTTCAAATATCTCTTTCCAATATAAATGAGATTTCTCCCATCCTAATGGTGGACGCTCCAGAAGGAAAATAGTACACCAATCTCCAGTCAATTTATCTAGAGATTCAAAATTATCTTTAATATAGTGTGATAATTTATTATCTTCTTCTGTATAGAGAATAATTCCTGGTATAAGATTTTCATTAAATGTAAATAAACTCTTGTTTACTTTATTAAGCTCAGTTTTATTTCCCGAAAAAGAAAATATATCTAAAAATTCTTTTGCAGTTTTAAATGAAACGGTAGCTCCTATAGGAGTGTCCCAAATTGGAGGAGAATAATGTGCAGTAGCTCCATTAAAAATGGCTTTACTCAAGTCTACTTTATCTAAGTTAGCTTCAAAAAGATTAGTTTCACTAAGGTTAGCTTGAAAGACTTTAGCATTACTGAAATTAGCTTCAGTAACGTTAGCTTCACTAAGATTAGCCATACTGAGGTTAGCTTTGCTTAGATTAGCCCCACTGAGGTTAGCTTTATTTAGATTAGCCATAGTGAGATTAGCTTCACAGAGATTAGCCATACTGAGGTTAGCCATACTGAGGTTAGCTTCACTCAGATTAGCTCCGCTTAGGTCAGCTTTAGTAAGATTAATGTTAGTGAGGTTAACTTCACAGAGAAGTAATTTACTCAAGTCGCTCTCATTGAGAACAGGGGTAATTCCTTGGTTATTCTTCCTCCATTCATTCCAAACCTCAACTCCTTGCTTAAGTATTGCCAGATATTCTTCATTCGCCATTACCAGCTAACCTCTCTACTTATCTCTCAAGTAAACTACTCAGCATCCTGCCAGCCTTCTAAAGTTGCCAAAAGTATGTTAACAAGAGGATGATCCACTAATTCCTTCAATGCCTCAGTTCCACCAGATTTCAACGCCCCAATTACCCGCGCTTTCAAAGTAGGATTACTATCAATTTGCTTGAGCGCTTCTGTCACCGCTATCTGTTTTTCTAGTGGAGTGTTAGTAGGGTAAGTCTGCCCCAATTGGTTGAGAAGCTGCTGAATGTCTGCTGCGGCTTGGGCGAGGTTCTGCTTTTGTTCAGGGTTGTAGTTGGTGATGTTGCCGCCGATTTGGTCTGCGGTTACGGTGTCAGCATTTACTAGACCGCCTGCAAATTGAGCGCCTTGTAAGTTAAAACTAGAACTTTTATTACTTACCCTTTGTTGGTTGTTGTCACCCTGGACATTGTTAATATCGCCATCAACTGAACCACCAACTGAAAAGCCACCGGGATTGTTAGTCATAAAACCTACCTGTTCAACATTTGAATAAAAGCTAGGGCGTTGTAGTGCTGTCACTACCATATTCTGTAAATCAGCAATTCTGCCATCCTTCTCAGCGATGAGTGCTTTAACTTCTTGTTCTGCCAAAGCTTTTAGCTGATTATAAGTAGCAAAATACTCTGCACTCAGTTGCGATTTATCGGCTGCGATCGCTGTTTTGGCACGGAGCAGAAAGTTGTCCTCACCACGCACTTCCATCCCAACAATCTGCAAATCTGCTTTGGGGTGATTTTCGGCTAACTGCTTGAACCAGGGCAAACGCATCTAAAGTATAAGAATCCTTTAATAGCAAGGGTTTTGGCGTTTTTTAATTTAGCCTATTTTTTCATCAAGATCCTTGCCCAGCAAGGGTTTCAGAAATCCCGTGCGTTCGCCCTGCTGCTTGAACGAGATGGCGATCGCTCTTGGATCAAACCCTTGGTTTTGATACAGGTCGAGGGTATCGAAGATGGGTTTGATAAAATGATTTTGTTTAGCGGCGAAACCAAGAGTGAAGCCCACGCCACAACCAAACTAAAAATTGAAAAAATCTGTACAAAATACCTAAAGGCGTTTTTGGTTGAGAAAGACATTGAATCTTAAAATTGCAATCTGGCACTACTGGAGTATTTAATCCCATTGTCTGATACAGTTTGTGGGCATTACGATAAGCATCCAGTGCATCTAATTTTCGATTGACCATTTCTAACGCTCGACCTAAATTAAACCAGGCATTTGCTTTTCCTCGAATATCGCCTATATCTCTTTTGATTTGCAAAGACTGCTGAAAAAACTCAATCGCTAGTTGGTATTGCCCCAGATCAGTGTAAGAATTACCCAAATTATTTAAACAAGCACTTTCCCATAGACGATCACCAATTTCTCTAGCTATCTCTAACGACTGCTGGTGGAACTCAATCGCTAGTTGGTATGCTCCCAGTTTATAGTAGGCATTACCCAAATCATTTAAGAAAGTATGTTCGCTTTTCGGATTATTTATCTTCTTAACTATCTTCAAAGACTGCTGTAAGAATTCAATCGCTCGTTGACACTGCCCCAACTTGTAGTAAATATTACCCAAATTGCCTAAAGTATTAGCTTCCCCACTGCGATCGCCTATTTCCCTTTTTATCTCTAAGGACTGATGGTAGAACTCAATTGCCTGTTGGTGATAACCTATACACTCAAAAGCATTGCCTAAATTGTTTAAGGAATTACCTTCTCCTTGACGATCACCAATTTCTCTGGCTATCTCCAAAGACTGCTTCTGTAATTCAATTGCTCGTTGATACTGCCCCAGAAAGCTACAAGTATTGCCCAAACCGCGTAATGCTCTAGCCTCTTCGCTGCGATCGCCAATCTCTCTAGTTATCTCCAAAGACTGCTGCTGAAATTCCATTGCACTTTGGTACTTCGCCAACAATCTATGAGCAATACCCAAATTGTTTAAGGATTGACCTTCCAACTGACGATCACCAATTTTCCTAGCGATGGCTAAAGACTGCTGGTGGAACTCAATCGCCTGCTGGTACTCTCCCAAAGACTTGTAAGCATTACCTAATGAAGTGAGAGAAGCCCCATATTTCCAATTTTCTTTATCTCCAATTTCTGCCCAATTACTGACCAACTGCCCATATAATTCTACTTTGTCTATGTAATAACCCCGCAAGCTTAAAAAATCATTGCAAACCCAAAGCGCATCAAAGGCAGAGTTATAATCTTGTAATTCATAACAGTGATGAAAGATTTCCAAGTATTCTTGAACATCATCTTTTGTTGTCCAAGGTGTTTGTTTCGCAATTGAGCGATAGTAATCAATAGCTCGTTGATGTGCTTCCGTCTGTTCGCCTGCTTTGTAACGCACATATTCTAAAATCACTGGCTGAAATTCAAAACGTCTCTTGCCATTCAGCTTTTCTTCCAATAAAGAACGCTTCGCCAGATTCCGTAATTCTTCTTCAATCTCTGGTTCTAAATTTCCTGGCAACACAGCTACTGCTGCGGCACTGTCAAACACACCACGATAAACACTAATATTCTGCAATAACGCTTTTTGTAACTCATTCAAACGATTAAAACTGGTATCCAACACCAAAACGATCCCGACATTTTCCCTACGATGCACACCTTTCACTTTGGGATCTGTTAACAACTGCCGCAAATTCCCTAAACCCAAGCCTGCTAATCTTTTTAAATCGGGATCTTTGGCATATTCTTGTTTTAATAAGTCGGCGACTAATCTCAACAGTAGAGGATGTCCATCTACTAATTCGACAAACTCTGCTAAATCTCCGCGAATGCCTAATGCAGTTAACAAGGCTACTCCTTCCTTTACTTTTAAACCCCTCAAAAGTAGCCACTCAAAGCCTTTTAATTCTGGTCTTTCTCTGGTAGTGACTAACACTTTACTATTACCACCAAATTCCACCCATGCTTGGAAAAAGTCTCCGTAAAATAGGCTTCCCCATTGCCTATTACGTTGTAATACGCTTTCTAGGTTGTCAATGATGAGTAAAAATTGCTCAGAGCGCAAGCACTTAACTAAGGCTTCCACTAACTGCGTTTCTTGTTCTGGAACTCGGAAGCCAAATTCGGTTAATACTTGTCTGGCTAAGTCGGTAAAACTTGCGCCATTACTGACGTTAGCCCAAAATCGTTTGGGAAAACCTGCAATTTGATTATAAATCTTCGCCGCCAGCATGGATTTACCTATGCCACCGATGCCTTCTATGCCGATTAAGAAGGTGTTTTCATCAGTCAACAATTGCTGTATTTGGGTAATTTCTGATTCTCTTCCTTGCCAGTAAGCCAAGCTCTTACCGGGATTTCCAGCTTTAACTACCCCTGGTGATTCTGGTTGATGAATTTCTTGAAGCCGTTCTAATATTGGTTCTATTCGGTCAACAATATTTTTGACTTCTGTTGGTATCTGCTGATTAAAATCGATATTAATATTGTAGACATCACCGCCAATCTGCCCAGCAATCACCTTGTCAGCATTAACAAAGCCTCCAGCAAATTGGGCATTGCGTAAGTCATTGTTGTTGGCTTCCTTTGGGTCTTGGGAGTCCGGCATGACGTTGGGGTTAGTGGGTTGAGAGTGATTGTTATAAATGCTTATTACCTATTTTTCCGTCAACAGTGTTTGTATCCCCTTTGCCAGATGTAAATTACATTTATAATGAATTGAACGCTATTTTAAGTTAATTTTTTTCATCCTTGCCTAAAGTTTTGCTAATGTATTTTAGCTTTTATAAATTCTAAATCTTTGTCGATTGCTAACCATAAAACAATATTGTCAAGAATCTTAGCTATAGCAATACCAAATTCGAGTAAAAAGACAGCTTCTGAAAGTCGTCCTTTCTTAGCTATTTTCGTTCCTTCAAACCACAAATCATTAACTAATGAAAGTGCCTCTTGATGAGTACTACAAGAATTGACAACTGCTTCAGGTTTCAATTTTTTCAGTTTCTCGATCATATTTGCAGTAATATCAGTAGAAGTATTTTCGTTATCCGGTTCTGGCGGCTCAAAATAAGAATCTGCTTCCTTAGTTAATTTTTGATTATGCTCATGTCCTTGTGTATAATTTCTTGTAGCTTGTAACTGTTGTTCAATTGCATCTAGCTTTTTACCAAGCTCCTTGAGTATGCGTTCTTCTTCCTGAAGCTGTTGTTCATATTGAAACTTGCGGGATGGATCTGTCTCAATTACCCATGCGTTTCTTATACTAGCTACTTTCTGGCTTTGGATTGTGTAAGTTTTTTCTAGTACATCTCTTTGGGATTGCGATCGCTGCTGTTGATTTGGTGATGGGGCTGGACTATCTGATGCCTCCTGCTGCTTTTCAAGGTAAATATTGTAGATATCTCCACCAATTTTTTCAGCATTTACAGACTCAGCATTAATTAAACCACCACCAAACTGAGAGTTAGGTAAGTCGTTATTGATGACTTGATTTAATTCTTCTGAGTCTGACATAGTTCAGTTTAGGCAGTTTTAAGCGTTATCATTGTCAATATAATCACCAATACCTTGTACGTCAACAGGTGCAAAATCTGGCTCAATCCCGCCTAAACTCCATTTGGGCGAAGTGGTCTTGCAGCAGTTTGTGGATGAAGCGGTAGCGACCGCCGACACGCTGGAGTAACATACGCTCGGTACAGTAGTCGAGGAAGCGGGAGTAGTTCCAGGGAATGTAGCCGTTGAAGTACAGAACGAGACGTAAAGAGAAGTGTTGAATGCAAAATAATCCACCAGTAGCTTGCCAGCGAAATATACCGAGTAGTAAGCCAAAAATTAGGAACAATTCAGTTATAGTGGTAGTTTTCCAAATTCTATTAATCCAAAAAAGAATCATAAAGCTGAGGCAAGTAAAAACAGCAACTAATCCAGAAATTCTTATTGATTGCTTAACGCTTTGATTGAAGACTGTTTTATTTTCTATATCTGGTTTCTCAAATATCCCCGAACCTGAAATCAATAGATTAACTATGATAAAAACAGAAACGAAAATCAATCCACCGATTACGGTTTGCTGAAAAGCAGAAATTAAAAAGCAACAAATTAAAACTCCTTGCCCTAAATTAATTAGCAATATGTTGAATACTTTTTTAAATGACCAATGTACATATCCTATCGGTGAAATAGGTTCATCAATATTAAATCTAAAACTATCTCTTAATAAAACTGACGAATAATCTAATACTCTTTGTCTAACTTTGCCTAAATTGTAAGTGTTGCTGTTGTATTTAGTAAAAATAAAATTAGAGAAAGATGAAGAGATTAGATTAAAAGTAACTATAAAAGCAAAAAATAATCCTAACGCTATACCCTTAAAAAAGCCAAAACTTATACTTCCAAATACAAAACCAATCACCCCTGAAGTTAGCCAAATATTTAGCATAAATATGATGCGACATACCCATTTTTGGATATCTTTATTTAAGCAAGTAGGCTGAATACTCTCTGAAAGAAACTCTGTTTGTGCTTCTCTGTCTAATTGTTGAGCTAACCAAGTAAGCCATAATTTAGTTTGTTGAGTTGTAGGGAATTTCTGATTAGTATATACCTTGCTATCAATATCCCATGCTAGCATCCGGCGGATATACGATATTAGTAAATATTGAAGATTGAAAGAATCGATGGATTGCATTTTATCCCAGGCTTCGGCAGTCATGCTATTCCAACGTTCCTCCGTCATATTTTCCCATGAATTTATAAATATCTCTTGGTAAGCTAAGACAACAATACTTAGCAACAGAGGAATCTTAATTAATTCTAATAAATCTGGTTGTTTGCTAATTAAAACGTGTAAATCTGCATGATTAACCTCAACAAGATACGTGTAAATTTGATTGGTAGTTAGAGGCTGTAAGCATACAGTCCCATTAAGTTTAAGGCGAGTTTTATAGCTAGTATACTCTTCGGTGCGGCTACACACTACTATAAACTGAGGGCGACATTCTCCCTGTAGCAATTTATTAATTGCTCTAATGCAAGGTTCTTGCCATACTGGCCCAAGCTCATCTAAACCATCAAGCAATAGTAGTAATTTTTGGCTGTCTATCCACTCTTTACCAAGTTTTGCTGAAACACCATATTTAGATTTAAGTTCTGCCACTAACCAATCAGCTATAGATTGTCGGTCATCTTTCCAAGAAGACAAGTTGAATAAAACAGGAACGAAGTAATCAGGTTGTTCTTCTGCACGGATAACTAAAGCTTGAGCCAGTTCTAATTGTGTAGTCGTCTTACCTGCCCCTGGCGCACCTAAAATTAATAGTTTACCTGCAATTTCCTGGGAGTCAAAAACTGATAAAATTGTTGTGGTATCTGGGAGAAGAACAGCAGGCTTTAAGCCAATTTTTATCTCAGCATCCCAAGGGCGTTTTACCTGTTGCGGTTGTGATTCTTTCCCTAGATTAATCAGCACGGCATTGTGTAGAGATTGCCTTAACCGTAAGGTCACTTCTTCCTTAACTGCGGCAAGTAGTATGCGCTCGTTCTTTGGTCGAGCAGGGTTGCCTACTGGTGTTGTCTGCTGCCCAAAGAAAATATTCCAGATGTCTCCGCCGATTCTCCCTGCATTAACATTCTCAGCATTGATAAACCCACCACCAAACTGGGCATTGCGTAAGTCATTGTTGTTGACTTGGTTTTGGTCTTGGGAGTCCGGCATGGGTCAGCTTGAGATGTCTTCAGTGTTATTGTTTTGAATGTTACCACCAATTTGCTGTGCATCAACGTTAATAGCATCCACTATGCCACCTGCAAACTGCGAGTTTGGTTGGTAGTAAATGGAAAGTTTATCACCAGTCTGAGCTAGTAACTTATTTTGCAGGTTTATTGTGGAGAATAGCTGATTGATTACTTTATCCTGATCTTCCAGTCTTGCTTGGTACTGTGCTTCTAATGCTTTAACCGCAAATTCATACCCCTGCATGAAGTCGTTGTGGATTTTAGCTTTGTCTGCATTAGGGGCAACAGCTACTCTAACTAAAATAACGCCATCGCCTTTCTTCTCAATGCTTTGGACATCCAATTGTGCGCCTTGGTTCTCAACTTCTAATTTTTTGAAGGAGTAGGCGAAAGCGTCCCAGTCGATACCGTTACGGAAAAACAGATCAACTGTCTCGAAAGTTTTTTGAAATACATCATTAAACTCGCCTGTTTTAAAATATCCACTATGCGGTCTTCTTTCTTGATGAGCTAATTCAAGGTAGACGTAATCGCATTGAACATCTTTAAAATTCGTCTCAGGACTAATCCCCCAATTTTTAATACAAGCTCCAGTTAGACTTGCTTCAGCAAAGTCTGTGGCTAATGATTGCACTTCGGATAAATTTGCATTTTCAAGATGAGCTTTATGTAACAAAGTTCTACTGATATCTGCTCCGCTTAAATTAGCATTACTTAAATCTACACTTATTAAATTAAGGTTACTAAGGTTGGTATAACTATAATCCTTTCCTTTGCCATTTCGACTGGCGCACAATTCTATAACTTTAGAATCAATAGAAAATTTGGACTCAGATATATTTGCACCTTGCCAATCAACATAAAATAATTGTGCATCTGAAAAATCAGTTTTTTTCAAAACTGCATCAGTAAACTTTGCATTAGTTAAATTTGTTTTATTGAAGTAAGTTCCACTTAATGAGCTTCTCAAACTTTTAAAAAAGTTTATTGAAACAAAACCAAAAATTACAAACCAAATTACAGAGTTTATACCTAATGCAAAAACGTTAATTTGAGTATAACTGTTATCAATGATGGCTTTTTGCCAACTCCGTGCAAAATCAGCACTATCAACAATTAAGAATATGAACAATATTGTATTTTTTATAGCAAAGTTTATAATTTGTTTAGAAGTCTGTCCTCCTATAGCTTTTTCAAAATTAGCTTTTACTAAGGTTGCCGAAGTAAAATCACAACCTTGAATATTACAGCCGCTAAAGTCTGCTCCTGTAAGGTCTTGACCTTTGAAGGAGCGATTTCTTAAATCCTGTTTAGCAAAATTAAGGTTAACCACTTGCATTATTTTTTAGGAAAGGAATCGCCTCTTACTGTTTTTTTTTAATAAAAAAATAGTAAACAGTAGAGCATCAGCTAACGCTGCTACTCACCTACAAACCAACAAACTACTCCGCATCCTGCCACCCGTCGATTGATGCCAGCAGTATATTCACTACAGGATGGTCGATTAGTTCTTTAAAAGCTTCCGTTCCCCCAGCCTTCAATGCACCAATAACCCGTGCTTTCAATGTTGGGTTACTCTCAATCTCATCCACTGCCTTAGCCACAACTGTCATTTTCTCCGATGTCGTTGCAGTGGGGTATGTCTGGCTCAGTTGGTTGAGAAGCTGCTCAATCTCTGCTGCGGCTTGGGCAAGGTTCTGCTTTTGCTCAGGGTTGTAGTTGGTGATGTTGCCGCCGATTTGTCCTGCGGTTACTGTGTCTGCATTGACTAGACCACCACCGAATTGAGCGCCTTGTAAGTTGAAGTGAGATTCTTTTTTAGGACTTTGTGACATAGTATCTCCTTGATTACTGTAAGTTTGAGCATAAAATTTAGGGCTTTGCAGTGCCGTAACCACCATAGTCTCTAAGCTACGAATTCTGCTGTCTTTTTCTGAGATGAGTGCTTGTAATTCCTGTTGTGCTAATGTTTTAAGTTGATTATAAATTTCAAAATATTCTGCGCTCAGTTCCGATTTATCAGTCATAGCTGCGGTTTTGGCACGAAGCAAAAATTTATCTTCGCCTCGTACTTCCATTCCTACAATTCGTAAGTCAGCTTCTGGATGATTCTCAGCTAACTGCTTGAAGGAAATTGCGATCGCTCTTGGATCAACACCTTGGCTATGGTAAAGGTCGAGGGTGTCGAAGATTGGCTTGATAAAATCTCCAAACTCACCCGGAGCAAACACTTCGTGCCTGTTATCTGGTTTACGGTGCGGGTCGGGGTTGTCTGTAGTGGGCAGGCGCATATAAACGTACTCACAGCAAACTCCATCAAATTTTGTATTAGTGGTAATGTTCCAATCTTCGATGTATGCACCTGTGAGAGTTGCGCCTGTAAAGTCAGTACCATTTAGTTGGGTTTGTACTAGCTTGGCTCTGGATAAATCTGCTTCTTGTAGGTTAGCATGGCTCAATTCTGTACCGATGAAGCTGGCATCTGTTAGGTTTGCTCCTTTGAGGTTAACTCCACGTAAGTCTTGACGGTCAAAAATTTTTTCCTGTCCCTGACCTGTAACTAGCACTTCACGCAGTTGTTCATACTTGAGATAAGTTATACCAGGACGGATGTCATTAATTTTTCTAGCTTTGTGCCAACAGGTATCAATGAGTATTGAGCTTCGCAGATCAGTACTTTTGAGCAGAGCTTGACAAAATTTAGCTTTGGTTAGGTTAGCATTGCGAAAGCTTGTGCCTCTTGTAGTTGCAAAGGTAGTTGCAAATGAACTAATCCATGAATCTTCTTGAGATTTTTTAAAAGCAGACCAGCCAATATAAGAGCTGAATACAGCAATGGCTCCAGCAACATACCCAGGAATATTTCCATTTATTACAAAAGACCCAGCTTGAGCTACAGTGGTTGCGGCGATAAAAGATGCGGCAATAGCAACAATGACAGCAATAAACCCTCCAATAAATTCAGCAACAGACATTGCTAAGGCAACAGCAAAGGCTTTAGCAAAAGCTCCGATTGCGGTAACAGATGCGGTAATAACCCCAACACCTATAACAGCACCAAAACCTGTTTTAGTAGTAACTCCAATAATAGCCCCTATAATAATTCCAGATGCTAGTCCTGCTCCTAAACCTAGTAATAAGCCTTTGCGTATAACCGTAAAGAAAAAGATGGTAACTACTATTAATGAAGTTAGTCCAGCACTGAAATTTTCAGCATTTTTACGATCAAGTATAAGTGTTATAAAATAAGCACTATATCCTGAAAAAATACCTGAAATTGCTAACAATAAACATGAGGTTATAAGCAATCCAACTATCCATCGATGCTGCAAACCAGCTTGAGCATGGTTAAAGTTTGCACTTGTTAGCTCTGCACCAGTAAAATCTGCTCCTCGGATATCTGCGCCGCTAAAGTTTGCCCCAGCAAGGTTTTGACCTTTGAATGAACGACCTCTGAGATTCTGGCGAGAGAAGTCTTGGGACATGGCTAGCCTTAAAAAAGCGAGGGGTTATATTACATACAGCTTCAGTATGGGCTTTTACGGACTGTAACACAAGATTTCTGTTGAAGTTTATGTGTTCAGCAATCGCCTACAAGCAGAATATTGAGTCGGCTTTTGCTGTTGTTGCGCGATCGCGCCATCGCAGTTTTGGCTAAATGCAGAGATTGGGCTTACAGTCGGGCGGTTCTGGGACAAAGTTGGCAAAAACAATGAGTCCTTAAAATTCCTTTAAGGTTTCCTGTAAGGTTTTTTAACCTCTTGTCAGTAGTGTAAGAGTTATAGTATTCCAACTTACCTTGTCAACTCTGAACTTGTGTATAGGTAATTTTGGCAGTTTTTACGAGAAATCTTGTCAACTCTGCTTTTAACAAAGGTATTGAACCCTCAAATAAAATCTAAAGTTACCATGAACAAACAATCGTTTAACTACAAATACCCAATTATTCCTCTATTAGGTGCAATAATAGTTACCAACGGATTTTTCTCCAAAGTATCGGCGCAAAATATTTCTGCTCCAGAGACTACTGATTCTGTTGCTGTCAGCGTCAAAAACCAAGAGTTTCCACAGTGGGGATATTACATGGTGCGAAGAGATTTTCGCAAATGTGCTTCTCCAGTATGCGGTGGGTATTTTATAAAGCAAGTCAACTTGGAATCTACTCCTTGCTTAGATGGTGTTTTTCGCTCCGAATGTTATGTGTCTGCAATTGATTGGAGTTCGATGAAAGTCTCGCTTGACGAACTAATAAAAATTCAAAATGATGATGGTAGTCGTGTGATTCTCAGAGGTAACATCGTTCCAGTAACATTTCCTGGACTTGGTGAGTTTGGGAATTTGAGAGTAAAAGAAGCCTTCTATGCTGCGACAAATACCCAGGCAAAAGGTACTTTTGTGGCACTAAAAGACAATGGCATTCGTTGCATCACAACTCCTTGCTTCTCCACAGATAATCTGGTTCTAAATAAACCTAAGACTGCTCAAGTTTCGTCAATCGATTTGAGTCAAACCGGTGCAACACAAAAACAACTTGACGCAGCAACTAGCGAAATTTTTGGTCAAGGTTTGATTGCTGTAGGTAAAACTGAGGTAGTAGAAAACGTAGATCCAACCAAGAGAGATACTAAGTTTGTGGCTACACAATTTTATCTGAGAGTGGCACCGAACTAAAGGTTGCCCCCGTAAAGTAGTGGTCTGGCAACCCAACTTTGCGTGGTGGCAGGTTGGGGAGGGAGAAATTTTCTCCCCCTGCTCGACCTATACCGCTCTCATTGGGTTGGTGAACTACTAGCCAAATGCGTGCTATATCTTTACCAACGCGATAATTTACAGAAACAGAGAAACTGTATAAACCAATGTTCAAGGGGAGATTAGAAGCCTTTAGCGATGGTGTAATCGCTATCATCATCACCATCATGGTGCTGGAATTGAAAGTGCCTCATGGGGGCGATATAGGCGCACTCCGTCCATTATTGCCAATATTCTTGAGCTATATCTTAAGTTTCGTCAATGTTGGAATCTACTGGAACAACCACCATCACCTGCTACAGGTAGCCAAGCAAGTGAACGGGCGAACTCTCTGGGCGAATTTGCATTTGTTGTTTTGGTTATCCCTCATTCCCTTTGCTACTGCTTGGATGGGCGAAAACCACTTTACGGCTTTGCCTGTTGCTTTTTATGGTGTGGTTCTGTTGATGGCGGCGATCGCATACTTTATTCTGAGTCGTACCTTAATTTCTCATCACGGTAGAGATTCAATGCTGGCCAAGGCTGTTGGTCGAGATTTTAAGGGCAAAATATCAGTGTTGATTTATGCGGCGGCAATTCCCCTTGCTTTTGTAAAACCGTGGTTTGGCTGTGCATTGTATGTTTTAGTCGCGATTATGTGGCTTATCCCTGATCGCCGGATTGAAAGGACGCTTAAACCTTAGAGAGAAAAAAATACTACCAAACCAGTTTAAGGTTTGATAGTATTTTTAATCAAATATTCCGCCAGAAATTCTTACTGATAGATTTCAAACTAACTGTTTGTATTTCAATATGAAGCACTTCAGTTTTCTGCCCAACAGCGACAGCTTGAGGTGGTAGCAATGAATTTAACAATAGTTTTTCCCTTCAAAAATATGATAGTTGTAGCGATCACCCTAGGGCGGGCGCATCATGTCAATAAGTAAAGTATATTCCCAATAGAGTTAAAAATAATGGCAGATCAGAATTTTCTATTTAGCTGCTGAGTTTGTTGAGAAATCAGCCAAGTCATCAAGAAGTTCAAGAGTTAATAATCATCATTCGTTTTTCCCGAATGATTCACTCGTAGTTAGGGCTTCAGCCCTGGTTTTATGCAACTTAAATGCCGATTAGCTTATGCAGCAATTAAGGGAAATACCTTCTTGAAGTTTTGGCTAAATGCAGAGATTCAGCGTACAGTAAAGCGGTCTTGAGAGAATGTGACAGTATCCAATGTGCGCGAGACTCCCGCTTTTTCAGCGATTACAAAGCATCCGTGCGATGTATGGATTCAATCAACTCCTCAACTTCTTCTTCGTCCAAACATTGTTTCACTTGGGTGGTGAACCACTCAAATTCTTCCGGTTCTGTGTCCGTGACTCGGTAAACCAATAATGTTCCGGCAACACGGGTAAGAGTAAGAGGTGATGGAGAAACGTGGCTCAGTAGATCGCACGCATTCTGGTATATTTCCATGACTGATAATTCGGACAAAGGAGATCCTAACTGAGCAGAAAGCTGTTTTAGATTCTCCTGAATAGATGAATGGAAGTCTGGATCTTCGGCTTGGGAAAGAGGGTTACTCATAATTGTCCTTCAAATGCCATTGGATTAGAACAGAAAGCAATGGACTTGGAAACTCAGCAACGAGACGATTAGACGATTACGTACATCATACCCCCACTTGGAAGCTGCGCCATTCCATCACCTTTGCCTGGGTGACTCTAACTCAGGGTAGTTCAACCTACTCATCACGCCATGCAATGGGATTCCACTGTTCTTGTAATGCACTAATTAAAATGGCATTCGGGACTATTTTGTATGGCGTTAACGTGCCAGAAAAGATTGACTCAACCAATATCCAATTGTCGCAAATATAATTATTGATGTTACAGGTATAAACCATACTCCTAAATTGGGATTTTCTGTAGTCGCTAGATGGAATATTTGCCATTCAATGTAAACAAATATCCAAACCATCTCGCTTTTTAACCAATCCAACATTGAACAAGCAATTTGATACTGCTTTAAAGCGTTTTCTTCAGTAATTACAACTGGATAATTAAATGTATTGGGATAACGACTAATAAATGTCAAAAGTCCATAAATTGCTAAACCGATGATTGGTAACAACCACAGAACTTTTTTGCTCCCCCAACCATTAGCTTGTCCATCAAATCCAAAGTGGACAGGTATAGTATCCGGTAATCTTGACCAAGCATAAATAGCGATGCCGAATAATCCTACAAGTCCTACCAGTGCGCTCAAGTTTAGCATCTGTGCCGAATCGAATCCAGGAATTACAATATCAGGTCTAGCATAAATAATCCCAAATAAATTTGGCTTAATCGAGAAGAGTTTGGGCTTACCGTTTAAGTTTACGACGAAAGCGGAAATTTATTTCATACCGCAAATATTCGTGAAGATTGTAATGGATTCCCTAGTAAATACTGGTCATCGGTGAGGCGGGTGATTTCCTCAAATTTACCTTCCATCTGTTTGGGAACTTTTTCGCCTGCTGGTTTAGCCATACAAATCATCAGCAATTGCCACTTTCAATACATTGAATTTTAGACCTGTCCGGCTGTTAATACTAAATCTGCGGTCAAATTCAGCGCAGGGAAAATCACTGATTGAATTGTTTCCGTCCCCTGAAACACAGATTCTTCATATAATCCATCTACCAAAGTCAGCAAAGTAATTCGGGATTTTCCAGGGTCAACAATCCAGTATTCCGGGATACCCCGTGCTGCATATTCAGACCGCTTATAGCGGTAGTCTCTATCCTCATTTACCTTTCCTGGGGACACAACTTCAACTACCATTGCTGGCGAAGGCATATCTGGAGTGATTGTAGCCCGTCCGAGAGCCATCGCTTCTAATAACTCCTGCGTTAAGATCATCAAGTCAGGCAGTCGCACACGAGTCCGGTTGCCTATGACCACAAGTTCTGTATCTTTATGACGGATGAGTTGAATCGGAACAAACTTGAGAAATTGTGACAGTAGATAAAGAGAGATTAAGTTATTTCTATCGCTTTCTGGTGGCATTTCAACCAACTCTCCATCCACAAGTTCGTACTTGGTATCTGTGCCATCATCATAGGCAAGGTACTCTTCAAGGGTAAGTTTCTTGACTGCTATGGTCATAAACCCTTTTTTGACTCTCTAAACTTACATTTTACTGATTTTTGGATATTTCAATACTGGCATATTCTAGAACTCTCCTAAACTCCCAGCGCCACACCGCCTCTACCAGTATTTCTTTGCCGTTGGTGAATTATAATGAATTCTTGCCCAAAAGCGAGAAAACACATCAGCAACGAGGCGATTGCATACATCATACCCCACTTGGAGGCTGCGGCATTCCACCGTTCATTAGCAATTCTTCCTTTCGTTGCTGATAATAGTTTCAGAGGTAATTATTCAAGAGGTCTGAATTGTGGTCTTTGCTCAAAGCAGTCCCCCAGAAGTAATAACAAGTCGCCTTACTTTAGACGAGTATCGGGCTATGGAAGAAACAAACCCAGAACGCCATGAATACCGCAACGGAGAGATTATTACTATGTCGGGAGGGTCGGAATCTCATAGTGCAATCGCTAGCAACTTTTTAATTTACTTAGGATTTTTACTGAGAGACACCGATTTTCGCTTGTATAATAGCGACTTGCGAGTTTGGATTCCTGAATATCAGTGTGGTACTTATACCGATTTGATGGTTGTTAATGGCGAACCAGAGTTCAATGGCAATCGCAATGATGAGATTCTGAATCCAATGCTTATTGTCGAAGTTTTATCGCCCTCGACTGAAGCTTATGACCGAGGGGACAAGTTCAGAAAATATCGCTCGATTGCCAGCTTTTGTGAATATCTGCTTGTCAGCCAAACTGAACCATACATTGAGCAGTATCATAATTTGGATCGGAACAGTAACGATCGCTGGCTATGGCAAGTTCACTCTCACCTTGAGCGGACGATTATACTGCACAGTTTAAACGTAGAAATTCCCTTGACTGAAATCTATCGTCGCATTAATTTTTAAGGCTGCTTAACTCTCTTGGAACTGATTAGTGAGACTCATTACCAAAAGAAGCACTTCCAAGGAAGCTAGAAAAAGCAACTAACATCCAACCGAAACAAATATGTTTTTGGGTTCGCCAATCGTATCTGTCTTCTACTGTAGGGATTGTTTTAGCTTCAACAATTTCTAATCCCCAGTAGCCTAATGCACTGATGCCAAACAACATAGCGCTGACGATGGACAATTTAGCAATGACTTTGAAAATGCAATTGCTTAACGTAGGCTGTGTCTGAAAAGATTGCCTGTGACGATGATGAATAGCGAGTTCACTTGGAGCTACAACCAAAACACGTCTTGGTTTTTGTTGAGTGAGTTGAGAGACAACTTGTTTATTATCAGTCATGGGTCAAACCAAAGCCTGTTGGTTGTAACTAGATTAGTTTCAGTAACTATATTGTAAACTTTCGTTAGGCGGATGTGGTTAAATTTACATAAATCTTCTATATTTAGAAAAGATATTCTAATAGTTAAGCGATGTCATACGAAAAAACCCAGAGGATAAACAAGCAATTAAGCTGAAAGTCAGTTAGAAATATCCCCCAGTGCGGTATAGGCTGGAGGATACACTTAATCAATCCGCATTGCTGTAGTAAATTGGCTGCAATACTTTCCGACAAGCTAATTTACAAATGTCGCCAGAAGTTCTTGCTGATAGTCTTGAGACTGACTACCTTGGGTTCTGTTGCCGCTTCTGGAGTATAACCACCAGCCACAGCAGCAGCAAGTGGTGCAGGTGTCGCTAACAGAGAATTGAGTAATTCTTGTTGATAGTCTATATCTGCTACTGTGCGGTAAACTCTGTGATAATTTATCTGCATCCCCAAAGGTGTTGGGACAATTTTCAGATATTCATTAAGAGCAGATATGTATGTATCACCAAAATTCTGGAGAGCAACAGATGGACGGATAATATTCAACAATTGAATAGCTCGTCTAATGTCTGCAATACTGCGGCTAGCATCAATCTCTGGCTGACTTTCACGGTAGCCCTTGCCTTTTTTTTCTGCTACGAGATTATGAAATTTAGTAATGGCTCTTTGATGATTGCCTAATGTGTGGATTTTAGTCTGTGCATGATAACCGACTCTGCCCCACTGCACTGTCAAGTTACCATCTTCGACAATGGCCGCCCAGAATTTATTGCTGTTTCGGATAGCATCAACAAAAACTAAATAGATTTCCATGTTTTTTACCCTGTCAATTCACAGCTTGACGGGCATTGCCCCATCGAATTTGATGCTGTAAAGCTTCAAGTAATGTTTCCGCTTCCAGAGTTGTTAGTCCATTTAAAACAGAGCAGACATCCTCAAACAAGTTTTTATACAATGGATATGAAACTAATAAGCCCAGATTAGACAATGCATCCTCAAGTGCCTCAGCAACAGTATGCTTAGTAGAACTGTCTTTTTCTAACGTAAAAATGTAAGTTGCTAATGCCATTCGGAGCATAAGCTTAGTTTCTCTGTCCAACTTCTCTAAATACACACCATATTTATCAACCAGTTGGTCAATAGTTGGAGTTTGACCATAATATGTAACTAAGTCTGTTATCATGTTTCTTCGCCTTATTAACTATGTTAATTGGTTGCTCTCAATTACTAAAAAAAAGAGTGATTGCCCCCATAGAATCAGGAGACAATCGCTTTCTCATCAGTTCATATTCCGAAACTTAGCAGCACGCAAAGATTGAGTTTGCGCTGCAACCACAGGACTACTAGCTCGTCGTGCGGTGGATGCCCACACCTGCATTCTTTCAACCGCCGCCGCATCCTGAATTGCAAGTGGGGTAATGGTTTGACGACAGGTTTCGAGGTCAGTAAGTGTTACCTGCTGCGGTCTACCCTCATCGAATGCCAGCAGAGCAGCTTCAGATGCTAGCGTTTCCAATTCAGCACCGGAAAATTTCGCGGTGTTGGCAGCGATCGCTTCCAAATACTCCGATTCCAGATGAATGCCAAAGCGTTGTAGATGAATCGCCAGAATCTGTACACGCTCCGGTTCTGTAGGAAGATCAACAAAGAAAGATTCGTCAAATCTTCCTTTCCTCTTAAATTCACTTGGTAGTGCTGATGGGTCATTGCAGGTTGCAACTATGAACACCCCAGCAGTGCATTCAGCCATGAACGTAAGCAAAGTACCCAAGATGCGTTGAGAAACACCGCTTGTATCGCCCTGACCTGACAGTGCTTTTTCTACTTCATCTACAAACAAGACACAAGGTGCGATCGCCTCGGCAGTTTTCAAAGCACGTCTGACATTCCCCTCAGACTCACCTACCAGACTGCCCAAAAGGGACGCAATATCGAGTTGCAGAAGTGGTAGATTGAGTATGCTAGCGATGTTTTTGGCGCAGTGAGATTTCCCAGTACCTGGAGGCCCTGCCAGTAGCACACCTTTTGGTTGGGGTAAGCTAAGACTTCGCGCCTCTTGTGTGAATAGCCGCCGCCGCCTCATCAGCCACTCGCGCAGTAGATCCAAACCGCCGAATGCGATTGTCGCAGGTTTACCCAACTCGATACCCATTTGAGACAGTAGCCGAGTTTTATATTCGACGGCTTTGGGGATGAAATCAGCATCAACTACGACACCATCATTAGTTAAGTTTTCTTTGACTGTTAACCGAAGGAAGTCGCTAATCTCCTCCAGGGTTAAACCCAGTGCAGCACGAGAAAGAGTTTCAAATTCAGCATTTTCAAGCGTAACAGTAAAGGTTAATTCTTGCTCTCTAGCAGACTGTTGTAAGTCATGCAAATAAGAATTGATATGAAGTAGTATTTGGTCAATACTAGGTAAAGGAACTTCACAATAAGGAATCAATCTGACTAGAGATTCGTGTAATTGTATGTTCTGACCCAACAAGACAATGCGTTTATCTGTGGGTTTTAACCTGTGGTAAAGGTTTTTAATCTTGCTTAAAATTTCCCAACTCAATTGGGGTGAATTCTTAGCAATAAAGGGGTGAATATCTCCGAGGATAAATACACCATTCCCACTAAAGTTAGCAATGTAATCAAACACATATAACAATGGATCAGCCTGTGGTGGTTTCTTATACTCTGCAACGGGCTTAAACACCAGTCCACCATCTGCTGCGATTAAACATTGCTCTAAGGTTGATACCCCCAGATTCCAGAAGAACACTGGACTTGAGAGCTTATTGTTAGCTTCAGTAGTCAGCCACTGAATAATCGTCGCTTCATCAGGAGACAGGATATCAACCGCAGCAATGGGTATTTGTGAATCGAGTGTGGAGAGAAGATTTGAGAGTTTCATGTCAATTATTTAAATATTTCACTTATGAAATGGCGAAGCCTTTATGATCAGCAGTTACCAGTCTTAACTCGGCTGGTAACTGATGACTGATTACTGACGCAAACGTGTTTGATTACTGTTCGTAGTCCGAAGTTGTTGGGTTTGCGCTTCATCTTTAAAGGTGCGATCGCTCTCGCTCACAACTCCCAAAGCGGATTCAAATGGTTGCGTAGCTGATAAACAACTCAAACCCTCAAATCCCTCCGCTTCTACTCGAACTTCACCTGTAGCATTGTCGAAATGAATCAGTATTGAACGTTCCATGCTTATCTCCGTGCAAATTGTTTAACTTCTTGATGTCCAGCAAAAGTCAGCCGTAGAGTTTGCACACTCCCTTTAGTTTCTTCAGCGATCACACATTCACCAAACTGCTCTTGTAACTCAGCAGCCTTAGTACGAATCAAATGCTTACCATAAGCCAACATCAGCTTGTTACTAAAGAAGTCTTGCCCTAACTTCGGAACTGTTTCGTAACTGTCGTGTATCACATCGTACACGCCGCTTGATTGATTCCATTTGAAACCGATGTCTGCACGGGCTTTTATGGTGCGACCAGATACGATAATTTCAGCACTTTGTCCTTGTGAACCGCCATAGTATCCTTTTAGTGGCTGTGCTGTTTCGTAAACTTGCGGATTCAGTTTCAAATCTTGTAAAGCTTGTACTAGACATTCGCGGTTAGTAAGCTTGGTTGGGAGCAATGCGATTTTGTGAGATTGGCTAAAAAAGGTGCGATCACTAATCATCTCTTACGTACTAGCTAAATATTTAATACAACAGCAGTAGTAATATTCCTTAGAAGATGCAACCTGTACCAAAAACGAGGTTTCTGTAGATTGTTGCGACTAGAAAAAAGGTAAAATTTCCTTTCAGGAATAGTTTTGAAATAGAAAGTATCTACCTTTATGGAAAAAAACATATCTGCGAATCTAAATTTCGCCGATTCATTATCAGATTTCCAAGAGGATGTTACAAAACTTTTAGATTTAAAAAATATCGAGGAATGGTCTGGAAGAATAGTTAAAGAAAGAGAAGAAAAAATTAGACAGGCTGCGTTAGTTTTAGCGGGTCAATGTATTGCCATATTATTGCATAAGCTTTCTCAATCAGAGTCAGCTCATAAAACAGCAATTAATCAAACCAAAGGTTGGTGGCATACCGATACGCGAAGACACGGTTATACGAAGAGGGAAATATTAACAGTAGGTAATGTTGTGGTAAGTCTCAAATTACCATACGTTGTTCAAAAAAAACAAAAAAAGGTGAAGAATAAATCTACTCATGTTGGGTTCTGTCCCTTGTTAAAATGGTTAGGAATGTCAGAGGGCTTGACTCCATTAGTTTGGTCAGATATTGCAAAATATGGTGCCATAGCTAGTTCTTTTAAAGCTGCACATACAATCTTGGACGATTGGGGAATTAATATTAGTGTTAAACGAATTGAACGATTGACATATAAATTTGGTCAAAGCGGCATTGATTTACGTCAAACTAAAATATCTAACTTGCAACAAGGGAAATTACCTGATGGAAATATACTTAAAGACCAAAGGGTTGTAATTGCTGTAGATGGCGGTAGGAGTAGAATTAGGATTAATAAAAAAGGTAGAAAAAATCTCAAAACAAACAAGCACGGCTTTACAGGGGAATGGGTTGAGCCAAAATTATTAACAATTTATGTGGTTGATGAACAGGGTAAAAAAGTTAAAGATGGCGAAATAAAGATTGTAAATGATGGCACTTATGAAGACTATAAAGGCTTTTTACTAATTTTAGAAATGCATCTGATTAGTTTGGGAATTAGTCAAGCAAAACAAGTTTTATTAATTGCTGACGGTGCTGAATGGATTTGGAAGCATATTCCCCCTCTTTTAAAGAAATTGAAATCTCCAGATGCGACTTATCAATTATTTGATTTTTACCATGTTACTGAGCGACTACAGAAATTTGCTGATGTAGCGTTTAGTGATGATAAGGAGCGGAATAATTGGTTTAAAAAAGCACGAAGAACTTTAAAAAAAAGTAATGCCATGACCATAATTAGGCAGATGGATGAATTTATCTTTGAAGCCACGGGAGAGCGTTGTAAAACTATGGTCATACAGAGAAATTACCTTTTACGTGCCTATCGTGAAAGGCGTTTAAATTACGCTAAGATACTAGACCAAAAACTACCAATAGGTAGTGGGGCAATTGAGAGTTTAATCCGTCAAGTTGTCAACTTAAGAATCAAGGGTAATAGTAAATTTTGGTTGAAAGAAAATGCAGAAATTATCTTACATCTGCGTTGTCAATGGATAGCTGAAAGTTGGGATAATTTTTGTGGTTCTATCTTTAATTCCTTTATCAAACCCCAAACAGCTTGATAAATTTTATACTTTAATCCTGTCTTTAATTTACTTTTTGACATAATTCATACCAAGTATGAAAGACTGATTGCAGATATTTTTATAAATAATCGTCAAATGACTTGCTAGCAATCTTTTTGAAATATTTCATCAAGATGGCTTTTTGTGTAAACCAGTATTTTATTTGCAAATAAAATCACCTTGTACCTAAATATAATTTTTAGCGATCGCACCTTTTTTGGCCGACCTCACAAAATCGCATTGCTCCCGCTTGGTTTTAACGGTTGAGAAATGCGACATTTTTAGCTCCCAGGCTTTCAAATTGGTTTGAGAAATAATAAAAGCGAGATATCCTTTTTGAGGTGAACACCCCAGAGGTGAACACCACATTTCCAATTCATTAGTTAGTCTTGAGCGAATACACCCTCGCCCAAGACTGTTTTTTACCTGAACTTGAAAGACATCACGGTAGCTTTCGATAAGCCCACGTCGTCAGTCGCAAGTGATTGTAGATTGCGTTGTTCATCTAACAACTTGGTGCGAATCTCTTGCATCTTTTGCTGCAATTGACTGCGCGTATCAGAACCAAGATTTTTGGACTCAATCGCTGGATCATTAACGATAGAATCTAAGTGCGCCATCATCGCCTCCAAGCTACTGCCTGCCTCTGGTGAAGCGTTTGCCAATAGCACTTGAACCTTCATCAGATGACGTTGCATCTTCTTTTTGAACTGCACCGGCTTACGTCCTGGCTCCCAGTCGCTCAATTCTTCTAACAACTGCGCGGCTAGTTGTTCACCGCCAGCGATCGCAGATTCCCGTAGCCTTTGCTCCAGATTTTGGTCATACTGCTGAATGAACTTGGTAATCTGGTCTAGACATTCGGCTTGCTGCTGGTTCAGTTGTTCGGACAATGCCGGGATAATTACCGGACGACCAATGACGACTTGCAAATAGTCTTCGAGATCGGTCAGAGTCGGGAATGCTCTTAACAAGTTGGCTTTGACTGACTCTTGCTTATCCTGTGCTAATTCCCAAGTGTTAAGCGAGAGGAACTGATCAATCCGTTCCTGATAATCAAGAAGTCCCGCTTCGTAATCAACTTTTAATTGATTGCGTAAACCAGGGGCGATATTATCTCTGATATTAAGTAGTTGGCTCCAAACGAGTGGAGCTAAATCAATCGGACAAATCCAGTCACCAGTATCACTACTCATCCACTCCTGAACTGAGGCGATTTCTTGACGAAGTTGTGCGGCAGCTTCATCCAGCTTCTTAAATACCTTGATTCCCCGCAAACCAACTTCAGAATTTGTAACTTTCACAAGGTCTGATTCTATTTCAGAGACTTCAGCTTTTAAGACATCTGCCCATTTAGGAGCGGCAGATTTTGTACTTTTCTTTAACTGGATACGAAAGCGAATGCGGGTTTTATTTAACTGTGAGAAATTGTGGCGCTCGACTACTGCATCAGTTAGGAAATTGGCAACGATAGTGTTGTCGATTACTTGTACCATGATTATTAACCTCAATCATTATTTTTCACTTTCAATTAAGCGAAGCTTTCTTTGTGGTGATTTCTCAAGAGAGCGAATGTCTGTAGTAGCTCTATAGATTACTTTTTTAGAGCCATTTTGTAGTCGGATATGTCTTTTAATGACTGGTGGTTTATGTATTGACATGGCTCAAAATAGTTGAAGTTGCTGTGAATTATCCTGTGCCACAGGCTTGTTATAAACCATGCTTTCGACTTCATAACAACGGGTCATAAGTTTGTTGCGATTTAGTCGAAAGCTGGCTTTTTTTCTTTGATTTGGCAGAGGTACAAATAGATACTGTGGATGTTGGATAGTACCTGCATCGCCTAAGTATCGGCAATGTGTACCATTAATTTGGTAAACTTTTGATGAGCTTAACAGCGTTGTATCGTAAACTTTAATCAAATTTAATTCCATCTTAGTAGCAGTGAAGTGTGCCATAATTTGTTGTGGAATCGATTTTTCTCTACAGTCAGATTTAATCAGTCTGACTGTAGAGTTTTTCACGAATAATTCGTTGTCTTTGCGTTAATTATTGATTGAGAGTGACAGAAGATTACAGATAAAAACGCTCAAAAATCTGATGAAGTTTTTCCTTTAATTCATCAGGCAGAGCCTTAAAGTTAAATTCGTCTGATTCCCAAACTTCATCAATACTTGTAGACTCATCGATAATGTTTGCAATCAAACAAGATTCATCGTCGTAGTTCCAGCCATTTGCTAGGAGCCACGGCAGAACTCCCTCAGATTGCAATAGTTTATCGATATCGAACGAGTCAGAAAACTGCTGTAAGTTTTCGATATTGGGGTGAACAATTGTTGTTGTCATTTCTTTTGATTGGTGAATAAGTAGACAGCAAAAAGAGGGGGAAAGGTTAAAGGGGAAAGGGAAAGGGATTCATGAATTAAATCATCCTTAGAAAAGTAAGGCTTTTACCTTTACCCCTTTCCCTTTTCCCATTCCCCTTCTTCATTAGCTGTAGACAAGGCTTAAGCAACTTCTAATTACAGTTGCCCAAACCCTGTTTACAACAAGTTAGAACACCATTTCTGCCGCAGCTTTGGTTACAGCAATTGCCTGCTTGCTGACCTCGCGCCAGTTCGTTTCTTCGCTGTAGGATGCCATAACTAATTCCGACCCAACCCATACCCGACAGAACAACACGTTTTCATCTGTCGTACCTGGAGTAGGCTGTAGTGTGATGGGAGAATATAATTGTTGTGGGGTTAAAGTTGCGATCGCGGCTAATACAGATTTAGCAAAGTGAGTATCATGCCCACTTTCTAATATATAGGGTCTGTCTGCTTGAATTGTAATCAGCAACTTATAAACTTCTTTACCTCTGCGCTCACACTTCTCAAATTTGAGTTCTTTTAGATATCCAGTTAAGGCAGTTTGAGTAATCGCACTCGCTTCACTGTTGTTTAGGGTGTACCACAGTGAACCATTGTGACGATTACAGTAGATTTTGCAACTGCCAGCTTCAGAATGCAATCCCAGTTTTGGCTTATTGATTGCTGCGACTAACTGCTTGAGTAGTTCCTCTTGACGCATTAAGGCAGCAAGTAGTTCAGCATTTTCTTGAGGGTTCATTGTTCAATACCAATACATTTCACTTTCACATTGGCGAAGCCGTTGACTACAAATGTATGAAATGTAGAGCCAATAAAACAGCGCTCTTGATTTCACAAAAGCGCTTTTTATTACTAATTATTTGTAGTTATGGATTACTAGTGTGAATTAAATCTTGCCAGCAAATCTTCACGGGATAAACTAGACAATTCCAGTAAAAATCTTGCAAAGTCATCTGGTGATAACTGCAACAAAGTATCAACTACTCTTGACAGTTCTTCATCCACAGAACCAAACCGGAATCTCAACAAGTTTTCTACAACTTGGCGGCGTTCTAGTTGTACTCCTTGCTCCACCCCCTCCTGTACCGCTTGCGCTCTTGCTTCTTGATAAGCTTCTGTTAAATTCATAATTAACTCCTGGTCATCTTCAGTTAAATCTGTTTGTGTCATTACACTGATACGCCACCTGTAAACCATTTCTAGAACATTACGGCGGACAATATTCTCTGGTGGAAGGGCAACCAGTTCACTTACTGCTTGGATTTGTACTTTTCCCCGACCCAACAGCCTAAACCACAGCGTGTCTGGAGTTCGCGGTAGCTTGTTAATCGCTACTATTGCTGCTCTTACCCCTTCAGGCAGAAAGTACACTCCGCTCATCCAATTGTCTAAATCTAGTTTAGCTTCAAAAGCCTTGAGCAGAGCTTTGGAAGCACTGGGAGAAATAATCCACAGTTGTGCTAGCTCGTTCTCCGTTATTGTTATATCTTCCCTGTTGGCAAAACGTTGCGCGTCTGCAATCACAGTAAATAATTTTTGAAGGCAACTACGTACTTCTGTTCTATTTGGTTGATTACGAAACGGTTCTAGTAAAGTAGTATTTAATACCGCTATTCTACCCAATAATCCTAAAGTTTCTGCATCAACCGCAGATGTTGGTGTTGGCGAAAATAACACATCAACAAATCTTGTTTCATCAGTGACTTCCCTGTTAGTTTTTACTTCCCCAAAGGGAGAAAGTAACTCTTCTAAAAACTGCTTGGCAAATTTATCGTGAGGTTGTTGGGTCATTTTGTAAGGGCGAACTGTGTTTTATTTTACGAGGTTGAGAAAAGCTTAGTGGTGGGTATAAAAACCCACCATTTCACTTACGCCGCTACCAACTCCCGACGAACTTGCGGCAGTTCAATCGAAGCAGTTGCCCTGGACAGTCCCTCTACAGCCTCCCTGACAGACCAATACCGTACTCCATCACCACAGCGCCAATAGTAAGTCTTGAGGTCGTTTTCCCAGACTTCATCAGTGTTCCTGACCTTGAAGAGTATGCCCAAGAATTCACCATCTAGATATACATTGTGAGCCGTCTGAAAGTCAGTGCGTCCTACATAGGTCAGTCGATAGCCGTCTACTGGTTTGCACAAGTCTTCTGCACGAGTCCCGCGATAGGAGCAGTTTCCGCAGCCGTGACCATCACAATCTGGGCAGATAGCAGCAGGCATATTCCACTTCGGCAGTGTAAAATCCCATTCAGCCGGTGGGGTTAATATTCGAGCCTTGTGGGAAATATAACAACCAGCATGACCGATTACTTTATCAGAATGGTATTGAACGCTTAACGATAGCCAATCACAATCACCTAACAAGCCTATTTTCTCAGAAGCTTGTTTCAATTCCTCATCTTCTTTGTGATTGCACTTTACTGGAGCAGAAAGACTCGCTTTTACCTCTGCAACAGCGCGTTTGAATGGCTCTTTGTGATATCGAGCATAGCCGTGGGTCATTTTTACCCACACGATATCATCACTGTTGATCCAGATAGTCACTACATCTTCGAGCTTGCACTCTTTTGAGTAGTCCGACTGATTGACGATGGTTGCAATGATTTGGCGATCGCGTGTGGTTAACGGATCTTTTGTTGGCGTAGGGGCTAAACTTTGTGTCATCATTAGAAATTGCCTCTTCTTTAGATGGTTGGGGCATAGGGGCGATCGCTAAGTTTTCCAGGCCAGCGATCGTCCTATTTTTATTGGTCAGTTTGTTGTGCTTTCAGCACAACACTCTCAATCTAGAATTGGCGAAGCCTTATAGAACCCATTTGGGATCTTGGAAGAACGGGTAAAATGAGAAATAAATGCCGTACTCCAGCAGCTTAAGCGACGCATAGTGGGCAATCATTGAACCACTATTGCCGCAGAAAAAGCAAGCCAGACCACCAAAGTGGACAAAGCGACAAATCTTAGATGGTATCTTGTATCAACTCAATGCAGAAATACGTCCTGAGAGTTTTGTGATCGCCCATAGCGCTCTTGTAAAATCATTTTCAATTGTTGAGAATTCGCAAGAGAAAAAAGTTTATGGCAGATATGTCCGGTCAAGACCCCTCGGAAATCACAATGGCAACGGTTGATGAAGAACGAAAAGGCGCAACTTTCATCGGTACGGTCATCCTTGGGATAGATCCTGATGCTGGGGAAGTCGTTTTCTTTAGAGACTTTTTAATTGAAGATTATAAAGGCGAACTTACCGCAAATCTTGCAACAGATGGCGATATAACGAAAAGCATTGATTTAGGCGAACTCGATCATAAAAGCCCCAGTTTTAGGCTGCCAATTCCGTTGGGAACGGATACATTACCCTACAATACAGTCGTGTTGAGCGACAAAAAAAGCAAGAAAAAAATCCTGACGATCAATCTATAAAATTTGTAACTTAGCTCGTAGTTCAGCCAAATTCGATTGCCCTCCTGTATAGATATCAAATGGGTTCTATAAAAGTGTTCAAGGGTAAAGCGTATTAACTGATGTCAAAACACCAGACAGCACAAAGCTGTAGAGAAGATATTGGGATATTACCGTGTCCTCTGTACAGCCATGTGATAAGAATTGATTGAAAAGGCGATTGCATACTACTGAGTACGCAATCGCCTTAATTCTGGAAAGATTGAAGTTTTTACAACCAGTTTTTAGACTTGGTTGGTCATCGGAATCATCTCCGGTGGCTTGAGCAATACAAGTTTTTGGCTTCCGGCTGCTAGTCCCGGTGGCGGCTGGTTATTGTGGTTTCGTATCGTTAACTCGATTTGTAAGGGTTGAATTTTGAGCGCTTCTTTGTTTTTCAAAAGAGGCATCGCGCTCGTCTCCTCTCTTATGATTACTATACTACTACGCTCACCAGTAGTTGTCAAGCAATTTTTACTGGTGAGCGTAGTAGATAGTGTCTTAACTGTTGTAATCTATGTTCCAAATAAGTGAAGTGATATCCCCATCTAAAGCAGCACAAAGTTTCTCTAGAATTTCTGTACTAACAGTCATCTGATACCAATTTAATATGAAGCTGCATATAATAGAGGAAACAAACTCGATAAATTAAAAGAACCATGAGCCGCCCTTTTAAGATTGAAATCGCAGAGAGCGAAGAAGAACTTAAAAAACGTTTACAAACAGCGAATTTAGGAACCCAGAAAGAAAAGCTTATTATGCTGTGGTGGATAAAAAGCGGGCAGGTTAAAGAGCAGCAAGATATTGGAAAACGCTTGGCAAGAGATACTTCAACGGTCACGAGATGGTTGCAGAAGTACAAAACTGATGGGATATCAGGCTTATTAGAAATCAAAAAAGCACCAGGAGCAAAACGGAAAATCGATGATGCTGCGATCGCAGCACTTGAGGAGGAGTTAAAAACAGGAAAAGGCTTTAGTAGCTATGGTGCAATAGTTGAGTGGTTAAAAGAAGAACATGGACAAGATATAGAGTATGCAACGGTTTATGCGTGGGTTCGATATCGATTGGGGGCAAAACTAAAAGTGCCTCGCCCTCAAAGCCATAAGCAGGACGAAAAGTTGGTATCTGAGTTTAAAAAAAACTCGGTATCATACTCAATTGTCTAGAAGAACATTTAGCACCCGGCAAGTGTGTTCGCTACCTGTGCCAGGATGAAACTAGGGTTGGACTCAAAACTCTTACAGGAAAAGTGATTACAGCTTTTGGAGTCAAGCCCACTGTTAAGGTGATATGGCCGAGGGAAAACTTTTGGATTTATGGTGCAATTGAACCATTAACTGGAGACCACTTTCTTTATGAATATCCAAAACTAGATGGCGAGTGTTTTCAACAGTTTTTGGACTGGCTATCTGTGCAATTAGGCTCGGATTATGCAATTTTACAGATTGACCAAGCACCGGCTCATACAAGTTCAAAACTCCGTTGGCCAGAAAATATTATTCCTTTGTTTCAACCACCTTCAGCCCCTGAACTCAATCCCATTGAAAGACTTTGGCAACTCCTCAAAAAACCACTCAAAAATCAACTTTTTTCTTCTTTACAAGCTTTACGCGAGCGCATCCAAGAAATATTCGACCAACTTACTTTTGAGCAGGTAATTTCTGTCTCTTCTTACAACTTTATCCTGGAAGCTTTATTCTATGCAGCTTCATATTAAATTGGTATGAGTTGGTTTCTTTGGTTTGTTAATAAAGACATGAGGAGTCTCTAGCTGCTGAATATAAGCCACAGAAACTCCCACAGCATCAGATAGCTTTTGTCTACTATATCCAGCTTTGTCTCTTAGCTCCCTGAGTTTTTGGGCATTTTCTTCATTCCACCTAAACGCAGCGATGGGTGTTACATCTACTGTGATATTCATTTTTACTTTAATTTTATTTTCACTGCGCTCGCCAGTTGACATGATAATATGATTAATATACTGGTGTCAACCATAAGGCTACACCAAGCAAAGGTGAAAGCGATCGCTTGCCCTCGGGATCTCCCCGGCAGCTCCAGCGTTAGAAGTTTACTTGCCGCTACTCCAGGCTAGCTCCGCTACTTTTCCCGGTGGCACTTCAGTTTTGGTTCGTTGAATTAGTTTGCGATCCCTTTTTGCGTTCGGCTTAAAGACTCAGTATACTGAGTAATATTTAAGTTGAATCTCTCTAGCTATTTTCTTATCTAGAACTTAAAATAGTCGTTAATACTGTTTGCGGGACTTTGGTGCGACTTCCGAACCTAGCCTGTAATGCTATCCTAGCTTGTCGTGTCGTCATTCCCCGAACAGTACCCCTTCAAAAAAGCCACTATGTCAAAAATGGACATTAATCGGGCGAAGCAACATCAGCAAGTGGCAAGGGAAGATTTAGTCATGTTCATTAATGCCTGCCTCTCCTGCACAGGACAGCGTGAATTCTACGGTGATAGTTACGGGCAGCGCGTATCTATTGATTTTTTGCACGACTATATTTTAGGTAATTACCGCTTACTCTATACCCGAACATTGGCAGCAGGGATTAACCACTTCAACCAAGCGCAGATTATCCTCAAGTTACTGGCAACAGGAAAAGATACACCCCCTGAACATCGACAAGAAGAAGGTGCATTAATTGCCGCAGCATTAACAGCCTTACCAGCACAACGAGGTTGGGAAGTATTGCAACAGTTGCGGAAAAGAAGTATCAATAATCGTCGTAGCAGAGCGATCGCTCGTGATTATCTCCAGCAAAAACGTGACATCAACTTTGATGCTGTGAAATATCGCTCCAAATTTCGAGCGATCGCTTCCCATGCTCACCTCACCCTACCAGGAGAATTAGGTAATTTTCTCTTTGGGAAATGGAAACAGCAGGTTTATCAAACAGAATTATTCGAGACATTTCGCCAAGCACACTATAGCGCTCAAGCAGTTTATCAACTACCCTTTACAGTTGCCGAAGGTTTAGCAGCAAAACACGGAATTAAACGAGAAGTCTTTTTATCCCGTATTCAAGAGCAAATGACTTTGAATGAAAAATTGCGCTTTCAAAGTTCAGCCAACCGCACAGAAGTAGAAATCGACATTAATTTAGGTCGTCTCCCCCTAACTCGTTTGGCGCTGTATATTCTATCCTTGCCATTGGATACTCGCAAACAGCAGTGGGATATTTTAAACCAAGCATTAGAGAAATCTGCTGCCTTCACATTAAGAAAATCACCTCTAAAATTAGGACGAGTAGCCGCAGTTCTAGATTGCAGCTACTCCAGTTCCGGTTCAGCCGAAAAACATCGTCGTCCTCTAGGGGTAGCCTTAGCGACTCATTACTTATTAAAAGCAGCATCCCAGGAATACCAAGCTTTTTGGACTGCATCAACCAGCGATCCACTGCTGATTCTAGCTCGTGGACAAACAGACCTCGCTACTCCCCTACTCGATGCTTTGGAATGGGGCGCAGATTTAATAGTACTTGTCACCGATGGTTGGGAAAACGACCCTCCCAGTGGAGCATCGGAAATTCTACGTGTATATCGTAATCGTTTAGACCCAAAACAAAAAACTTCGATTATTCATTGCAATCCTGTTTACAATGCCGATGACTTTTCTTTACACCCCCTTAGCCCCACAATCCCCACAGTAGGATTACGGGATGCAGAAGATTTACCTACCATGTTGGGCTTTGCTCGATTTGCTGAAGGTTCTGCATCTTTAGCCGAATTGGAATCATATTTAGCAGAGCGAGTCAAGCAAATGTTAAGCGATACAGCAATCAAAACTCCTAAACCCAGGACTGATAAATCTTGAGCGACAATTATGGCATCCAAAAGCAATCTGTTAGCAGACATATCACTCAAAGGACTAGAAATTGCTCCTTCTCAAATACGGGGAGCAGTGCGGATTGTGCCATTATTGCGCCATCAAGTACGTAATGACTTGCGCTTGCTGCGTCGTAGTTACGATGAAGATTTAGCAGTTGTTTCCTTAGCGGGAGAAATGACAGCACCAGGAATGAAATATTTTTCCTATGTTCCTCACGGGCTAGTGTTGTCCTGGACTGATGACGGCAGCCCTGTAGGGGCTTTTGGAGGACAGCTTTTTAAAACAGATGGTAAACAGCTAAACTATGGTTGCGCCAGTGTCCGGTTGATGCACCGGATGGTGAAGCGGGAATCTAGTAATCAACTAAGATTTTTGCCACTTCACTTGGCAATGGAAGGCTTTTTATCAATGTTTTTCTCTGGCCCCGATATCGCCTGGAGTGAATATTCTAAGTATGCCCTTTCTCATGGGCTGGGTAGCCGAATGGAAAGCTCTTTTAGTGGACGTTACATTGCTGGACTTGAAGATGCTTTGCGGGTATTTGAAATTCACTCTCGACAGGTTGGGGTATTAGTATTTGTTGCTGAGACATTAGCATCAGCTTTTGTAGTACCGACCCCAGAGGACTATCGACTTTTGCACAATAGCTTGTTAAAAGATTTCTATGGTGAGTTATTGTACCAATACGCTTTACTGCACGATACAACTTTGACCATGAATGTATCTTTAGATGAGTCAAAAATTAATGATTTAAAAGCTTTGAGAGCAGCAGTACAAAATATGCGTTCAGATTGGGCATCGTTTCAGGGTTTCATGGCAGACGGACTGTTAGGACGCAAGTTAATTTCTCAAAAAGTCTATACTGCTGGTTCGTTCATGTTACAACGATTTATTACTGACCTCAACCCCAACGAAGAAAATCATATTGGGGAAGCAATTATTCGAGAGAATGGTGAATTGGAGTATTTAAAGACTTATCGCTTATCAGGTATGCAGACTCGCCGAGTTTATTTGCTGAGTCAGTTAGCGAACCATAATTGGAATTTGGATGCTACAGCTAGTAAATTGGGCAATACACGAGAGGAATTTGTGCTGCGTTTAGAGAAGGTGGGTTTTGGTTATTTGCTTAATGCAGAAGTAAGACAAGCAGCATTAAAAAAAGTCAAGGGAAAAAGGTGATATAGGTCTATTATCCTGATTAATTTGAATAAACATCTTTAAAGCTTCGGAGTCAATTGAACAATCTTGATTTTAATGAAACATTTTTACTGCTTAACTGAAAGCTGTGTTTCGTCGTAGTTATTTTTCGCACCCAATCCCATCACCATCTCGGTCAAACCCATGAGGATCTGGTGGCAGCACTTTAAACCTTCGTTGGCTAATATCTCGGCAATCTAAGTCTGGTGAATTCTTTGGAATGCAAAAATCTGGGTAAGAGGGATCACAGTTATTCTGTTGCTGCGGTTGAATCGGGACTGATGTTGTCTTTTGGGTAGCTCTGTGGCGGAAGTCCCAAGGCATCACAGGATTAGCCTGATTCCAAAATGCTAAACGCTGTTGTTTGGCGGTGTTTTCACCCTGCAACAAACTATCTTTAGATTGTGGGCAACTTTTGAGATACTGACGATACACTACAGCCTGTCCCTCTTGCACCATACTCACGTTGACACTGCGATTCTCGACAAACACCTCTGCAACTAAGCGCTTATATTTGTCAGTTTCAATAGCACGTAGGGTAACGGACTGTCCTACTGGAAGTAATTGCTTTAGTCGCGTTGCCGATTGTTGACCCCAAGGATTCTGTTTCATCTCTGGTGCATCAATGCAAGCGAGGCGGAGTGTTACAGTTTTGTTACCAGTTCTCACCCGTATGGTGTCACCGTCGCCTACGCTTACAACTGTGGCGGTAAGATTTTTGGCAAATACGGGTAACGACATTTGAGCTACAAGCAGAACGCTAATTGCAACAAAGGAAATTTTTGGAAGCATCTGTAGTAATAATCACTATATAATACTTATGATGCCCAGACAACTAATTAAAAGTAGCTAATAAAATCAGTAAAGTTAAATTAATAACCCAAATTGTTAGTTAAGTTTGTGCTGCTCTTTTGTCGCAACTGATAATCGTCATACACTAACATTGACTAAATCAACATCAGCAAGCCATATTGTTCTGCTTTGGGCAGACACTTCTTCTAAAATTGGAGAGCGCCACTCTACCCCATAAAGCCAATTATCTTTGAGGCTAAAAATTCCTTGAATAATACGGCGTGTCGGCTGTTCACCGAAATCAACCTCAACTATATCCCCCAATTTAAAAGCTGGAGTAGAAACAGTGGACTTTTCTAATAGATTTGTTCTATGAAATTCTTGTTCAGCTAAGTAGAGAGTTTCACTCTGGCAAACAATTGCATAAATCCATTCCTGTCTTTCCCACTGAACACCACAGCAGTAGCCTGACAAGTTTGAGATTGGCAACAAAACTTTTTCTAACATTCTTACTGCTACTGGAGGCATGGTCTGACCCCACTCAGGAGAAATATGCCAACAAGATTCTAAAGCGGTAATTTGGTTAATCATCTGGGAATGTTGTTCTCTTTTTTATACATACACTCACTTGCTTCAGTCTGATCCGGAATATAATTTAAATATCGGGAAGCTAACGCAACAGATGGGGATTTAAACCCAATCAATTCGAGAGCCTCCCGATTTGAGAAGACTTTACTGATTCACTAATTCGTAACTAAGATAAAATTATTTTGGCAGTAGCGATCGCCTGCTCCACACTCTCCACAATATAAACATTTTCTGGCGACAGTTTTTTAAAGAAAAGTTTACTTTCTTCATCATTATTCAACAAAATTACTTGCTTATTTGCTTTCAAAGCTAGAGCAATTTCTGAAGCGGTTCCTGCACCCATCCCGCAAGCAATTACCACATCACTGGTAAGAACGTTAATATTGTTCCTAGAATTACCCATGTCTGTGAAAATAGCAATATCCACCCAAGAGGACATACCATCCTGATTTTCACCTGGAAGAATACCAATAGTTAAACCATCAGCAGATTTTGCACCTTTACTTACTGCATCCATTACCCCTACATTTCTACCACCAGTGACTAAAACCCATCCTTGTTTGGCAATAAGTTGACCTAATATATAAGCATTTTGTAAATCATTTGCTGTCGCATTTTCTCCTCTCCCCATAACACCAATAATAATTCTTCGCATAAAATTTCAGGTGATACTGGTTTTGGGCAACAAGTCAAAGCTTTCTCCATAAAAGGGCAATTGGCTGAGGCGTTAGGAAGATAGCAATCGACCTCTTTTGGCAGTGAAGCGCGTTTGCCTCACTTTAATAATTCTTTGCCTGCTCATCCAAAAAACACCATAACCACTGTTCTCCTAATTCAGCCGAGCTAATTACTGAATGTCCAGTTTCCTCGTAATGCCGTCGGGCATGTTGATGAACAGAAGAATCACAGCACAGCATCTTGCCGCAACTTTGACAAATACGCAGATGCACCCAGCGACTGTTTATTAGGATACACTCTTCACAACGGAATACTGGATAGTTTGCTTTAGAGATCAGAGTTTCCGTAGTCAGATTGTCTAAATGTTCGCAACTCATAGGAATTTGAATGACACGTTAATCAGAGTATAGATTAGTGCAGAGAAACTTCTATTTAATACAGAAATGGCTGCGCCAACGCCTGCCAGAGAATGCCCGAATGTGAATAGCGCCTCTTTTTTTGAGAAGGGCTGTAAGTCAACGCTACAGCTTTGCAATACAACCAAATTTTTAATTAAACATCAATATTCATCTGTTCTATCTGTCTAGCAGCTTTATCCCACAGCTTTGCAGAAGCCTCATCTTTCCAATGATTTCTGAGATTTTCTGCTTTTTTATGACTGATTCTTTCTAACATTTCTAGAACTGCGGCTAATGTTAATTGATCAACAATTGTCTCTAAAGACTCCATGTATTCTTTTGTCATAACTAACCTCTTGAATAACTTTTCGTTGCCTTATGCTGTCTTGAGAAAAGCGAGAGTTACAGCTTTACAGTGATTGGATAGCCAGTGGTAAAACAATTTATCTATGGCGCTACTTTTTCTTTAAACTGTTTCCCAGCAGAAAACGCAGGCACTTTGGTCGCTGGAATAGTCATTGGCTCATTGGTTTTGGGATTACGCCCTTCGCGCTCTGAGCGTTCGCGTCGCTCGAATGACCCAAACCCAATCAGCGTTACCTTTTCACCATTAGCTACAGCCTCGGTAACAACTGACAAAAAAGCACTAATGACTTCATCGGCTTGCTTTTTTGTGACGTTGGCTTTGGCTGCTACAGCATCCACTAGTTCACCTTTGTTCATAAATCACCCTGAATCATTGCAAGTAATCGAAATCTAGCATTATTACCTCTTATCTAGAAAGGGGAAAAGGAATAATTTTCTAGCAACACGCGAAAATTAACAAAGCACGACGACTGTTACTGTGTCGATTTGGCACGATATATAATCGCTATTTTGCTCCAAAACCGTCTAATTGGTGTAACGGTTTTGTTTTCGATTAGGTAAATCCATCTTCATATTCAGCCACAAGAGATAGGACATCTATTTAGTACACAAGTACTATAAATAGCCAGGGAACGTTCAATAGGCAATCGATACTTCGTTCCTCTGGCAGCAATCGCAGCATATAGAGGCTATGCCTTGAGCAACTATGTTACCTTTTCCAAATTTAGAAGCTCTACCTATTGAGCGACAACGAGCAGAGGATTCATAATTTACAATGCAGCCAGGATTTAACTATCAATTAGTTAAATCCTGGCTGCATTATAAAACTTCTAGCATTAACAGAGAGATACTATAGGACTCAATTAATTGTGTCTTTGGAATTTATGCAGCTAATTGAATCTGGCAAAGCCGCCATATTTCTTTATATTTAATACAAGAAAAATCGTTAAAAAATAAAAGTTTTAATTTCTACAATGTGCAGGAGAATAAATAATGGAGTGGGTGTATTTGTTGGTTGCAGGGTTGTTAGAAATTGCATGGGCAATTGGTTTGAAATATTCACAAGGCTTTACTAAACTGGCTTTCAGCATTCCCACAGTTGTTTGTATGATATTGAGTTTTTTCTTTCTATCGATAGCACTACGCACATTACCAGTAGGTACTGCTTACGCCGTTTGGACTGGCATAGGAGCAATGGGTACGGCTTTCTTAGGAGTATTTTTATTTGGTGAACCTGCTTCTGTAAAGCGTTTTATTTGCATTGGCTTAATTTGTGCAGGTGTACTGGGACTGAGATTAGTATCAAGTCGTTAATCCTGCCAAACAGAAGCCTAACTTTTCCTGTTATCTTTTTAGTAGAGCTATCATTTATTATGCACATATCTCTAAACGCTATTCTCTCGTGATTTATTACCATTAAAATTAATTCTTTAAGTTTGCCCTCAGCAATGGTTTCTCTAACACAAAAGCTCCCAAACTGGATCTTTGCGCCAGATTTCCCATCAACACGCCACTCATCACTCCAATAGCCCACATCAGCAGGGCTTTTGGCAATAAGAGAGGGAATCGATTGGGGAGATGATAGACTATGCTCTGCTTGAGCGATGTCTACGACAGGCTGTCCGGTGTCGCTTGATTAAATGCCTTTGCGGAACATGATAGCCATCCCACAATGAAGACTTAGCCAATAGCCGAAAATAGCGTAAAAAGAAATTTATAAGAGGTCAATGCTTTCACTATTTGGAGCGGCTCAACAAGAACGTCCAATGAGCCATCAAAGAGACTCACGTAAGCGTTCCAAGCTCGAACATTAAAGCCGAACCTGCGTGTATCGCCATATCTGCGCTCGTAGAAATCTACAAGCTCCCATCTCTGACTAGTGCCTAAAAATTCGAGGATTTCATGCGTGTATATATGAAGGTGGTAGGGGACATGCACAGGGTTATAATGATCGGGTAAGTCGGGTCGATTTAGGTCGATATTAGCAGCGTTAGGTGTAGTGATTAGAATATAACCCTTAGAAGATAGCAGGCTGTTTAATTGGCTTAATAATGCATTAGGGTCTTCAACGTGTTCGATGACCTCATGGAGCAAAATGTAATCAAATTGCCCATGCCCAAGAACTGCCGGATTGCCGAAGCTATCCTCTGATGCATAAGGATCATAACCGTAGGAGTTGGTAAAGCCGCGTTCCCGAAAATATTGTACAAACAGACCGTTGCCACCACAACCATAATCGAGCAAAGAGTGAGTTTTAGAAAACCCATGTTTAGTCAACTGACGATATACATTGCTACACAAAGATCGATATCCCTGTGTTAATTTAGCTTGAGAAAGAGGGTATTTTGCATAGTAATGGTCGAGATCCACCGTATCTAGACAATGAATCGTCTTACAGTGCGGACATCTCCAAACCTTGAACTTTTCGCCTATAAAGGCTCTAACATTACAAGGGAACGTAAAAAATACAGATTTATCATTTGCATCAAGATGATAATGACAAATCACGCATTCAAGGCGTTGCTTGTTTGTATTAACTTGTTTCGGTTGCAATTGCATGAGAATTTATCTAAACCTCATCCAGCTTGAAAACTGGAGTTTTCTAGAAAACATATTACTGTGAATGAGTGGGTACAGAGGATGAAACAGGAATACTTAAAGTAGAATGCGTAGGCGCAGCCAGCCTTTTCTACGAGACGCTCTGCGCGTTTGGCATTGCTGAGATGAAAGTACCTCCGTGTCAGCTTTCAACAAGAATTGCTTGTATGGGGGTGGCTAAAACGCGTAAGTCTGGGGTTAATTCCCGAATTATCTCACTTTTGAACAGATTTTGAACATAGCGATCGCGGCTGGTGTGTACATTCCACAAGTTGATTTTATGATTGAAATAAGTGCTGAATATCAAGCCATACTTAAAAAGTAATTTAGGCAGGAATGATTAAAGCAATTAGTGAACGCTTATCAAGTGATTGAACTTTTCCTACAGAGTTCAGATCACTTACAACCCGATCTAATAGTTCTCCAGCTTGCTCACGATATTGATGTTCCCGACCTCGTAAACGAACGGCAAACTTCACCGAATCGCCTTTACTTAACCACCCAACTGCTTGTTCAATACGTAACTTATAATCAGCTACACCTATATTCAAACCAAACCGAACTTCTTTTACTACTGGTCTAGCACTTTGTGCCTGACGCTTTTTCTTTTGATACTGAAGCTTGCCATAATTCAAAATCTTTGCAACTGGAGCCTCTTTTCCTTCAGACACTAATACTAGGTCTAACTCTAGGCTTTCGGCTAGCTGTAATGCTTCATTGGTATCGGTCAAACCACGATTATTATTCTCATGGTCAATCAA